>CAMWID010000138.1 GCA_947174235.1 uncultured Porphyromonadaceae bacterium | reverse complement strand
TGGTTCAGAACGACGTGCTTGACACCGCCCGGGACGAGGGCCGGGAAGAAGGTCGTGCGGAAGGTCGTGCGGAAGGTCGTGCGGAAGGTCGCGCGGAGGAACGTAGAAATATGGTTCTAAAAATGATCTCCGTTGGAATGGATGAAGATGCCATAGCAAATCTCATCGGTATAGCTAAAGAGGAGATCCGATCATTACTCAAATCCAAACAACATTGAAATCAAATAATGTTATTTCCTTTTATCAAAAACCTTGAATATTTGACATTACAATCATGAAACTGAAAAAATATCTTTTGTCAGGAGCATTGTTGGCGTTCGCCGCCAATGCCGGAATGGCTCAGATAATGCCTTGGGAAAATCGTACGGAGAACGACGACTCTCCATTCTCCCAAACTTCCGGCACTGTAAGGAATGGTCAGCTGCTTCTTGAAGATGTTGTAAACGGAAGGCTGGTTCAATCCAAAGGTACCGGAGCCATGAACTGGATGAAAGACGGAGAACGATACAGCCGTCTCGAACCCAATCCGGAAGGAGGACGCGATGTCGTGGCATACCGAGCCAAAGACAATAAAAGGGAAGTGATCATCCCGTCGTCAATGTTTATAGACAAGTCTACGGGAAAACATATTCCCGTGAGAAGCATATCATGGAGTCCCGACAACAGTAAGGTTCTTGTATATACAAACACTAAAAAAGTATGGCGTTATGATACCCGCGGTGATTATTGGATATTGGAACCGAAAGAGGGATCCTTCCGCCAACTGGGAAAAGGTCTTCCGGAATCTTCACTTATGTTTGCGAAATTCTCACCCGATGGAACCAAGGTTGCATATGTATCGGGCAATAACATTTACGTGGAAAACATCGCTGACGGTAAAATAAACCGCATAACCGATGACGGTAGCGAAAAAATAGTAAATGGGACTTTTGATTGGGTATATGAAGAAGAGTTCGGTTGTCGTGACGGATTCAGGTGGAGTCCAGACAGCCGCTTTATAGCTTATTGGCAAAGTGATACAGACGGCACCGGTTTCTTCGACATAATCAACAATGTCGACTCTATTTATCCTACGTTCGATCATTTCCCTTATCCCAAGGCAGGGAGTACAAACTCTGATGTGAAAGTCGGTTATGTACCTATAGAAGGGGGAAAGACTACATGGATTGACCTTCCGGGAGATCCCCGCGAAAACTACATCCCGAGAATGGAATTTATCCCCGGTACTGATGAGCTTTTCATTCAGCAGATGAACCGCCAACAAAACACAAACAAGGTATGGATCGCAAAAATAGGAGGCGGGAAACCTGAGAATATTTTTACTGACAGAGATAATGCCTGGCTTGAAACAAATGACGATGTGGAATGGCTTGAAGGAAACAAGTACTTCACCTGGCTGAGCGAACGCGACGGATGGAGGCACCTCTACAAGATCAGCCGTGACGGCAAAACTGTTATTCCTGTCACAAAAGGAGACTTTGATTTTATTCAGCTTGTCGGGACTGACGTGAAAAACGGAATCGTATATTTCATTGCATCGCCCGACAACTTTACACAACGTTATCTATACAGTGCTAATCTTAACGGGAAGGGCGAAATCACACGCCTGAGTCCACTTGACCAGACAGGACAGCACAGATACAACATGTCTCCTACCGGAAAATGGGCTGTGCATACATTCAGCAATGCAGCCACACCTCCGGTCATTGACATGGTTTCTTTCCCAAGACACAACTCTGTAAGGTTGATTGAAAACAACTCGGAAGCACGTCAGCAATATGAAGCTCTCGGATTAAATCCAAAAGAATTTGTAAAAGTAAAATCGGGAGACCTCACTCTTGACGCGTGGATGATAAAGCCTATGGATTTTGATCCTTCAAAAAAATACCCTGTCATCGTGGAAGTTTACGGAGAACCTGCCAGCTCTACCGTACAAGATGTGTGGGGAGGCGGAGATCTATGGAACCAATATATGGCAAATCTCGGTTATATCGTGGTCAGCATTGACAACCGTGGAGCAAACACTCCAAGAGGACGCGACTGGAGAAAATGTATTTACGGCGAAGTCGGAACATTTGCATCTCAAGACCAGGCTCAAGGCGTACAAGACCTCGCAAGACAATTCTCTTTTATTGATCCTGAACGCATCGGCATCACCGGATGGAGCGGCGGTGGAAGCCAGACTCTAAATTCAATGTTCCGTTATCCGGAAGTCTTCAAAACAGGGATAGCCATCGCCTTTGTCGCCGACCAGCGCACATACGATACCATCTATCAGGAGCGGTATATGGACACTCCGCAGAACAATCCGGAAGGATACCGCAAGGGTTCTCCGATATCTTATGCAGACGGTCTTCAGGGCAATCTCCTTCTGATACATGGCACAGGTGACGACAATGTTCATTACCAGAATTGTGAGATGCTTGTAAACGAACTCGTAAAACATGGCAAAGTGTTCAGTCAGGTAAGCTATCCGATGCGCACACACGCCATTAACGAAAGGGAAGGCACTACCCTGCATCTGCGAAAAACAATGGCAAAATACTGGCTTGATTATCTTCCTGCCGGTCCCCGCTGAAAAACAGGGTGTATCTGACTTGCTTGCAGATACACCCTGTTTCTCATTTATTTTAATCTCTTAATCTCCTATTTTCCGAAACCTAAGATCTGTCTTGGGCGATTTAATCTCAAAACCTAATGTCCTGCCATCTTTGCTCACCTCCACATCCTCGATAAGACTGAATCTGACAAATTCTGATTTCAACGCCTTGCGTGTCTCCATCACACAGATATCCAATTCCGCAGAAATAAGGGAATCTCGTTGCTCGTTCGTCAGAACAGTATATCCCGGTCCGCTGAAAGACATGTCGTCCTTATCAAATTTCACTTCAAGCGATTTGATATCAAGATCAAGTAGAAGATCATCATCGTCATCTATATCATAACTCCATTTCCCTTTGACATCGCTCATTCCTGTGGCAGCCATAAGGATCTCTCCTCCTGACAGACTGCTCAATCGTTTCTCTATGCTCACTTCTCCCGAGACGCTCACATCTCCTCCCTTCCTGTCTTGTCCTTCTTTAAAAGTGATAACAGGAACAAAAGATGATTCCGACGCTCCCGCCACTGAATTGGCAAGATTGACCGGGACAACACCTTTCCATGACCCCAACATCTTATTTTCGGAACAAGAAGAGACGACAAACGCTCCTGCCAGAAGGAACGCACACCCAATTAACGAATAAATTCTCTTCATATCAATCTGTTTTTATTACAATTTAGAGTATGTTTACTTTTGACTTATGTTAAGATTTAGAGAATATTTTCGAGT
>CAMWID010000137.1 GCA_947174235.1 uncultured Porphyromonadaceae bacterium | reverse complement strand
CAAAAATATCGCCCATTCATTTGCTAATTTTGCCGTTGAAAGCCATATGGCTTTCAACGGCATATCTAAACTTGATAAGCTATGACATTTATAATTACTGCTATCTGCGCTTCTGCATGGATTGGTCAGGTCTCAAATACTGAGCCTACGTATAGTGTAACCCGATAACGCGTGTTGATATGAAACTTTGGAATTTTTTTGGCAAGCTCGCCCTGTTCAATATGATTTGCAACTGGTTTTCCGAAAAGCCGAGGCGGCAAAGCAAGCCATTGTCGCCGTTCCACGACTATACTTTTGATACGGTATATAAGACTATCATTGAGGAATCGCAGCGTGAAACAGAACACTCTAAAACAAATATGACTGAGTATCAGCGAATCATTGAAAGCAAAATGGCGCATAGTATTGATGACGCTGATGCAGATGAACTGCAAGACCGAATCGACCAACTTGAAGAGCTACTCGATAGTTGTGACGTGATGTCCGACCGCTATGACCGCATACAAGACGAAATAGACCGGCTTCAAGACCGATTCGACGATATGGAGGACAGACAGAATATGTATGATGACCTGCAAGATGAACCGGATGACCTCTATGAAGATTTGGACGGTGCTGAAATAGACCGTGACGATGATTGGTGAGACCTTGTTTGATATTGCGGCTTCCGTGGTGTGACCGGTGGCGGCGCATGGCTACGAAAATTTCCGTAACCGATCATATGCCTCCATCCTTCCGGATACCACTTTTCCGGCATAGTGGGCATCGCTGTCTACTGCCAGCACCGCTCCTGCGTCAAAAAGCTTTCCCCACCATCTTTCAGCCGGATAAAATCGAGATTTGTCGGCAAAAGCCTTCGTATTTATCTCTATGACCACCCCTGAGCTTACGGCATGGTTTATCACGTCATCCACCAAAGATTCATACCATTCCTGATTTTCTATATCGGGATCCGACATAGAAGCGTTGCCGGCAATTTTATCAAAATGCCCGAGAAGATCCAAGCCTCCCCTTTCAAGCATATTTAATACCTGCTCGAAATATTTCTCGACAACATAACGGAGATCGTTGCCGAAGCCATCTTTTAAATATCCGGAAAAACGCTCGAAGCGACCGTCGCAATCAATAAGCACACCATCCTGATTAGGCACGAAATGCACTGACCCGAGCCTGAAATCAATGGGAAGTTTTTGAAAATAGTCTACATGAGGTCCCCAGAAATCACCAAGATAATCTATTTCCTGCGAGGCAAATACATGCATAACATCTGAATGTAGCGACTTAAGCCTCGAACACTCCGCAAGATACTCATCCATGCGAGACATCCTCATGTTGCAAGAAGATTCCACGGGCACGGGCGAGTGCGGTGTAAAAGCCCAATATTCCATCCCGGCATTCCTCGCTGCCAAGGCAATTTCCTCCATGCTGTCGCGTCCGTCGCAAAACTGCGTATGCGAATGCAAATTATAATTTTCAGTGCTGGAAACTATATCTACAATATTCATTTATTTCTGTCTCTTATAACATTTTACAGGATCACATACGTACACTCTCCGCAATCATAAAGCTCGGCAGACAAATACACTCCATATGCAAATGCAATTCAAAATCAATTGGTCAGATTTTCCAGACGGTATACATCACTGCGCAAGGAAATCAACTTACTTCTTTGTCGTCCGATTTCTTCCTCAAGCCTTATTATCTCATTCTTCACGTTGTCGGCACGGGTGTCGGAATAACGTCTGTACAAAACATCGAGCTTATGCTCCGACTCCTCGACCGCGTCACACGCCGCAAGATATTTTCGCATGGCATCTCTTGCCGCCGGCTTCTTGAAGTCATCGAAACTGGTATAATACCTCCCGCCACCAACAGGCAGCCGGAAATCTTCCGGATTCTCGTCACCAGCACTTTCCAATCCTTCCAACGCTTCAAGGATCTCTTCATATCTCGCCCTGTCTGACTCATGCTGAGTGGCACGATAATCAGAGAGGCGGGCATATTCAAGAATATTGTCATCATCCGGATCATAATTTTTCCGCACGTCATTGACAAGGTAGACGTAAACCGTAACCTTTCCGTCCAAACGGTTGCGATCCGTAGCCCACCACCCTACTCCGTTCTCCTCATCGATAGCAAGCATATAGTCATCATATGGAGAATTGAAGGGCATTCCTATATTAAGAGGCTGAAGATACTCTCCGGTCGTGGCGTCGCGCGATGCCACGAAAATATCATATCCCCCCATCGACTCATCTCCGTCAGAAGCATAATAAAGTGTCACGCCGTCAGGCATCATGAAAGGATAGTCGGAATATCCTCCCCGGCTCAATAAGGAGGATACCTCCACAGGCTCCTGCCACGATCCGTCCAGAAGCCTGACACTTTCAACAAGCCGCACATTGCCAACACTGTCCGGCTCCCCCCACATAATGAAGTCCCCCGACTCGTTGACATATGCCATTCCGGCATCGCTTCCATATCCATCGAAAGACATTTCTTCGGGCAGCAACAAAGCACCCGCCGATTCAGGCAATCTATACGACTTAAAAAAAGTATCTTTCGGAAGAGCCATCGAATCAATAACGACAATCTCCTCCACCCGCCCCATGGCACTCTCAGCGACCGCGAGCTGGCGTTCATATTCTCCTACTGTCTCCTCCCCGGGCTGTCTGGACTTACTGATATAATTCCTGAAATCCGAATAACGCTCCGAAGCTGTCTCGAAATCATAATTCATAAAAGCGAGCCGACCGAGATAGAGGTTGGCGGCTCCGGCACCTTTCTTTTTGGCTTCCTCAAGCAGCTTGCCGGCAGAATTATAATTCCCGGTCTCAAACTCACACGCTCCGGACAAATAAACATATTGCGGAGAAGTCTTGACTTTAGGATTGGCGGCGACCGCCTTGCCAAGCAATTCCCGCGCATGTATATAATCACCCTCCCTCAATTTGCCTGCGGCATCATCGAGAATATCCGCTGCGGCTGTGAGGACAGCGCATGCAAATAGAAACGACATGTATGTTCTTTTCACTTTTTCAGGTATATTGAAGTTATATAAAATTTTTATGGAAGCCGCATTCATGACCGACTTCCATCCGATAAAAACCATCACGTCACGAATGTCACGGATAGGGATTTTTATGCGACAAAATTAGTTAAAATTCATGATAATTCAAACTTAACCTCAATATGCTGCGAAGATTAGTGGGCATTTTTAAACTTTTTTTAGTAACTTTGCCACCCGAACCGTATTGAAACAACAAAAACATATTATAAATTTCATCTATATGAGCTTAAATATCATTGTACTCGCAAAGCAAGTACCTGATACCCGCAATGTAGGGAAAGACGCCATGAA
>CAMWID010000136.1 GCA_947174235.1 uncultured Porphyromonadaceae bacterium | reverse complement strand
TGGTCGAAAAGAGCTATAAAGATTTCATAAAGTTAAAAGTAAACATACTCTAAGACGGTCCAATGTAACGCTATTTTAACGGGATCGCACCCTTCACATAAGCCGATGTGAAGGGTGCGATCCCGTTAGCTTTTGGCAAGAGTCTTTTATGACCAATCAGCGGGCGTTGTAGGCGGCGAGGGCTGCCTCGAGGGTGTCGAGGGCTCCGGCAAGGTAGTCGGTGTTGTGGACGTAGGCAAGGCGCACCTGGTTCTTTCCGGTTCCGGGAGTGGTGTAGAATCCGGAGGCAGGCGCCATGAATATCGTGTGCCCGTTGTGGCTGAATTCGTCAAGCACCCATTTGCAGAAATGGTCTGCATCCTCTACAGGGAGGGATGCCACAGTATAGAAGGCGCCCATCGGCATCGGTGAATGTACACCGGGGATCTCGTTGAGGCGTTTTATAAGGAAATTGCGTCGTTCGAGATATTCGTCGTATACATATTTCATGTATTCCTCCGGGGTGTCGATAGACGCCTCTGCCACGATCTGTCCCAGAAGAGGAGGACTGAGGCGCGCCTGACAGAATTTCATGACGTTGGCACGGAGTTCCTTGTGGCGTGTTACTATTGCCCCGATACGAATGCCGCATTCATTATATCGTTTTGATACTGAGTCTATGAGCACAACATTCTCCTCTATCCCGGGCAGTGACATGGCTGATATGAAAGGGGTATCGGTGTAGCAGAATTCGCGATAAACCTCGTCGGAGAAAAGAAACAGATTGTGTCTCTTCACAATGTCGGCGATCTTCATCAGTTCCTCTTCGGAATATATATATCCGGTAGGATTGTTGGGATTGCATATAAGTATCCCTTTTGTGCGGGGGGTGATGAGCGATTCGAAATCTTCTACGGGTGGTAGCCTGAATCCGTCCGATATGTTGGCGGTGACGCTTTTGATCACAGCTCCGGCGGAAATAGCGAACGCCATATAGTTGGCATATGCCGGTTCCGGAATAATAATCTCGTCTCCGGGATCAAGACACGCCATGAATGCGAACAAAACGGCTTCGGATCCTCCCGAAGTTATTATAATCTCCTCAGGAGAAATCTCCATTCCGAAACGTGCGTAATATCCCGACATTTTTTCGCGTAAGGATTCGATACCTTCCGAAGGTGAATATTCCAGCACGTTACGGTCGATGTGCCTCAATGCCTCTATTGCTTGCGGGGGGGTGGGGACATCCGGCTGTCCGATATTCAGGCGGTAGACGTGGGTACCTCTTTTCTCGGCGTCGCGTGCGGCTCCGACGAGCTTGCGGATGGGCGATGACGGCATCTCATAGCCCCGGTGTGATATTTCGGGTTTCATACGTTCAGACATAGAAATTGCTTAAACCTTGTATGTGAATTGAAGTTATTAAATCTTTGTCCCTTTCCGGAATACTTTGTTTAATTTTAAATCATATTTTAGTACACTTTTGAAGCATACACCCAAATCTGATGAAATCTTGAAAAAGAAAAAGTTTAAACAACTTCATTGTGACGGCTGCAAAGTTACAAAATTTACGGCATTATGAATCTAAAAATGCCTGTTTATTTTGAATCTGTTGCAAAAAGTGATGCGTAAACATGCATACTTATAACACAATTTTATCTGTTTTTGCTTTTCCGACATATTGTTTTTTAAGAAATGACGACCTGTCCTGAATTGACGTTCCCTGAAGATAATAAAAATAGTGGAGGTTAGGGCTTTATGTCATATGACTGCAAAATACTTGCAGTCTTGGATGATTTGTTAAGATTATTTAATGCGATGAAGGGTGATTTAAAGTGCGAAAAATTATGACTTTAGCGGTTCAATTTATTAACTTTGCAGAAACAAAACACGAAAACAATAAAAGACTACGATATATGGCAAAGAAAAAATCAGCGACAAAACAGCAGGTTGGGCGCATAAGCGATGCCGACGCCAAGAAGAAAGCTCTTGAAATGGCGATGGCGCATCTTGAAAAAGATTTCGGGAGCGGCACAGTGATGCGTCTCGGGGATGACGCCGTACAGGATGTGGAGACCATCTCGACCGGTTCGATCGGTCTTGACTTCGCGCTCGGGGTAGGCGGTCTTCCGAGAGGCAGGATCACCGAGATATACGGTGCTGAATCGTCCGGTAAGACCACTCTCGCGATCCATGTCATAGCTGAGGCGCAGCGTCAGGGAGGCATATGCGCTATCATTGATGCCGAACATGCGTTTGACCGCTTTTATGCCGAGAAACTCGGTGTGGATGTCAACAATCTGTGGATAGCCCAGCCGGACAACGGCGAGCAGGCTCTCGACATTGCGGAACAGCTCATCAATTCCGGCGCCATAGACGTGCTTGTGATCGACTCCGTGGCAGCCCTTACCCCGAAAGCCGAGATCGAAGGTGAGATGGGAGACAAGAACGTGGGTCTTCACGCCCGTCTGATGAGCCAGGCGATGAGAAAGCTCACAGGTTCCATATCCCGCACCCGTACGTGCTGCATATTCATCAACCAGATAAGGGAAAAGATAGGCGTGATGTTCGGAAATCCCGAAACCACTACCGGCGGCAACGCTCTCAAGTTTTATGCCTCCGTACGTCTGGAGATCCGTCCCTCTTCATTTATCAAGGATGGCGACCAGGCTATAGGCAGACTTGTGAAGGTGAAGGTTGTGAAAAACAAGGTGGCTCCCCCGTTTATGAAGACGGAGTTCGAGCTGATGTTTGGAGAAGGTATCTCCAAGGCAGGAGAAATCATTGATCTTGCAGTAGAGCTGGGTATTGTGAAGAAGAGCGGCGCCTGGTTCTCTTACAATGGCAACAAGCTCGGACAGGGACGCGATGCCGTGAAAGGGGTGATAAAAGATAACAAAGAACTTGCTGCCGAGCTGGAGAAGAAGATCATGGATGCCCTTAACGCCAAACGTGAGGAGGCACGCAACAAGACTATCAATCCGTTCCTTCCCGGCAAGGAATCCACCCGTTCCGATTCCGATTCCGATGACGCGCCTGAAGAAATGGACGATGATTTCTCCGCAGACCGTGATGGTGACAGTGATGACCTCTTCGGAGATGATTTTGAAGTGGATATTGAAGACTGAAGTTAATTCATAATGCATAATTCATAGTGCATAATTCATAATGCATAATTCATAATGCATAATGCATAATTCATAATGCATAATTCATAGTGCATAATGCATAATGCATAATGAATTTGTAGAAATTAAAAGTGGCAATCAGAGATTACCACTTTTTTTATTAGCAACGGGCAACGGAGAACGGGCAACGGAGAACGGGCAACGGAGAACAGACAACGGAGAACAGACAACGGACAACGGACAACGGACAACGGACAACGGACAACGTAAAGCAGAAATCGTAAAAAAAAAAAAATAAAACGAAGAAGCGAGTACAGTAGATATAGAAGGTAGGAGGAAGATTA
>CAMWID010000135.1 GCA_947174235.1 uncultured Porphyromonadaceae bacterium | reverse complement strand
ATAATGCAGAATTCATAATGCATAATTCATAATAAAAACTCTATCAGAAAGATGAAACAGAAATTCGATATAATCACAAGCACATGTGTGCCCCTCCCTCTGGAAAACGTGGATACTGACCAGATTATCCCCGCGCGTTTCCTGAAAGCCACAACACGCGAAGAAAGTTTCTTCGGAGAAAATCTTTTCCGAGACTGGCGTTACAACCCTGACGGATCCGTAAATAAGGATTTCGTGCTCAACGACCCGAAATACGGAGGCGTTATCCTTGTGGCAGGTAAAAATTTCGGAAGCGGATCAAGCCGCGAGCACGCAGCATGGGCTATAGCGGGCTATGGATTCCGGGTGGTGATCAGCAGTTTCTTCGCCGACATCCACAAGAACAACGAGCTTAACAACTTTGTGCTCCCTGTAGTGGTGTCGGAAAAATTCCTCGCGGAACTCTTCGCCTCTATCGCCGCTGATCCTGCTACGGAAGTGACCGTAGATCTCCCCAACCAGACAGTCACCAACAATGCCACCGGAAACAGCGAAAAGTTTGAAATCAACGGCTACAAGAAATATTGCCTTATGAACGCTCTCGACGACATTGATTTCCTTCTTGAAAACAAGGAAAAAACTGAAGCCTGGGAGAAAAAAGCCAAAGCCTGACCATATGAACAGCTATTCCGCGCAAATTGAAATCATGGACACGACACTCCGCGACGGCGAACAGACCAGCGGAGTGAGCTTCGTGCCTCATGAAAAATTAATGATTGCCCGGGCATTGCTGCAGGATCTCAACGTCGACCGCATCGAGGTGGCTTCGGCAAGGGTGTCGGACGGGGAGAAAGACGCTGTCTCACGCATTTGCAAATGGGCGAGACAGGCGGGCTATCTCCACCGGGTGGAGGTCCTCGGGTTTGTTGACGGAGGCACTTCTCTCAATTGGATAAACGATTGCGGATGCGCCAATATCAACCTGCTTTGCAAGGGCTCGGAAAACCATTGCATAAATCAGCTCAAGAAAACGCCGGAACAGCATTTCCGTGACGTACGCGAGAATATCTCCCTCGCCCACAGCATGGGCATCAATGTAAATGTATATCTTGAAGACTGGAGCAACGGCATCAAAAATTCTCCCTCCTACGTTTTCAAAATGATAGACGCTCTCAAAGACTGCGGTATCAAACGGTTTATGCTCCCCGACACACTCGGAATCCTGAATCCTCTTGAACTGCTCCTCTTCATGAGAAAGATGGTGAAGTTGTATCCGGATCTCCATTTTGATTTCCATGCCCATAACGACTATGACCTTGCAATCTCAAATGTGCTTGCCGCTGTGCTCGGAGGATGCAAAGGCATACACACTTCCGTCAACGGTCTTGGAGAACGTGCCGGCAACGCTCCTTTGGCAAGTGTACAGGCTATTCTGAAAGACCAGTTTAATGCCCACACGAATATAGTGGAGAGCAAACTGAACCTCGTGAGCCGGTTAGTCGAAAATTATTCCGGTATTGCAATACCACCCAACCGCCCGATCACAGGCGACAGCGTATTCACCCAGGTGGCGGGGGTTCATGCGGACGGCGACAACAAGGCAAACCTTTACTGCAACGATCTCCTGCCCGAACGTTTCGGACGCAAACGCGAGTATGCCCTCGGCAAAAACAGCGGGAAAGCGAATATCCTGCGCAACCTTGAGGAACTGGGACTTGAGCTTTCTCCGGAACAGACAAAAATGGTGACACAGCGCATCATAGAACTCGGCGACAAGAAAGAGGTGGTGACGCAAGAAGACCTTCCGTACATAGTTTCCGACGTATTGAAAAGCTCTACCCAGGCACAGCACGTGAAACTTCTAAGCTACATGGTCAGCACTGCATACGGTCTGAATCCTATGGCTGCCGTGAAACTGGAGATAAACGGCAATGTCTATGAAGAGAATGAAGTCGGGAGCGGACAGTTCGACGCTTTCATGCGTGCGGTGAAAAGAATATATAAGGACAAGCTTGACAGGAAGTTCCCTCATTTGTCCAACTATTCTGTCTCAATCCCTCCGGGTGGTCGTACCGACGCACTTGTACAGACCACTATCACCTGGGAATGGGAAGAGCGTGTCTACCGCACCCGAGGTCTTGACGCTGACCAGACGGAAGCCGCTATAAAAGCTACGATAAAGATGCTCAACCTGATGGAGACCGAGGCGGGAAAAAGTTTTTAAATCTGAAAGTATTAATCCCGCTTTACGGAGTTGTCTCGTTTGAAGACGTAGCATTGCTTTCCTCAAAAAAAAGATACTCTCTCCTACACAAAAAATCAAAAATATAAATACATTAAAATATGGAATTAAAAATTGCCGTGCTCCCGGGAGACGGTATCGGTCCCGAGATCTCTGAACAGGGAGTGGCAGTGATGTCTGCCGTTTGTGATAAATTCGGACATAAGGTCAGCTTCGAGTATGCCCTCTGCGGCGCGCACGCGATTGATGTCACAGGAGATCCTTTCCCCGAAGAGACTTTCAAAATCTGCATGGACGCCGACGCCGTGCTTTTCTCCGCTGTGGGCGATCCTAAATTCGACAACGACCCCACAGCGAAAGTCCGTCCCGAACAGGGACTTCTCGCCATGAGAAAAAAACTTGGTCTTTTCGCCAATATCCGTCCTATCGAGACATTTGAATGCCTCATACACAAGTCTCCCTTGAAAGATGAGCTCGTGCGAGGCGCCGACTTCGTTTGTATCCGCGAGCTTACCGGCGGAATGTATTTCGGAGAAAAATATCAAGATAATGACAAAGCTTATGACACCAACGCCTATACCCGTCCGGAGATTGAGCGTATCCTTGAGGAGGCTTACAAATATGCAGAACGCCGTCGCAAGCATCTCACCGTGGTAGACAAGGCTAACGTACTCGCCTCGTCCAGATTGTGGCGTCAGGTAGCGAAGGAGATGGCTGTCAAGCATCCCGAAGTGGAAACAGACTACATGTTCGTTGACAATGCCGCCATGAGAATGATACAGGACCCAAAATTCTTCGATGTCATGGTGACTGAAAACACTTTTGGCGACATCCTCACAGATGAAGGTTCTTGCATCACCGGCTCAATGGGGCTCCTCCCCTCGGCTTCCACCGGTGAACATACTCCAGTATTCGAGCCGATCCACGGCTCATGGCCTCAGGCAAAAGGACTCAACATCGCCAATCCATTGGCACAAATCCTCTCCGTGGCTATGCTTTTCGAATATTTCAACCTTATGGAAGAAGGCAAATTGATCCGCAAGGCTGTAAACGCATCTCTCGACGCCAACGTCCGTACTCCTGAAATCCAGGTTGAAGGAGGTGCCCATTACGGCACAAAAGAAGTCGGCGCCTGGATCGTGGACTACATCAAAAACGCCTAACCCGACTAACACAACATAAGGACAGACGCTGTTATAATAAACAGAAGGACAGACGCTGTTATAATAAACAGAAGGACATAAGGACATAAAATTTTATGTTCATATGTCCTTCTGTTTATATCCTTAATGTCCTTATGACTTATGTTCTTATGTCCTT
>CAMWID010000134.1 GCA_947174235.1 uncultured Porphyromonadaceae bacterium | reverse complement strand
AGATAAAAGGGTTATAAGGATGGATCACCGCAAGGAAAGGTTTCTTGAAGTGCCTTTGGAGGCGTTAGAATCCTTGACAGGATTTTCAGAAAGGAAACATGGGGTTCAGTTTCTTGTGGGAGACCGAGGCGTCATGCACGTGTTCCTCCGCTGAATTAGACAACAGGGTTATAATCCCCGGGGACAGTGCCGCCCTGCATATCGTTTACCATAATACCAAGGGAAAGGGTTTTTTTATCTGCACACAGATTCTTCTGCACGACGTGGTCTCGGAGAGACCACGTTCCCCTAACACCTGTGCACCTAACCCTAACACTTCTTTTGAGGCTGCTTTTTATTGTTTTTGTTTTCTCGTCAACCGTTTTTTCTTTCCATAGATTGCAAAAAGTTTGATCGGAACGTACTATTTCAGATTGGATTGGCGTTACACAAGAGTGGACATCGGAAGATTTGAAATGATTACTCCAAACTATGTTTAGATCCTTTGTTGCGGTTGTGTTAGCCGTGTTTACATATGTTTTCGTATGTTGTGAGAGAGGGGAGTCATATGCCCGAGGCATCCGGGAGATTGACACCATGCTTGTGACCAACCCTGATTCAGCCTACGGTTTGTTGCTTGATTTTGACACAACCTTGTTGACGACAGATAGAGACAAGGCGATGTTTGACCTGTTGTGGGCGGAAGCCCGCGACAAGACTCTCCATGATGATACTGTTGCGGAAAAGATTTCTTGCGCCGCACAGGTGTTCGGGAATTTTGGGGACAGTCACAATCAAATGCGGGCTCTGTACTATAAGGGAAGGATCTTGCAGAATGCAGAAGCATACGGGAGCGCCGTGGTCACTTTTCTTGATGCGCTCGAATTGGCTGACACCACAGAAAACTATTATATCGCGAAAATTTATTGGGCTCTCAGCGAGGTGGAAGGAAGGCTGGGCGACAGATTGCAAAAGAGTAAATACGCAAAAAAGACTTGGGAGCGGTTCCAAAAACTGGATTCGTTGATATTTGAGCAAGAATCAAAATTATGGTATGCCTCCACTTTGACGGAAAATGACCGCGCTGAAGAAGGTATCGCCCTGATGAAAGAGGTTTATGAGGATGGCATCAGTTGCCGTGACACCGGTTTGATAAGAGAATCCCTGAGTTCACTTGGAAATGCCAGTCTGTGGAAGAAAGATTATCGCTCGGCAAGAAGATTCCTTAATAAGCTATACGATATGGATAAAGACGACATGGCTCTGAGGGATATGAATTTTCTACTTTGGGCGATGGTGGAGGACCATGCTCCGGCAGATTCCATCAAGGAAATAGCCGGTGTCATAACTAAAGAATATGGGGAGGATGCGGTATATCATGAGTATTATTTGCTTATAGGGGATTATAAGAAGGCATTTGAATCACTCAAAAAGGAGAATCGCGAATTAAACCTGAGAATCGGACAGAAAGATGTCAAAGAATCGCATTATATTATTAAGCAACATCATGATGAAAAATTGTCTGACTCGCAGAAAAAACTTTCCTCAACCAGATTATTAAACAGATTGCTTATACTGTCCTCAATTCTTACCATATTGGTTGCCATATTAATATTTAAGATACTTTCGGATAGAAAAAACAGGAGAATACAGGATCTTCTGGATAAGGTGGGGCTTTTGTCGAAGGAGCTGGCCAACCATTTAAAAGATAATGAAGATTTAAAAGCGGTTAATAATTCTAATGCAGATAAAGTCGGCGAAAAGGGTAATACCGCTACGTCATTACTCTCCACCATTTTCATTCATCTTGACAGACTCTATTCAGAATATTACAAAAGTGATAAAAAACAGACGGGTCATTTGTTGGATGAGATGGAAAAGAATATCGATAAACTCAGGAGCGACGACCGGTTTCTTGAAGAGCTTGAATCTGAGATCAACAATGCAACCGGCGGATTGTTGATGGATGTTTACGATTCATTGCAAGGATTCAGTTCGAATCAGCGAAGGTTGGCGGCATATCTTTATTTGGGTATGTCGGTAGAATCGATATGCATGATTTTTAAGATTCATCCGGAGACTTTCTATAACCGCAAATCAAGACTTAAGTCAAGTTTGAGCCGCTCTACATCGGAAAGAAAGGAGGAACTGCCGGGTATACTTTTCAAAAAGTAGCATGGCAAAGAGGATATGAGAGATTGAAAAAACGTCCAAAAAGATGCAAAAAATGTCCAAAACGCATTTTTTTATCTATCGTTTCAGTGCCAAACACACCCGTATTTTAGCCTTTATTTAATGTAAGATATTGAAAATGTGAGGATATGGCGCGATAGGTGCAAAATTTGGAGAAATGGACTTTTCGAAATTAAATTTGCGGAAAAATTTCTCAAGACATGAAAAAGAAATTTCTTTTGGGGCTTGCATTCGCAGCCCTCGCCGCCGGCGGCTGTTTCCTTGCCGGGAACAGCACTCCCCGTCATCAGTTCACACCTGACGAGATTGCCAATATTGAGGCTCTTACGGCAGGTGAATCCGCAACAGGAAATAAAACCTGTTATCGTTCCATCACAAGTAAGGATGGATGTCAAGTAAGATATTGCCCTACCTGTATGTTCATAAGCGGCACAGATCGTTGGTATTCTCCTAGTCACACTTGTTGAACAATGAAATCACTCTGTGTATACTCGACATTTTGTATTCTTTTGTTGTGCGGATGCACAACAAAAGAATACAAATCACTATTCATAGGAGAGCCTGAAATAATCAAGGATTTCAACTTTTCTTCCGGTCTTGAAGAATTCAATGATTTCTATTGTGACGAAATAGGAATAAACGGGGTGAAAGTCGTTGATAGCCTATTAATTGTCGGTCATCCATCTTATTGGACATTAATAAACATGAATGATGGTAAACATAAGGACATTCTGAGTGTCGGGGAAGGTCCTGATGACTTCTATTCTCTTCCACGATGCTCCTCGGCTGTATATGTTGAATTAAATGATTCATTATATGCATTTATCCCTGATAAGACAAACAGCAGGATAATGCATCTGAATGTAAGTAGATCAATGTCGGATGGAGAGACAAATGGTATTACGTATGAAAAAAACAATATACTGAAAAATGAAGTATGGGACGTTATCATGTGTGACACTGCGTCATTCTGGATGTCAGTCCCGAATGAATCTTTTACAGGGTTCAAAAGGGAAATTTGCAATTCAGATAGTATATATGAACCGGAAATAACCCAGGAAATGAGCCGTCATACTGTAAATGAAAATATAAACTTACTATCCCGTGTCACCCGGTATAATAGGGCTGCAGATAAATTTGTTGAGGCCATGGTCTATTTGAATCAGATTAACATATATTCAAGGGATGGGAAATCCGGCAAAACTATTTGTGTTGGAAAACAACTTGATAATGTCAATGAAATAGAGGACACTCCACGTTTAAAATTAAAGAACACATACAATAGTGTTGCAGCGTGGGATATGGGATTCGGGGCTGTTTATTCAGGTCATACCGATATGGAAATTGAAACTGGGCAAACAAAGGGATCTGAGATCCAATTCTTTAATTGGGATGGTAAACCTGTTATGAGGGTGAAATTTCCTTACGAAATTCTATCTATTGATCTTGATATTGATAATCAAGTGCTGTATGTAATTGACGCGGAAAAAGACGTATTAAGAAAATATAATGCGAAGCCGATTATTAAATCTTATGCAGCTGTCTGACAATGTCTGTTATAAAGGATATGAAATATCTGTAAACATCTCCAATCAGGCTACACAATGAATCTCCGGACACATTGACGGTGCGGGACGTAATCACCTC
>CAMWID010000133.1 GCA_947174235.1 uncultured Porphyromonadaceae bacterium | reverse complement strand
ACTCGAAAATATTCTCTAAATCTTAACATAAGTCAAAAGTAAACATACTCTTAGAATCAAAAATTGAAAATACAGTCTTGGCTGATAATGTAGGTCCCGAGAAATTGACTGAAGTGTCACGTCCCGGCAACGGATAGGCAGGATTGTATATTTTTCAATAGGGTAGCGTTGATTCGCTACCCTATTGAAGAAGATGTGATTTTAAATTACCGTTGATCAACGCAGCTGTTTTCTGAGTTCGTCTACACTGGCGGCACGTGCCTGAAGTTCCCCTTGGGCGGAATATATGAAATATGTGGGGAGGTCCGACACATTGTATCTCAAAGCTGCTTTTGAATATTCTCCGTCAGGATCAAACACAGTCACCCAAGGAAGGTTCTTCGCCGCGTCTCTCCATGCATATTGATCAGGATCAAGAGACACATGGTAGAAATTAACGTTTCCTCCCATTGACGAATAGAGACGGGAAAGCTCCAGATTAAGAGCGGGAGATTCGGGGTGTGTGAGGAGTGAGAATATCACGACGGTGGGTTTGCCGTTGCCGACAATTTCGGAAAGCTTGCGGTTTTTGCCGTTTTCATCCGGGAGCTCGATGTCGATCACGGTAAGCTCCTCCGCTTCTATCTGGATAGTGTTGCCACGCCCTTTGTTGCGTTGTTTTTGGGCGTTGATGGTAGTGGTCTCCAGGAGCAGGGTATGCGGATCTTCCGGGCGCAGCTGTTTGAATCCGTTTGCCACAGCCGCGAAATATTTATAGTCTTTCTGAGGATCGAACAGGGCTTTGTCTCCGACCAGTTTTGTAAGGATGTAATAACTTACGATAGATCCCTGTCCGTCGCGCATGTATTTTGTATATACCGACCGTTTGAACGAATCAAGCGAATCGGGGGAAATTCCTTCCGGCAGAGCCATCACTTCTTTGTCGAAACGTTCAAGGGCTTCCGCTTTTTGAGTTCCGGAAAGGGAGAATTCGGAACCGAATTTGTCAAGAGACGATGTCACGGTAATTGTCTCGGTAGAATCTATAGGCACGTAAATGAAGCGTCCGTCCATCTCGAGGCGGAATATTTCCGGGGCTGCGGGAGCCGGTCTTGAGATTGAGAACGAGCCGTTGCCGGAAGTGCGGGTAGAATCAATTGCGACCCATCTTCCATGGAAATCGGATTTAGCGAGAATCACAGGCAGGTTGTCCGCGCCATATATCTCGCCTTTGATCTTGAAATCGTCGCTTCCGCATGCAGTTGTCATGAGGGAGAAAGCGATGGCAGCCGCGGAAAGTGGCGCTGAAAAGTATGATAAATGTCGTTTCATGTCTTAATATTTCGGTTTGGGAGTGCAAATATACAAAGAATAAGTGGTTTTAACGGAATAAAAATGTTAACTTTGCACTAATTTTCACTCAGCGAAGAAAAAACAAGAAAGAAATTTATATGTTAAAGCCAGTAAAGAAGACCATCGAGCTTGGCGACGGCCGTCAGATCACGATCGAGACGGGCAAACTTGCAAAGCAGGCTGATGGCGCGGTGGAAGTGCGCATGGGCAATACCATGCTCCTCGCCACCGTATGTTCTGCCAAGGAGGCGAACGAAGGCGTGGATTTCATGCCCCTTACCGTAGAGTATAAAGAAAAGTATTCCTCCATCGGCAGATACCCGGGCGGCTTCCTTAAAAGGGAGGGACGTGCCAGCGATTACGAGATCCTGACATCCCGTCTTGTAGACCGTGTGCTGCGTCCGTTGTTCCCCGACAATTATCATGCGGAGACATTTGTCAATGTCACGATGTATTCCGCAGATGCCAATGAGGCTCCCGACGCACTTGCGGGGATCGCCGCTTCGGCAGCCCTGATGTGCAGCGACATTCCGTTCCAGGGTCCTATATCAGAGGTGCGCGTGGCGCGTGTGGACGGCGAGTGGGTGATCAATCCCACTTTCGAACAGATGGAGCGTGCCGACATCGAACTTATGGTGGGCGCCACCTACGACAATATCATGATGGTCGAGGGCGAAATGAACGAGGTGTCGGAAGCTGAGCTTCTTGAAGCCCTCAAGGTGGCTCATGAAGAGATCAAGAAGCATTGTCTCGCGCAGCTCGAACTTATGAAAGAAGCTGGCAAAGAGGTGAAGCGCGAGTACAATCATGAGGTCAATGACGAGGCTCTCCGCAAGGATGTTGAAGAGAAATGTTATGACAAGGCATATGCCATTGCCCGCACGGGAAGCGCTGACAAGCATTGGCGTTCCGACAGTTTCAAGGCAATCTGCGACGAATATATAGAAAACCTCCCTGAAATGACAGAGGAGCAGCTCGCGCTCTATACCCCCGAGCAGCGTGTGGCTATGGTTAAACGCTATTATCATGACGTGGAGAAGGAGGCAATGCGCCGCTGTGTGCTTGACGAAGGGATACGTCTTGACGGCAGAAAGACCACCGACATACGTCCGATATGGTGTGAGGTGGATTATCTTCCCGGACCTCACGGCACGGCTGTTTTCACACGTGGCGAGACTCAGGCTCTCGTGACAGCCACACTCGGCACTACTCTTGACGAGAAGATCGTGGACGATGTGCTGAACCAAAGCAAGGAACGCTTCCTGCTTCATTATAATTTCCCTCCGTTCTCTACAGGAGAGGCGCGTCCCCAGAGGGGAGTCGGCAGACGTGAGGTCGGACACGGCAATCTCGCCCATCGCGCGCTTAAACGCATGTTCCCCGAAAACTTCCCCTACACTTGCCGCATCGTCAGCGACATTCTGGAGAGCAACGGCTCTTCGTCAATGGCGACTGTGTGTGGAGGTACACTCGCTCTTCTTGACGCGGGCGTGAAGATGAAGCGTCCGGTGGCAGGTGTGGCTATGGGTCTTATATCTGACAAGGGTGCCGTGAAATATGCCGTCTTGTCGGATATCCTTGGAGACGAGGACCATCTCGGAGACATGGACTTCAAAGTGACAGGTACCGAGAACGGCATCACAGCCACACAGATGGATATCAAATGCGACGGACTGAGCTATGAGATTCTTGAAAAGGCTCTCGAGCAGGCTCGCCAGGGTCGTCTGCACATACTTAATATAATAAAGGAAACCATTCCGGAGGCTCGCGAGGATTACAAACCTCATGTTCCGCGTCTCTTTACGCTCCAGATTCCCAAGGAGCTCATCGGAGCAGTCATCGGTCCCCAGGGTAAGATTATCCAGGGTATCCAGGAAGAGTCGGGCGCTACAATCTCTATCGAGGAGGATGAGAAACTCGGCATAGGCATTGTGGAGATCGCTTCAAAAGACAAGGAAAGCATAGATGCCGCGCTTGCAAGGATCCGTGCTATTGTGGCACAGCCTGAGGAGGGTGAGGTCTATGACGGTACCGTGCGTTCGATTCTTGATTTCGGTGCTTTTGTTGAATTTATGCCGGGACGTGACGGACTTCTCCATATCAGTGAGATTTCATGGGATCGTCTTGATTCCATGGAACAGAGCGGTCTGAAAGAAGGTGACAAGGTTAAGGTCAAACTTATCGAGATTGACAAGAAGACCGGCAAGTATCGCCTGTCAATGCGGGTGCTTTCGGAGAAGCCTGAAGGTTATGTAGAGCGTGAGGCTCGTCCGCGCCGTGAAGGTGGCGACCGTGCTCCCCGCCGAGAGGGTGGAGACAACCGTCCCCGTCGTGATAACTTCGGTCCTCGCCGTGATGGAGACAACAACGCTCCCCGCAGAGAGTTCCGTCGTGATGGAGGTGACAACCGTCCCCGCCGCGACAACAACGGTCCGCGTCGTTTCACCCCGCGCCATAATGATGAAAATGCAGATTGATATCTGAATTATAGTATAATGAAAAGACCGGATTCCATCAGGAATCCGGTCTTTTTTTGGTCTGACCGCTCTGCGACCGCGATGTCTTGGCGTTAAGAATTGATTATGGCTGCCACGTCAGCTTCAGTACCGTTGAATGGTCCGGTGTGGGCAAGTTTGATAGTGCACATTGCCGCAGCAAATTTTCCGGCTTCGGCATAGTCGGCACCGCGACTTCGGCTATATAGATAACCCGCCATATATGTGTCGCCGCAACCTGTGGCGTCAACAACTTCCGAG
>CAMWID010000132.1 GCA_947174235.1 uncultured Porphyromonadaceae bacterium | reverse complement strand
GAAAAGAGCTATAAAGATTTCATAAAGTTAAAAGTAAACATACTCTTAGATCACAGATCGTCAATCATCTGTCGCCGATAGCTGATTGTCAATTATATTTGTTGAGATATTCGCCAAGTCCGGCTTTCTGACCTGTGCCGATAGCTTCAAACTTCCACTGTCCGTTGCGCTTGTAAAGACGACCAAACTCCACTGCTGTCTCGACTGAGAAATCTTCGTCAAGGTCGTAGCGTAGGATTTCTTCGCCATTGGCAGCATTGTAGATGCGGATGAACGCGTTGCGCACCTGTCCGAAGTTCTGCCTGCGCTCGTCAGCCTTGTGGATCGTGACCACGAATGTGATCTCTGTCGCGCGAGGGTCGATTTTTGACAGGTCGATTCTGATGCTCTCGTCATCGCCTTCACCTTCTCCGGTCAGGTTGTCGCCGGTATGTTCTACGGCACCGTCAGGTGATTTCAGATTGTTGTAGAAAACGAAAAATTCGTCCTCAAGAATTTTCCCGTTTTCACCGAGGATGAATGCCGATGCGTCGAGGTCAAAGTCAACACCTGTGCTTGACTGGTTGGTATCCCAGCCGAGACCGATTGTGAATTTCGGAAGTTCAACGGCTACACGTTGTCCTTTTTCAAGATTTATTGCCATTACTGAAATTGTTTTAATGTTTCTTTATTGCAAAGTTAGTATCCTGTGTCTAATTCTCTAAAAATCTGTAATGTTTCAGAATTATTCGACTTGATCCTGACCTTGCTGCCTGCAATATTGCAGGTCTTGTTTTTGCGTAGCTCAGACAAAATTGAAGTATCGGAGCTCAGCCTACGTATTTGTCGACAAAGAACTGAAGCCCTCCTCTATATCCGTTGCCCATAGCCTCGAATTTCCATTCGCCGTTACGCTTGTAAAGGCGCCCGAACTCTACCGCCGTTTCGATAGAGAAATCTTCATCAAGATCATATTTGGCGATTTCCTCATTTGTGATGGCATTATAAATACGGATATATGAGTTATGGACTTGTCCGAAGTTCTGTCGGCGTTGTTCCGCCTCGTGAATGGTTACAGTGAATATGATCTCCTGAATGCGCGGGTCAACCTTGGATAGATCTACTGTCAGAGTTTCGTCATCTCCGCCGTCGCTGTTGCCTCCGGTGAGGTCATCGCCGGATGATTCCACAGCCTTGTCGGGAGAGATCTGATTATTGTAGAAAACGAAAAATTCATCGAGGGGAAGTTTCCCGTTCTCTCCGAGCATGAATGCCGAGGCATCCAGGTCGAAGTCGTATCCAGTGCTTGTATTGGGATCCCAGCCGAGACCAACCCCGACTTTCTGAAGACCGATCCCTATACGTTGTCCTTTTTGAAGATTGATTGCCATTTTTCTTTGGTATTATGTGATGAAATCTATTTGAGTATTGCTGTGTTTCTGTCTCTTGAGCCTGACTTTCAGTCTTAGGTTGCAAGATTTTGGCGTTAAACTATCAGGTAAATTGATAAATAACTTGATAAGTGTCTGCAAATATACGAAAATTTCATGACAAACCCCACTCCTTAAGAAAAATTTTTGAGTCATGATAAGGTATGTAAAAAAGTAACGCTCCCCCGGCAGATTGTCTTGAGTTCGTTGCCGGTATGTTTATAAGTTAAGGTTGGTGTGCGTGATTATGGTGAATGAGTGGAGGTTCGTCAGATCAGTGGTGGTGATTGAAATGTATTATTCCGCTCAATAAATGTATTATTCCGTCAGTCTACGTCAGGAAATACGGTTAAATTTGCATTGTCTGAAAAATGTTGCGGTCGTTCATATCGGTCTCTGAGGATCACTCGGGAGATCATATATGGAGGAGTATGCTGCATGGCGGATATATAGTTTGAATAAATGAAGTCTGTAAAAGGTATAGACAAATCAATAACAATAAATCTGAATCATGAAATTTAGTGGAAAGTCAAGAGTGTGTGCGATGGTTGTCATTATAGCAGGATTGTGGCATACGGCACATGCTGAAGAGCGTGATACGGTCAGTGTCGTGGATTTCGGCGCAGTTCCGGATTGTCACCGCAATTCTTCGGCGGCGTTCAAGGCGGCAGCCGAAGAATGCAGCCGTCGTCCTGGGAGCGTGTTGCTTATTCCACCCGGGAGGTATGACTTGTGGAGGGAGGATTGTTCGACGGAAGATTATTATGTGTCGAATACCACAGACGAGAATGAGTGGCATGACAAAAAGAAACATATCGGGATTCATCTTGTCGGAGCCGAAAATGTGACTGTAGAGGGGAGTGGAGCCACCCTTATGATGCATGGGCGGATGACTCCCATGGTGTTGGACAGATGCAATGAGGTGAAAGTAAATGATCTGACTGTGGATTTTGAGCGTCCGGGAGGTTTTGAATTCACGTATATTGATGTGGTTGAGGGATATACGACCGTGCAGGTGCATCGCGACACCCGTTATGACATTTTGCCGGACGGCAAGATCGCTTTTGTGGCGGAGGGGTTTTCTACAGTGGGATTCCCGATACAATGTATCGCCTATGACCCAGAGACGCGGTATTATACCTACAGCGGCGACTGGAAGGTGCTCAGGGATTGTCCGGTGGAGGAATTGAAAAGTGGAGTCTTGCGTTTCAGGACTCCGGATGGCTTCATGCCGGGGAAAGGAGTGTCGATCAATTTGCGGGATGTTATTAGGGATGAGCTGGGAGCGTTCATAACGGAAAGCCGTGATGTACATTTTTCGGGAGTGACCATGCACTATATGCACGGGATGGGTTTTGTGAGCCAATATTCCAGAGACATTACGTTCGACAGTGTAAGGTGTGAACCAAGTCGGGGAAGGCTTCTCGCGGCGGCGAATGATTTTATGCAGTTTTCAGGTTGCGGCGGCAGGATAAGGGTAAGTGGTTGCCGCTTTGTGGGCGCGCAGGATGATGGTATCAACATACACGGCACAAATCTCAGGATAGTGGAAAAACTTTCCCGGAGAAAGGCTCGTCTGCGTTTCATGCATCATCAGAGCTATGGTTTCAATGCGTTTTGGAAAGGTGATTCCGTAGCTTTTGTAGAACCTTCGTCAATGCTCAGGATGGATACCGCGATGGTGACCGCGGTCAGGCGCATAGACGAAAGGCTTGTGGAGGTGACGTTCGACAGGGATATGCCGGCAAACTCGGTGGCGGAGGAATGGTGTGTGGAAAACCTTACATGGACGCCGGAAGTACAGATCAATGATAATTATTTTTCAAGAATAGACACAAGGGGAATACTTGTGACCACTCCAAGGAAAGTAGAGATAAGGGGAAATACTTTTGACAAGACCGGCATGTCAGGCATATTGATAGAGGGTGATTCCAAATATTGGTTTGAATCCGGACCATGCAATGATGTCACGATCTCAGGCAATACCTTTATCGAATGTGGCTACAACAATAAGTTTGACAATCCCTCGGGAGCGGTGATAGGTATAAATCCAAGTAATAGCGTTGTCGACAGGAGGAGACCGGTACATCGCAATATAAGGATAACCGGAAATATCTTCCGCATGATAGAGCGGCCCGTGCTTAGCGCCAAGAGCGCCGGTCCGCTCGTGTTTGAGGGCAATTCGGTCTCCGGAGTGGAGAGGGCTGTCATATTTCTTAATGGATGCAGTGACTTGGATATAAGAGACAATGACATGCCCGATCCGGATATTATTGAGAAGTAATACATAAAACGCCGGATGAAACTCGTCCGGCGTTTTATTATGCCATATGCGATCTGACATATTCGGTCATGGCGTGTGAATCCTCACATCCGATGATATATTGTTTCCCGTTTTTCAATCTGACGAGAAAACAGTTGTCACGGCTGGCGTAATATCCGAAATAGGTTCCTGCCATTATGTCATTGAAGTATCCCCAGTAACCGAAGTATCCGCCGCTTCCACACAGCCTTAATCCTCCGGCGGAAGGATAGAATGTCTCGACAGATTTAACATACCGGTAATCAAAAAATTTATGTCCGGATAAAAGACGGTGAATTTTGATTCCCGATTGATCGGCTTCGACCGCTACCGGACAATAGTAAAGTCCCGCGGCAGTGACAGCTCCGAAAATTAGGCAGAACATTGTGAGCCGGTACGTATCTCCGAGCAGCGAGAATATACCCGCTATGAAAACTGCGGCGATAGCGGCGGTCATGATGAGACAATAGTTGCTGAATTTGACTTTTTGTTTCATATTAGTGAGGTTTTAGAGTATGTTTACTTTTAACTTTATGAAATCTTTATAGCTCTTTTCGACCA
>CAMWID010000131.1 GCA_947174235.1 uncultured Porphyromonadaceae bacterium | reverse complement strand
ATATAACGAAGCATATGATTCATTTATATAATTAATAATTCCTTCTTCTATATTAATATCAAATCCATCGATTTTACATCCTGTTTTTTTCTTGATATAATTACGAGGACACTGCCCCATACAAATTGGCAAATATTTGCATTCAAGACATCGGTCATTTTCAAAAGATGGTTCTTGATAAGCACTTTCAACTCCCTCTTTCCATTTTAATGAACCATCAGAATTAATTGTGCCTAAAGGCTCTTCCAAATATAAATCATTTGATGCGGTACACTTAAGTAAGCTCCCATCGTAATTGATTGCAGTATAATATTTTCTATTAGCATAACATGGAATAAAATCTGTAATAATGTCAAGATGATTGACATTAAAGCCATTATTTGTGAACCCTTTCTGTATGTCTAATGTTTTAGTATAAAACCTTTTATCAACTTTTTCTTGCCAGACTTTCTTCAGGTTGATTTGAATTCTTTTTCGTGAATCCTCTATAAAAAATTTTTCAATTTGTTCTACAATTTTAGAAGTAAGATTATCATGAGTATAATTGATTCTTAATTTAAGAACGGCAGACTTATTATACTCAAGATAACCGCTTATATTTTTGAGAGTAGTATCAAATGCCGAAGTATTCGGTAATGAATATTTCACAGCATTGTGCAAATCCCTTTCTCCATCTATAGTGATTTGAAATCCTCTCATCTCTATATCTGAAAGGCTTTCATATTTTTCCGGAGTAATAAAAAATCCATTCGTTGTTGTCGTGTTGTAGAAAGGGATACCATGCTTTCCACACAGCATCTTTGCATAATTACTGATAGGGAATATAACATTTTTATATCCCATAAAAGGCTCCCCTCCAAACCATTCAATATGTAACGAATCTATTTTTTCAGATTCTATCATGTATTTTATATGTGCTTTTATCTGGGTTTTAGTAAATTCCGACATCACACTCGGGATATGATGTTGAATACAATACCAACATTTGAAATTACAATTAAGAGTTGGTAAAATTACTAAAAAATAATTTTTTTGATCTATTGCCACGCGGTTGTACTTTCTTATTAAATCTAATTCATTCTCAGATTTAGAGATGATGAAACCTCCGACAATTAGCTTATCTTGGATAGTTTGGGGTATAACGTTTAACTGATCGGATGATAACAACGTTTCTATTTTTCTACCAAGATTATTTGAGACACGAAAGAATTTCTTAGTTACACCATTAAACCAAAAGGAAAAATTTTCATCATATAATACATAATTGTAGGCACTTACTTTCATATTTATTGAAATATATTTAAAGGTTAATCAATTCAATTATCATAAGATCTTAAAAGTAATGGTTTATGGCTTCAATATTATGAAACCATAAACCATTACGGATTCATTACGGATTTTCAGCAGAAGTATCCTTATCCTCCTTATCGTCCTTATCCTCACATGCACACCCGGAAACGTTGTTTGAACATCCTTCGTCAACAGAACAGCCGGCACATCCTGCTACGTTATTTGAACACGAGTTTTGGGAAACTGCTTCACCCGTTCCTCCTCCGTAGATCTCGAGTTCCTCGAACTCTTGTAGATCTGTCATTGTAAAATTCATTTTCTCCATAATTAAAAATTTGAATATGAAAACAATACATAAGTGCATTAATTGACAAAACCCACTTATGAAACGCTATTGAAAACCATTTCTCTTAGTTTGCTGTTATATATATTGTTCCAGCATATGAATCCTTATCCATAAGGAAACGCAATACATATTCTCCGGAAATACCCGAAAAGATAAAGTTCACAAACGAGAATTCATCAGCAAACACCGCCAAACATACGCCATCCACACCATAAATCCTATATGATAAGATTCGATCAGAAACAGGACTGCCATTGATAAGCACTCCGGATTCATTACTTATGATACAACTCTTATTGCATCTTGGAATCCTTGTCCGTCGTTGTGGTTCTTCTACCGGAGTAACATCTTCTGCATCTTCTCCGTTTTCTTCATCATATAATGGGATTTCATAATACATATCTCCATTATTCGATGTGCCAGGGGACGGATAACATCCAAAAGTTGCGCCGCCAATTAAGATGAGTGTCAATAAAAAATTTTTCATTTTATTCTGCTTTTTGCAAAATTATATTCTTATTTTTATTGATCAAATTTTTCTGGTTCAAAATCAGTTCAAAAATAATTTCAAAGCGTTTTTTCATTCTTTCAAAGACTTTGGACAGTTCAAAACAAGTTCAAGACATTCACTCTTTCTATCTTATATTAAATATATTAGCTTATCAATATCTACTTTCTCGCTATTATCATCAAACAATTTTTCCTTAAGTCTGCTTCGGTAATATGAGATATTTGATTTTGTCTTGCACAGAAGTCCTGCAACCTGAACGGGAGGAACTCCATATTTCATAAGTATGATGATATGATATTCTATCTTTGACAATCTTGTATCAGAAAGTATTTCTATATTTTTTTTGAATCCGGGAAAATGCACACTAATTGTATTCTCAAGATTTTTCCATAAAGGGCTGTCCTCCTTTAATGGTCTGTCGCGGCAGACAAGATCTTCAAGCTGCTTAAAAACTTCTGATTCCCTTAATTTATCACATATGCACCAGGCTTCCTTTCTGGTACATTGCATCGACAGGAGTTTATCCCTTAATTTATACCTATTCCTTTCCCTTTGGGCAAGATTCATTTCCGGATCCTTAAGCCGATCTTCGGTTTCGCAACTGTTTTCCTCTGATGTAACGCATCCTGCAACCTCCGGAACATTGTCACTCCCATTCTTACTGTTTTCCTGATTATGTCGTTTTTCATATTCCGAAAGACGGACAAGAGTTTCCATAAGTTGAATATATTGTGATTTATTCCGGTTCCTTAAATAAAAAATGACCGATGACAACAGAAGCAGAATGATAACACATGTATACAAAAAAGTTTTTAGGTAATCCACTATTCTCAATACATTCTCTTTTTCCCGCACATGACCTTCATAATTATATCTTGTCTGCTGCATGATCGCTGCCTGTGAGTCATGTTGGTCATAATATAATTCAAGAATATTTTTATAGTTGTTAAAATGATAATACAATGAATCAGGATTAATGAATTTAATCACTCCGGGAGAGAGCATGACATGATAACCTGCCTTTTTATTATTTGGAATACTATTTTCCACCAATCTTTTGGAATACATATAAGCAGTGTCATAGATCCCCGCTTTCATATATATATCGGCGGCATTTGCCAAAGCATAATTTATCAACAAGGAATCACATTGCTGGGGAAGGGGACGAATAATGTTCAATGCCTTGCCTACGTTCCCTCTATTAGACTCAATCATCGCAAGAGATACAAGTGCCTCTGTCTTTGAAGCGTCACATACAGGATCATCAAAAAACAATATGGATTCCAATGTCAAGACTGCTGAATCTGAATTTCCAGTTTTATAATATATCCAACTCAACAATGTCAGATTATCTACTATATCCGCAAGCCTATGAAATTTCTTATTATGGTCTATACTCTTCTTTATGATTGTTTTCGCATTTTCATATAACCGCAATTTGACAAGCACTTCAGATATCTGTGACAACACCCTACTTATTCTCCCATTTTCTTGTTTTTCTTGGTCAGTCAGTTCCAATGTTTCATAGAAATATTCAAGAGCCTTCGGGAAATCTCCAAGATCGCTGTAGACTCGTCCGCCATAATATAGCGACTCGATATATTCCGGTGATTTCTTTTGCGAGGAATAGTAATCTATCACCTCCTGTATGAGACTATCGGATATATGGCGCACATACATTTTATCATGCGACTTTATATAGAGCAGATCATAGTAATGTCCGTCCGATTCGGAGAGTTCTCTTCGGTCAATACTGTCAAGAAGCGTGACTGCCTCCGACGGAGAGGTGTCTGACAACTCATAAACTTTCACAAGACGACGATCATGTCTGCCGCCGCATCCTGCCGCTGCGACAACCGCAAGCAACAGAACAAAGAGAAATATTCGCGAAAATAATTTCATGATAGTCCCGGTAAAATCCCGGAGGTATTTCAGTTATTTTATTTAAAAACAAAATTAATAAAAACCGATAACAATCACAAAATATTTATAATGACATATATCTATTCCTCTCTTTACATTGATTCAATTCTTTAGAAAAAAAAGCGATGAGACCGTGTCAATACGACACAGCCTCATTTTCGTGCATTGTATCCTACATTGTAGCTTTATTGAAATCGGATATTCAGGAATCTGATTCAATATCGCTGACCTGTGTCTGCTGACGTTTCTTGAACACCCCATGGGAGAATGACCGGGGGTTCCCTGTGTGTCTTAAATCCAGGGTGTCAGAAGAGATCCACCGATTCTTCCGAA
>CAMWID010000130.1 GCA_947174235.1 uncultured Porphyromonadaceae bacterium | reverse complement strand
AGATGCCGGCAAAGACCTCAATGACAAGATAAAATAAATTTTAAACAGTTTCTAAGAACATCTTTTAAAAAGTTTAAACAATCTCAATATGCTTGAACAACTGAAAAAAGAGGTGTGTGATGCCAACCTCGAACTCGTGGCTCACGGTCTTGTGATTTTCACATGGGGCAATGTCTCCGGAATTGACCGCGACAGAGGTCTCGTCGTGATAAAACCTTCCGGGGTAAGCTACGACAACATGAAGCCGGACGACATGGTCGTGGTGGATCTCGAATCAGGCAAAGTGGTGGAAGGCACCCTGAAACCGTCTTCCGACACCCCCACTCATCTCGCGCTCTACCGTGCTTTCCCTGAAATCGGCGGAGTGGTACACACCCATTCCACATATGCCACCGCATGGGCGCAGACCGGTAAAGACCTGCCCAACATCGGCACAACCCACGCCGACTATTTCCATGACGCCGTGCCCTGCACACGCTCTATGACCGAAGAGGAAGTGAAAGGCGAATACGAACTGGAAACCGGAAACGTCATCGTGGAGACATTCAAAGAGATGAACCCGATCCACACTCCCGGTGTCCTCGTTAACAACCACGGTCCCTTCACATGGGGAAAGACACCCCACGAGGCTGTACACAACGCCGTAGTGCTCGAGCAGGTGGCAAAAATGGGATTCATTGCATTCACCCTCAACCCTCAGCTCACGATGAATCCGCTTCTCGTCGAGAAGCACTTCAACCGTAAACACGGCCCCAACGCCTACTACGGACAAAAATAAAAAAGGAAGAGTAAAAAATAGGAAAAGCAAAAGATAAGAAAGCAAAGGATAAGAAAGTAAAGAATAGGAAAGTCAAGAATAGGAAAGTCAAGAATAAGAAGAGCCGCATAAAAAAGCGTCCCCTTATCCACCTTAACCACCTTATCCACCTTAACCACCTTAACCACCTTATCTCCACCTTATCTCTCCCTCCACCCTCCCCCTCCCCAAAAAAATCAATAACCAAAAAAATAACCTATAACAACCATGTTCGAAAATTATGAAATCTGGTGGGTGACCGGCGCCCAGCTCCTCTACGGAGGCGATGCCGTTGTAAAAGTTGACGCTCATTCACGCGAAATGGTAGACGGGCTCAACAATTCCGGAAACCTTCCCGTAAAAGTCGTATATAAAGGCACAGCCAACTCCTCCAAGGAAGTCAGCGAGATCATGCTCGCCGCAAACAACGATCCGAAGTGTGCCGGTGTAATCACATGGATGCACACTTTCTCTCCCGCAAAGATGTGGATCCGCGGTCTTCAGCAGCTCAACAAACCTCTGCTCCACTTCCACACACAGTATAATGCCGAAATTCCATGGAACGACATGGACATGGACTTCATGAACCTCAACCAGAGCGCTCATGGCGACCGCGAGTTCGGACATATCTGCACACGCATGCGCATCCGCCGCAAAGTTGTGGTAGGACATTGGACCGATCCCGAGGCACAGAAGAAGATCGCCGTATGGGAACGCGTGGCTGTGGCTTGGGCTGACGCTCAGGACTGCCTCATCCTCCGTTTCGGCGACCAGATGAACAACGTTGCCGTGACCGACGGTGACAAGGTAGAGGCTGAACAGCGCCTCGGATACCATGTGGACTACACTCCCGTGAGCGAGCTGATGGAATACCACAAGAAAATCAAAGAGGAAGATATCAAGGCTCTTGTCGAGACTTACTTCAACGAATATGTAGTTGCCGACGATCTCAAGGATCCTTCTACAGAAGGCTACAAGAAGATCTGGAACGCCGCACACGCCGAACTTACACTCCGCGCAATCCTCACTGCCAAAGGTGCGAAAGGTTTCACCACCAACTTCGATGACCTCGGCACTGACGACATCAACGATCCCAAGTTTGTAGGTTTCGACCAGATTCCGGGTCTCGCTTCTCAGCGCCTTATGGCTGAAGGCTACGGTTTCGGAGCCGAAGGCGACTGGAAGAGCGCCGCTCTCTACCGCATGGTATGGGTGATGTCGGAAGGGAAAGGATGCTCTTTCCTTGAAGATTACACTCTCAACTTCGACGGCAAGAACAGCTCTATCCTTCAGGCACACATGCTTGAGGTTTGTCCCCTCATCGCCGAAGAGAAACCCCGTCTTGAGGTTCACTTCCTCGGCATCGGCATCCGCAAGAGCCTGACAGCGCGTCTCGTCTTCACATCAATGCCTAAACCGGGTATCACCGCAACTGTAGTTGACCTCGGCAACCGTTTCCGTCTTATCGCAAACGACGTAGAGTGCATCAAGTCAAAACCGCTTCCCAAGCTTCCCGTGGCTTCCGCTCTCTGGATCCCCATGCCCAACTTCGAGACCGGAGCCGCAGCCTGGATCCTCGCAGGCGGCACACACCATTCCTGCTTCTCTTATGAGCTCACTCCCGAATATTGGGAAGACTACGCGGAGATCGCAGGTATCGAAATGGCGCACATCAACGCCCACACCACAATTCCGGCGTTCAAGGATTCTCTCCGCTGGAACGAGGTTTACTACATGCTCAATAAATCACTTTGCTAAATTCCCGCGTTATGCCTGAAAAAGCAAAAGCCACAATAGAAGCAGGTAAAGCCATTCTCGGTATCGAGTTTGGCTCTACCCGCATCAAAGCTGTTCTCATCGACGCTGACAACAATCCTATCGCACAGGGTAGCCACGAATGGGAAAACCAGCTTGTAAACGGATTCTGGACATACAGCCTTGAAGCCATATGGTTCGGTGTGCAGGACTGCTACCGCGACCTTCGCGAGAACGTCAAAGAGAAATACGGCGTGGAGCTCACATCTCTCGCCGCAATCGGCGTAAGCGCGATGATGCACGGATACATGCCTTTCGACAAGGACGGCAACATGCTCGCTCCTTTCCGCACATGGCGCAACACCAACACCGGGAAGGCTGCCGCCGAGCTTTCCGAACTCTTCGAGTATAACATTCCTCTCAGATGGAGCATCTCCCACCTCTATCAGGCTATCCTCGACAATGAGGAGCATGTGAAAGATGTGGACTTCATCACTACTCTCGCCGGATATATCCACTGGCAACTCACGGGAGAGAAAGTGATCGGTATCGGCGACGGATCCGGAATGATTCCCGTGGATCCCGAGACAAAGAATTACTCCGCCGCAATGGTGGAGAAATTCGACTCCCTTATCGCTGACAAGGGATTCGGATGGAAACTTGAAGATATCCTTCCCAAGATTCTTGTCGCCGGAGAAAAGGCAGGTGTCCTTTCCGAGGAAGGGGCAAAGCGCCTTGACATTTCCGGGAACCTGAAAGCCGGAGCGCCCCTTTGTCCTCCCGAGGGTGACGCAGGCACCGGTATGGTGGCGACAAATGCCGTCAAGCAGCGCACCGGTAACGTTTCAGCCGGAACTTCATCATTCTCTATGATCGTTCTTGAAAAGGAACTCAGCAAGCCTTACGAGATGATCGACATGGTGACCACTCCCGACGGAAGCCTCGTTGCCATGGTGCATTGCAACAACTGCACGTCAGACCTCAATGCATGGGTGGGACTGTTCCGCGAATATACCGAACTGCTCGGCGTACCCGTAGACATGAACGAGATATTCGGAAAGCTATACAATAACGCCCTCAACGGGGATCCCGACTGTGGCGGTCTTGTATCATACAACTATTTCTCCGGCGAGCCTATCACCGGTCTTACCGAAGGACGCCCCTTGTTCGTGCGTTCGGTCAACAACCGTTTCAACCTCGCCAACTTCATGCGTGCCAACCTCCACGCGGCGGTGGCATGCCTGAAAATAGGCAACGATATCCTTTTCAACGACGAGAAGATCAAAGTGGACCGTATAACCGGACACGGCGGTCTCTTCAAGACTCCCGGCGTGGGACAACGTATCCTCGCGGCAGCTCTCAACTCCCCGATCTCTGTAATGGAGACTGCCGGTGAAGGGGGCGCATGGGGTATGGCGCTTCTCGCAGGCTACCTCGTCAACAACTCAAACGACAGGAATCTCGCCGACTACCTCGAGATGGAGGTATTCGGAGGCAACACCGGTCTGAGCATCTCCCCCACAGAGGAAGACGTGGAAGGATTCAACGCCTATATCAAAAATTATATCGACACTCTGCCTGTTGAAAAGAGTGCGGTCAGCTGTCACAACTGACAGGCGATCCTCAGTAAAGATTGGTTAGTATAAATTGGTAAGGGCTTTGCCGTTGATTCGCCGGCAAAGCCCTTTACTTTTTCCCTCTTAGAGTATGTTTACTTTTGACTTATGTTAAGATTTAAAGAATATTTTCGAGTCAATTTTTAGATTTTGTGAAAGAGTTATGGGGTTCCATAATGACTGAACAAAAGCTTAAAATTGGTCGAAAAGAGCTATAAAGATTTCATAAAGTTAAAAGTAAACATACTCTTAG
>CAMWID010000129.1 GCA_947174235.1 uncultured Porphyromonadaceae bacterium | reverse complement strand
CCACACGGAGGGGGCAGGTCTGCACGTGCGGGAAACCGGGGAGGGGGAGGCGCCCGGCAGGACCATATCGGGGTATGCGATCCTGTTCGGCACCCCCTCCGCCCCCTTCTATTCGGACGATGAGGGGGAGCTGCGTGAGGTGATAGACCCGGAGGCGGTGACACAGGAGCTTCTTGACAGCTCCGACATCAAGTTCACGCTGTTTCACGACCGTCAGCTTCTTCTGGCGCGGAGCAAGCAGGGGAAGGGAACACTCACCTACGAGAGGGACGAGAGGGGTGTGAAGTTCTCGTTCGAGGCTCCGCATACGGCTGACGGGGAGAAGGCTCTCGAGCTTGTGAGGAGCGGGATCATAGACGGGTGCTCGTTCGCCTTCTCGACGCGCTATTATGACTCGGCGTTTGTGGAGCGGTCGGTGAAGAAGGAGGGGAAGAAGAACATCGTCACATGCAGGGTGAAGGTGATGACGGGGATCTACGACATGACGCTGACTCCGGATCCCGCCTATCCCGCCACGGAGGTTGCGAACCGTGAGCTTGCCCAAGGGCTTGCGGAGCATCCGGGGAGTGATGATGAAGAGCCGGAGAGGAGGGATGCCCATCTTGCGGGATATATCCGGGAGATGAGAGAGGCGGCACGCCGCAGAAGATAAATGCCGAAGAGAGAAGATAACTAAAGATCAAAACTATTATTTTTTACAATCATGATTAAGAAGAGAAGGGGAAATCCCCAGAAAGCACTCCGGGAGCTTATCAACCGCCAGCAGGAGAACTGCGAGCGGATCCAGGAGCTTGCCGACGTGTGCGAGCAGGAGCACAGGGAGCGCAACGAGAGCGAGAACGAGGAATATGAGAGGCTTGTTCGCGACAATGACATCATCTCGATGAAGATGCGGGCGATCCAGTCGCCCGCGGTGCCACAGACCGTGGACGCGGACACTGTGCTGCGGGAGAGCATCCTGGCGAAGCAGACGGTGACGGTGATGATGATGCGCGACCTTATGATGACACCGGATCTTGACGGGACGGGGATCATCCCGATCCAGCAGCAGGAGATGCTGAAACCTCTGCGCGCGGGTCTTATCTGGGATCTGGTGGGTCTGAACATCCGCACGGGACTGCGCGGGGGGACACTGCGGTGGCCTCGCCACGGGAAGGGACAGGCGCATTGGGTAGCCGAGGGTGAGCGTCTTGAGGACGGGAAGATCGACTTCACGAAGCTTGAGTGCAAGCCTGAGCGACTGGGCTGCGCCATACCGGTGACGAGGGAGGAGCTTAACGACTCGGAAGGGATCGTGGAGGGTGTTGTTCGCGAGGAGATGCCTGCTGCGATCGTGGACTGCGTGAACGAGGCACTTTTCACGACCGATGCAAAATATACCGACGCAAAGGGGGTGGAGAAAGACCGCGTGGTGTATGGCCCGTTTGTGAAGGCGGCGGAGAATCCTTTCGAGTTTGCGGGGGCGGTTCCGACGCGCAGGGAGCTTCTGAAGATGAAGGCGGAGGTGACGAAGGCGGGGATCAAGCTCTATGCGCCGTGCTGGGTGATGACGGAGGACATGAAGGCGGAGCTTGAGGACACGAAGGTGGACGCCGGGAGCGGGCGTTTCGTGTGCGAGAATGACCGTATATTGGGTTATCCGGTGTTCACGACCCCGGCTATCGGGGAAGGGAACGTTGGTTTCGGGGACTGGTATTATCAGGCGGCGGGCTTTTTCGATTCGATGAACCTGATCGTGGATCCCTACACGCTTGCTCGCAACAACTCTGTGGATTTCGTGCTTAACGCGCGTTTCGCGACAGTGACGCTCTATGAGGAGGCGTTCGTGCTGGGTAAGGGAAAGGCGTGAAGTTAATTCATAATGCATAATTGATAATTCTGTTTTTCTGATTTGAGCGATGTCTTTGGTGAGTCTGGAACTTTTCAAGCAGCATGTGCGCGCGGATGATTTCGCGGATGACGACGCGTATCTGGCGCATCTTTTGGGTGTGGCGGAGGAGTGGGTCGTCAGGGAGACGAACCGGAGCGTGGAGGAGCTGAAGGGGCTGAACGGGGGTGTGTTTCCCGTTTCGCTCGTGCAGGCGATCATGATGACAGCCGGGCACTGGTATAACCAGCGCGAGGGTGTGAGCGGGGTGCAGATGCATGAGGTTCCGTACTCGCTGAGGGCGTTGGTCAAGCCTTGGACCAAACTTGTGGATGATGATAGCGGGAAGGATGAGATACCGTCTGCGGATACTTAAGAGAGTGGTGACGGTCGATGAATTTCGTGCCGAAAAAATCGATTATGTCCCCACACGAACGGTATGGGCGGAAAGAGTCAAGACCAACGGCAGCTACAGGTTTGAGGTCGGAGAACTGTTTCCGGATTATTCAGTGGAGTTCAATATCCGTGACGCCCACGAGATCAAAGAGAACTGGAGAGTGGAGCAGCTTGGAGGATATGTCTACACAGTGACCAACATCATTCCCAATATTGACAGAGGGATGTTGACGCTAAAATGTGAAAGGGTGAATCCATGATCTATTACGATATCGAGAACCTTCAAAACTTTCTCAACGAGCTGAAGCCGGAAGCGCGCAAGAAATTGTTTCAAAGCGGCATCCGGAGAGCAGCGGAGAAGATGAGAAAAGCAGCGGTCGCCAACCTGAGGGGAAGCGGCTTAAAGCTATCGGCAGGAAGCAGTATCGAGAAAGGGATCAAGAAAAAACTGTATCGCAAGGTTCCCGGGTTCCGGATCACAATCGGGAGCCAGAAGAATGTCGGGGGCCGCAAAAGATCTGGCAGAGGATATTCCTACAGATATGGCAAGACGAGATCAGTCTGGACCGATTTCACACTTCAGAAGACAAGCCGGGGAAAAGAGCTTCCCATCCTGATCTGGGCAGAGGGAGGCACCGACCGGAGATTCACGAAAAGAAGGTTTTTCAGCAAAAAAGGGAGCGGACACTCCACGGGATGGATGCCGGAGTTCGGATTCATGAAGAAGACGGAGGCGGAAGAGATGCCGGGAGTTTCCGAGAATCTAAAAAAGACAATAATCGACACGATTCACAGAAAGGCTAAAAAATATGGGGGTAAATAGAACATCGTTAAGCGCGGGAGTGATCATCGGGAAGATCCTCGCCGAGGATCCTGAAATATCCTCAAAGGTGACGAAAGTTTTTCCAGTAGGAGTTAACGAAGCCACACTCCCATACGTAATTTATCGCTGCTGCAAAGCTGAGGTGATGCCGGTGAAAAGCCCCGGAGCGCCTGACAACACCAACATCGAGGTTATGTGCTTAGCCGAGAGTTATGGGGAGAGCGTAGAGCTCGCAGAGGCAGTGAGAGCGGCACTTGATTTCAGGAAAGGGGAACACAACGGACTGAAAATGCGTAAATGCAGCTTTGTTGACCGTGAGGAAACCTACGATAGCAATGCATTTATCCAGGCGTTGCTGTTCAGCGTACAAATATATTAATCAGACAATAATCAAAACTATTCTATATTATGGCAGAGACAGGGGATTATATCAACGGCAGTGACCTATTGCTGAAGGTTGGGGGCAAGCCGGTCGGGCATTGCACGTCGCACACGATCACGTTCAATTCGGAGACGAAGGAGCGCGCGGTGAAGCCTTTGGCGACGCTTCCGAAGAGTTCGGGGGTATGGAAAGGTAAGGGGGTTACCGGGAAGTCGATCAGCATTTCGTTTGAGGGTCTGCGCTTCTACGGGGAGACGGAGAACGGCTATGACGAGATCGCTGCGAAGTGGGGTAAGGATGCGAAGGTGGAGGTGGAGGCATTCCGCCGGGAGGAGGACACGAAGCCTTATGTGAAGGGGATGTTTGTGATAGCATCGCTTGAGGAGACGTCTCCGGCACAGGACGACGCGACCTACAGCGGCAGCCTGGAGAATGACGGTGAGCCGGAAGTTTATCCTGGTAAAGAGGCAGCTTAATGCAAACGGTCATGAATGAAAAGGAAATAACAATAGCTATCAAATCAAAGCGTTACCCCTGCTATCCCACGGCAGGGGCGATGCTTCGCTTCCGCCGGAAGAAAGGGAAGGAAGTGAATAATATCGATCTTGGGAACATAGACGAGCTCGGGACCTACCTTTGGTGTTGCGCCGCATCGGCGTGCCGGAGGGAGGATGTGGCGTTCGACTTTAAGGATGAACAGGAGTTCATGGACTGCCTGATGCCGGAAGATATCACTGCATGGGCGAAGTCTCTTGTAGGGGAACGGACGGGAGACACTGATGACGGAGACGAAAAAAAAAGCCCCTCAGAATAGAGGAGCTTCTGGGATATGCTGTAGGGCATGTGGGGATGTCGTTCCACGATTTCTGCCTTTATACTCTGAGTGAGCTGGAATCAATATTCAAGGCTTATTCGGAGATGAGGGAGAGGGAAACGAGGGAAGCATGGGAAATGACAAGGCTACATGCAGTGCTTACCATGCAACCCCACTGCAAGAACAGGCTCAGTCCGGAAAAGATTCTTCCTTTCCCATGGGAGAAGAGGAGGGGGAAGGGCGGGAATTCTCAGATCGTGGACAAGGAGACTGCGCGCCGGAGGTTTTTGAGACGTGTTCAATCTTAATCTGGATAGTATCGGGAAAAGAGATGTCGGGCGTTTCGTCTTGCTTATATGTGAATAAACCAATGATAAGCATCAAAGGCAAAATAAAAAATATCACCACAAGGGCAGCCTGAATCAAAAAGATGAATATTGTTTCCATAAAAAAGGTTTGTTTCTGCAAAAATAAACAATAATCAATTAAACAACAAATTATTTCTTAAAAAGATGGCAAGAGGCAACAGTAAATCAATGATCACGTTCGGCGTCAAGATAGAAGACGGGATAGACGGCTTTAAGACACTC
>CAMWID010000128.1 GCA_947174235.1 uncultured Porphyromonadaceae bacterium | reverse complement strand
AGTGACGCATTTCCCACAATCGGTCGAGGTCGGCTAAAATCGGTTCTAATACGGCACAGTTGGGGGTAGTGCTGTCGGGACTCGACAGCACCGAATGGTTGTGGATTTCGAAATTTTAAGGAAGCGCTCTGAGCCGGTCAGTCGGGGATGCGGCGGAGTTCGGAGACTATGAGCAGCAGCTCTTCACGAATCTCGGTGGGGAGGTTGATACCACGTACCTGAATGCTTCTTGACCATCCCGCCACATCCTTGGTCTGCAATGTCATGAGCACATCGCGAAACTCTTCGATCTCTTCAGAAGTATAATCCCCGCTTTCCCTTCCGCGAAAACGGTCGAGTTCCTCATCGTCGTAATAGACGATCTCTCCGGTGAGAGGGGAGAGGTTGGTCTTTTCACACACATTGTGCGTGCCGCAGCACACTTCCGGTTCATCCATAGGGTTGGACGGAGGAATAACCATAGGAGAGACTCCGGAGGTGTCGGTTCCCTCAGTTTCTTTTTCCTGCTTTCCCGTCTCGGGATGTTTCTTGCGATAATAAAACACGTCTGTGAGATAGAGTATAATCCCTATCACTATCATCGCTGCCAATATCACCATCGCGCCTTTCATATCGTCAATCCGGATTTTCTTGTTTCACAATCATTATTTCTCCCTCTTTTCTACATGTCAGTCCTAATTTCGGAAGCTGGTTCCAGAAATCCTCAAACGATTTGTTGACAACTTCAGGACATTTTATGCGCATCTCAGGCATTCTTAAGGCGGCGATAGCAAAAGCCATGGCTATACGATGGTCGTCGTATGTTTCAATCACCGGTTTGTCGACAGGTGACGGTGATGCATATCCTTCCCATTCGATGGAATCATCCTCAACATGGATAGGATAGCCCAATTTTTTAAACTCGGTCTGAATGGCGGCAAGACGGTCGCACTCTTTCAGACGAAGGTTGCGTACTCCGGTAAACTTGAACCTCGAAGCATTGAGCACGCATGCCACGGCAAAAGCAGGTGCAAGGTCAGGGTTGTCGGTGAGGTCCGCCTCAAGATAATCGGGCAATTCCTCAAAGCGCATAATACGCGCCCCCTCTTCCCCGAAGCGCGACACCACGCCCAATTTCTCAAAGAATTTAGCTGTGGCGGCGTCACCTTGTAAAGATTCTTCAGGCGACACAAGACCGGCTATATTCACCTGAGTGAGCTTAAATGCCGCAGCCTCATAGAAGAATCCTGCCGCACTCCAGTCTGCCTCGACCTTAAACCCTGCCGGGGCGGTGTATACACCCTGTTTCACTTCAACCCTGTCTTCGGATAGACAAACCTCAATGCCGAATTTCCGCATCACTTCCGCTGTCATCTCCGCGTAAGGACGCGACACCAACGGGGTGGTGAACCTCAGTCGCATACCGTTTTCCCATGACGGCGCCGCCAGCATCAGGGCGGATATGAACTGTGAGCTGACATCACCCCTTATTTCAAAATCTCCCCCTTTCAGATTTGCGCCCTTCACCATATAAGGACCTGTCCCGTTTTCTCCAATCCCTTCGATCCCGGCGCCCGCTTTACGCAACACGTCAAGAAGGGGAGACATCGGACGTGCGCACAGACGTGGTGTGCCGGTCACCACAAAAGACCTACCGGGAACAGACGCAGCCACAGCTGTAACGAAGCGGAAAGCCGTGCCTGAGGCATGGATGTCAAGGTTAATAGTCTCTGCCCCGGGAAGAATATCTTTATTCAAGATGGAAAGAAGCGCTTTCTGAATCACCTTGAGGTCATCGCAATCGGTAAATTCAGGGCAATCCTGAAGTGTGCCGGCAAAGAAAGAAGCCACAAGATAGCGTGCTCCGATGCTTTTGGAAACGGGGAGATGTATGGCATGATGAGGATTATATGGAAAGAAAGGATCGAAGTTAAACATTTTTTTAAGGATGAAGGGTTACTTTGTAACTTGTGACTGTGGCTTATGACTTAAAATCATTTCTGAACAGAAGGCATGCATCTCCGTAAGAGAGGAAGCGGTAATCGTCGGCGAGAGCCTGTTCGTACAAGGGGCGCCAGCGGGGTATACCCTCATTCTCTCCGAGAAAAGAGGAGACGAGAAGGAGCAATGTGGATTGAGGCTGATGAAAATTTGTGACCATCGCGTCTACCATTCTCCATTTGAAACCGGGAGCTATCATTATTGCGGTGGAAGCTGTGAGAGCCGTTTCTCCGCGCTTCTCAAGCCATCTGTCAATTGTTTCCAGCGCGTCGATAGTGTCGATGGCGGAAGCGGATTCGTCGTATGCTTCCCATTGCGACACGTGGAGCGATTCCTCGCCTCGCGCCAAGGCTGCCCCGATATATGGCAGAGATTCCAACGTGCGTACGGAAGTGGTGCCTACGGCGGCAAGGGGAAGACGGTCGCGTTTTTGCTCGATCAGCTGGCGGAGCAACTTGCGGTTTACAGAGAAGCTTTCTGTGTGCATTGGGTGGTCGCCGATATTTTCAGATTTCACAGGCTGGAAAGTGCCGGCTCCGACATGCAATGTGAGTTTCCCCACGCCGATATTGTGGGCGTCAAGGTCGGCGAATACTTCCGGAGTGAAGTGTAGTCCTGCTGTAGGAGCCGCCACCGATCCCTTTGCTTCCGCATATACGGTCTGATAGTCCGAGATGTCGCTTTCTTCCGACTCCCTTTTCAGATATGGAGGGATGGGGATAAATCCTGCGGCATCCACCACGGAAGCGAATGTGACGTCAGGATTGTCCCATGTAAATTCTATTGCATGTGCGTTGCCGCCCGTAGGATGGAGACGGCGTGCGGTCATGGTGACGGGAGATTGTGCTCCCTCGGGATTTATGATTATGGATAGAGTTCCCTCTTTCCATCGTTTGAGATTTCCGACGAGGCAGCTCCATATGCATTTGCCATGCGTCTGAAAAGTGAGCACGTAGTCGGAGGGGTCGAGGGGTTCAAGAAGGAACACTTCGATTCTTGATCCGGTGGTTTTATAGAAAGAGATTCTGGCGTTGATCACCCTTGTGTCGTTGCAGACAAGGAGCGTCTGCGGGGGGAGAAGTCCCGGAAGCTCGTTGAATCGCCTGTTGGAAATCACACCGTCTGGACGTGATAGGAGCAATTTGCAGGCATCGCGCTGTTGCAACGGATGTCGCGGAATGCGTTCATCGGGGAGATTATAATCGAAATCCTCTATTTTTATATCTTTGACCATGAAAAAAATTGCGAATGAAATTCAGATTTAAAATATTGATAAACAATAATTTGTTTAAATCTGAAATAAAAAATGCAAAAATATTTTCACAAAATTAGCAAAAAAATTTGGTAGTTATATAATTTTACTATAACTTTGCACTCGCAATCGGGCGATTAGCTCAGCTGGTTTAGAGCGTCTGCCTTACAAGCAGAGGGTCTGCGGTTCGAATCCGTAATCGCCCACCGAAAGCAAAAGTCGCAAGCAATTGCGCAACCGGGCGATTAGCTCAGCTGGTTTAGAGCGTCTGCCTTACAAGCAGAGGGTCTGCGGTTCGAATCCGTAATCGCCCACTCTTCAACTTTTAAGAATATTTCGTAAAACAATCGGCTCATTCGTGAGAATGAGCCGATTTCGTTGTTGTTTGTGCTTATTTTTATTAATTTTGCAAAAGAGTCGCCGCAAACCGGCATCTGCATATAAATAGATTATAAATCATGGAGAGAAAACGGTTTCCCATAGGTGTGGAAAATTTTGAGGCGTTGATTACGGGTGGGTATCTTTATGTGGATAAAACCCGTTATGTCCACGACCTCATATCTTCAAGCAAGTATTACCTCCTGTGCCGTCCCAGGAGGTTCGGGAAGAGTCTGCTTCTTTCCACGCTTGAAGCTTTTTTTCTCGGGAAACGCGATTTGTTTGACGGGCTCGCCATATCGAAGATGGATGTTGAGTGGAAACGCAGGCCGGTTTTTCATCTTAATTTCGTTAATCTTGATGCGTCCTCGGGCGATGAATTGCGGAAATTCCTGAATACACAGTTCGATGACTGGGACAAGGTTTATGGCATAAATTCCGGAGAAAAGCCTCTTCCGCAACGTTTCCAGACGCTTATTGAAGCGGCGTATGCGCAGACGGGGGAGAGGGCGGTGATTCTTATCGACGAGTATGACAAGCCTCTTGTGACGAATCTCGACAACGAGAGGCTGAACGAGGAATTGCGCAATATTCTCAAACCGGTCTATGCCAATCTTAAACGCTGCGACGGAGCTATTGCCTTCGCATTGCTTACCGGTGTCGGAAGGTTTTCACGCCTCAGCATATTCAGCGACCTCAACAACCTCCGCGATATTTCGATGCTTGACCGATATTCGGCAATTTGCGGCATAACGGAAGAGGAATTGGAAGAGTATTGTCGTTTCGGGGTGGAGGCTTTGGCAGAGGAATCGGGTATGTCGTTTAGGGAAACGTTGGAGGCATTGAAGAGTAATTATGACGGTTATCATTTTTCGGAAAAATCGCCCGACATCTATAACCCCTATTCCTTGTTTACTGCTCTCGAAAACAGAAAAATCGGTGCGTATTGGTACACCACCGGCACTCCTTCGTTTCTTATGAAGCAACTCCGTAAATCAAGAAGCCCGCTTTCGGGACTACTGAATGAAGAAGCCGACGAACGGGAGTTGCAGGGAAGCGATTTTGACGGTAGCCATCCTCTGAGCCTACTTTACCAGACGGGCTACCTCACTATAAAAGGGTATGACCCGGAATTTGAAACCTACCGCCTCGGATTGCCAAACCAAGAGGTGGCAAAAGGCTTCTTCGAGGGGCTTCTCCCATGCTATCTGGACACTGTCAAAAATGAGGTTTTGGAGAAGTTGCGCGACCTTTATCGAGATATCCGCGAAGGTAACGCCGAAGGAATAGTGAAAATGCTACGAACAGTGCTTGAGG
>CAMWID010000127.1 GCA_947174235.1 uncultured Porphyromonadaceae bacterium | reverse complement strand
GGGGAATATGCGGGTGCGAGGAGCAACCCGGAGGTTATCGCTCCGTTGAACAAGCTTAAGGATATCATCGGGGAGCCGGCGGGGGCTCCGGTGATAGTCGGTGGGAGGATCGTAGCGGACGGGAGGAACCTTGCGGTGGTTCTTGAGAATTACACGCGGGTATCGGGGAAGTCGGGACACCGGAATAAATTTTGAGTGGTATGTATCTATACGGGGAGTTTGACAATGTTAAGGGTGAGCGCGTGAGGGTTGAGATCGTGACGCGCGGGGACCGCACTGCGTCTCTGGAGATCGGGGCGGATGGATCTGGTGTCTATTTCGCGCCGGATCCTGTAGAGATCACGAGCGAGGTGAACGACACGTTTGACGCGCTGCTGCCCTCTTCGGCTGTGATCAGGCTTCAGACCCGGGGGTTTCTGGGGGATCTGTTTTGCGGGAGCTGCCTTGACGCGGTTGTGAACATCAGGAGGGATGGGAAGTGTGTGTTTGCGGGGTATGTGGAGCCGCAGTCTTACAGCCAGTCGTTTAACGAGGTCTATGATGATCTTGAGCTGAATTGCATAGACGCTCTGTCGGCGTTGGGGAATGTGAAGTACCTGGGGATAGGGAGCGCCGGGGTGAGCTATGAGGGTATCCGGGAGAGCGCGGGGATGCGCAGTTTCGGGGATCTGATCGGGGAGGCTCTCGATTGCGTGACGAAGGATCTTGACCTTTCGGGGGGACCGTCCGGGGGGATATGGTATGACTGCAGCCGGTCTTTGAAGGCGGGGTCGGACCCTGTGGGGATGTTCGGGGATATCTCGATAGCTGAGCTTCTGTTCTTAGGCGAGGGTGAGGATGACGTATGGACGTGGCAGGATGTGCTCGGGGAGGTGATGAGGTATCTTGACCTCCATATCCGTCAGGACGGTTTCTCGTTCGAGATTTTCAGCTGGGGCACGGTGAAGGGGACGGACGCGATAGGATGGCGGAGGATAGACGGGACGGGGAGCCGGGAGATGACGACGCGGCGGACTGTGGAGATCAGCGCGGGGAATGCGGGGGGCACTGACACGACTATCAGCGTCGGGGAGGTGTATAACCGTCTTGAGCTGACATGCAGCGTGACGGAGATGGGGAATCTTGTGGAGTCTCCGCTGAGCGATGAGGGGATAACGTCGCCGTATACGAACCGTCAGAAGTATCTGACGGAGTATGTGTCGCCTTTCGAGGAGAGGAAGGATGACGGGATCAAGGGTCTGACGTCGGCTGTGGATTTCCTTTATCTTTTCACGGGGGAGAAGACGACGGGTGAGGCGTTTGTGAGGGACTGGTATGTGCAGGTGAAGGATCACATGCACTGGAAGTTTTATGACGGTGGGAACCATGTGGATCTTGTGGACGCGTATTGTGCGGACAACAGGTATCAGCAGACGGTTCCGAATCTTCTGTCGGTGAATCCGGGTGCGGCATTGCTGTCGCTGGGGAGCGTGAAGGAGACCAGGGACGGAAAGGACAATTCCCTGACGGCGAAGATTGAGATGGAGACGAGCCTTGTGGTGAGTGTGAACGGGAACGGGATAGACTCCGAGAGCGGCGCGTTTCCGAACGAGGCGACGCTTGTGGCATCCTCGCCGCTGGCGGAGTATGCGGGGACGACGAGCGGAGGGGTGTTCTCCCCTGCCGACGATGAGACGACGAACTATATAGTGATCTCGGGTCAGATCGTGCTGAACGGTCTGAACGCGGTGACGTGCACTTATGAGGACCGCCCGCAGACGCGTTCGGAGCTTCTGAAGAACGCGAGCAGCCTCTCGATATCTCCGGTGGCTTCGGGGAGTTCGGGGGAAGGGCGGTTCTATTGCCAGCAATGGTGGAAGGCAGAGACGCCTTTATCGGCACCTGTCTATGACGCGGGGAAGACGTGGCTTGTGCCGTATACGGGCGACGGAGCGCAGGAGTATGAGTTCAAGTATTCGGCTGTTGGTGACGGTACGGACCGTGTGTCGAAGGTGGCGGCTCTGGCGTGTATGCTTGTGATCGGGGACAAGTGTGTGGTGGAGACGGGCACCCAGGGGCAGACCTCGGATTTCGAGTGGAGGAGGTTTAAGGAGCGTGAGGAGTGCGCGGACGATGACGAGTATTACGGGCAGTGCTTCACATTGGGTTTTGACCCGAAGATCGGGGACAAGCTTCTGGGGACGCTCTACCCTATCCAGAACAATATCAGCCATGAGATGGGGATTGACGCGGAGGGGACCGCCATTCCGGTAAGGAGGAGCGACAGGATATCGGGGAAGGTGCGTTTCATGATCCTGGGGCCGGTGAACACGACGTGGGGGGAGGTGACGCGCCGGCACAAGACGTGGTTCCGGAAGGCGAAGTGGGGAGAGAACGAGATCCCTCTGATGGCTCATGTGTCGAGCATCTTTATCAAGGGGTTCGAGATGCAGATCTACAGCGACAACGGGCTTGTGAACAATACCGACAACTGTGACCTGGTCTACATGAGCGACACTACGGAGAGTTTCGTGAACAAGAAGGATGACCTGACGTTCAGGTTCACATCGGCGCTCACTCGGGAGGAGCGCATGCAGCTGGGTATAACCGACATGCTGAATGTCTCGACCCCTCTTGACGCGAGCACGGGGACGGGACTGCTCTCTATCTATGACCGTGTATCCGGGCGCGAGGGTAAGCCGGAGCAGCTTTATGTGGACGCTTATTATAGGGAGTGCCGCAAGCCGAGGGTGCTGATGAGCCAGAACCTGGAGGAGGATCCGGGTGTGGTGGGTGCGTATCATCATTACCGTCATCCGGCTCTCCCCTATTGTGATTTTTATGTTACGGGAATTTCGCGCAACCTGATGGAGGGATGCGCGCGACTTGATCTAAAAGCGAATGACAATGATTGACATCAAGATAATAAAGAAGAGCAAGACAGGCGCGGGATCGAAGGTCTCCGGGTGCGTATCGGGCGCAGGGATGGGGGCATCGCTGTCTTCGGTTGTAAGCCTTGTCAACGCGCTTTCGACCGTGTTTGTTCCGGTGAACGCGTCGGGCGCACGTGTGGCGTGGGATTCTCCGGATCTTTGGGCGGTGAAGTCGGTGAAGGGGTTCTATTCGGAGGAATTTGTGTCGGCTCGGGGATTGAATGCCGCCGCGGCGGGAGGGGCGGCTGGCGCGACGGCTCTTTCAGGCTTGACGGATGTGGCATTGTCGAACCCGTCAAGTGGACAGGCGTTGGTATTCAACGGCTCGAAGTGGGTGAACGAGTCGATCAGGACGGGGCTTGACGAGACGGCTCTCGCGTCTTATCTGAGTGCTAACGACTATGCGAGGAAGAGCGACATACCGGGACTGACGGGGTATGCCACGGAGACGTGGGTAGCAAACAACTATGCCAAGAAGAGCGAGATACCAAGCCTGGCGGGTTACGCCACGGAAACATGGGTGGCAAACAAAGGATACCTGACAAGGACAGATGCGGCGGCTCTATACCAACCGAAGGGGGATTACCTTACAGGGCATCAAGCCATTTATGCGCTGACGCTACAGGCAGGGACTTTCACCGGCAAGATTTATAACCCGAAGACCGGGGCGGCGACTGTCAATATCCCGACCACGACCTCCCATGTTTCGGAGGGGGGAAATCTGTATTTCACCAACGCGAGGGCTGTGGCGGCTTTAAAGACCACCACGGACGCGCTGCAAGCGAATATAGACAAGAAGCTTGAGGCGGCAACTTTCGAGACGTTCAAGTCTCTTTTTGACTCGATGTTTGTCAGGGAGACTGACGCGGCATCTCCTCTGGGCTACCGCATCAGGGCGAAGTATGGATTGTATTCGGATCATTATGTTTCGGCGCGTGGATCCAATCCTAACGGGGGAGGAACGTCGGGTGGAGCGTTTTATCTTTCGGATCTTTTGGATACGGCTGTCGGCAGTCCTGCGAACGGCAATGTACTTATGTATAACGGCTCGAAGTGGGTGAACAGCGCGCTGCCGTCTCTGGCTGGCTATGCCACGGAGGCGTGGGTGGAGGCGAAGAAGTATCTGACGGCTCATCAGCCTCTGTATACGCTGACTATACAGAAGAACGGCACGACTGTGGGCACCTATAAGCCTGACACCGCCGCGACCATCAACATAACGGATGTGGCGTCTGCCGCCACGCTGTCTTCGCACACGGGGAACGCTACGGTGCATATCACGGCGGCGGAGAGGACGAAGTGGAATAAGGTTGTGACGGATTTCGCCGCCATCACGGGTACGGACTCTGACACGGTGATCAACAAGTGGGAGGAGGTGGTGGCGTTTCTGGCGACGTATACGGAGGCTGACACTCTGGCGGGTCTTTTGGGGAACAAGGCTGACAAGTCGCAGCTTTCGGATTATGTGACTCTTGGCACGGCGCAGACGATCACGGGCAACAAGACTTTTAGCTCGAATATCTATATCGGGCAGGGACATTATATTTATGGCGCGAACGAGACAATGGGGGCGATGATCCAGTTTGACGGGACGCGTACCATCGTCGGGAGCGTGGGGGAATCCTCCACCGTCGCCACGCATCTGAGGAGCAAGACAGGGCATCTGACGGTGGGCACCGGCAATTCGGCTACATATCATGTGCTTGACACGGGGAACTATGCGACGACCCTTGACACACGCTATGTGAAGAAATCGGGGGATACGATGACTGGGGCGCTCCAGATCGACATCAATTCCGCGACAAAGCATCTTGGTTTCGGTCGTGCGGGGTACAATTATATTGCCGCTACCTCTTCGGGGGGAGTATTGGGATTCGTATCGAACGGGAAAGCCGCGAACGCGGCAGCCAACTGTGACCTGATTATCGGTGCGAACTCCCTGTGGCCCGGCACCAACAATCTCGTGAACTTAGGCACGACAGGCAACCGGTGGAAGACTGTCAATTCCGTGCTGGGGAATTTTTCGGGGTTGATAACTGCTGCTGCGGGGATCAAGATCGGCGAGGTGACGATCACGTATGACTCCGACAAGGGGGGTCTTCATATCACGGGTGGCGGACTTTATGCGGACACGTTTATTTCCGCGCGGGGCGCGAACTCTTCCGGGGGCACGACGGGGAGCGGGCTCGTGCAGAAGGTGTA
>CAMWID010000126.1 GCA_947174235.1 uncultured Porphyromonadaceae bacterium | reverse complement strand
TGCCTGACAAATCCTCTCAATTCCTTCGACAAATAAATTTAAACAGTTTCTAAGAGGATATCTGACAGAACGCCTTGAAATGCCGGATCCCGGTTGGAGTAATGATTGCAACAAATATGCGGTCTTTAGTCAAAATATGACTGCGGACCGCATATCTGTTGTGTAGGCTATCAGTTGGCGGAGGATGATGCAGATCTGGAGATACGTTCAAGTAAATCCGGCGTGAGGAGAGTATGCTTTCTCCGGCATTTGAAAGAATTTAATTCGAGAGGTGTCAATTTTTTTGCGGATTTCAGATCAGGTACGGTTATGTGTTTAATCTTATTCATTGTAATTGGTTTTATCTGATTTTTCAATTAACGGCATTATGGCGTTCAATCCCAACATGACGGAGAGATAGGCGATGCCGAGGGCAAAAAATTCCGAGGACAGTGGGAATACATGGTCAAGCCAACCTCCACCTGAATAGCAGAAAAACAAAAGCCACAGCGAGCCCTGGACACAGACGCATAGCGTACACCATTTATGTGCCCTGAATTTCTGATACCAGATACTCCAGAATGTGAAAGGAAGGCAGCATAGGTTGCATAGCGCAAGCCATGGCAACATGTTGGGAAGAAGAAGCATGGTGAGCAGGCTTACCGAGAAATAGGCGAATCCCACCTCGCTCCATCCGAACAGTCCGAAAAATTTGGATGCCTTCATGTCAAGAATGCTGTCGCATCCCCCTTCCTGCAGGACTTTGCATACCTTGTCTGCGGTTTTGTTGTGAATCTTAAGAGATTTCTGAACCAGCAAATACGTGAAGTACAGACCGGCGATATCTATAGCGCAGATCAGGGCAGTTGACAAATGCCTGTATATACCGTTGAGGAAAAACAGATAGAAGAAAAGTATCAGACAAGATCCTGCGAGAATCCATTTTTTTGCGCGCATAAGAAATTCGATTCTCGAATGTTCTGCATATGAAGGCTCGCAGGCATCTGAAGAAGGGTATGAAAGGAGAACGTATCCGTTCCATGCTTTCTTAAATTCTTCAAGCTGCATTGTTTCTGCCACACCATACGTGAGATAATCTATTTTGTTTCCGGTTATATCTGTGACTATTGTGAATCCCTCAGGAGTGTCAGCGAGGAAAGGGGGTGTGATCTTTGTTATCTCATTTTTATCTTCCAAAAGGTATCCCTCTGATTTTATTCCATATTCTTCCAGAAGTTTTGTCATCCCGAACAATGTCTGGAACGGCATGTCGGCAAAACGGTAGTTGGAATAGCCGACAGTGTGGGGGACATCTAACGCTTCGAGATAATCACTGAATAAAGTATGACTTTTATCAGGCATAGGCATGACTGTGGTGTTTTAAACAAATGACATTGTATATTGCTATGAATGCGACGGAAACATGTACCGTCGCATTCATTATCAGGATCCGGTTGAGGTCATTATGACCGGTCGCGGTCAGTGATGGCTATCCGGTTAAAGGAAAGACTGGATTTTATCAAGAAGGAACTGCCCGTCCATTTCTCCGCTTTCCCTCCAGACGGGTTTCCCGTCTTTATATATGATAAAGGTCGGAGTTCCCGTCACGTTTTCTTTAGCTGCGATATCCTCTTCTTTCTCAATGTCTATCTGGTATACGTCGACCTTTCCGCTGAGAAGCTGAGCGATCTGTATGACTATCGGATCCATTTTTTTGCAATGGCTACACCAGGTGGCAAAAAACTCCACTAATACCACGGGAGTGGAATTGATAACTTTTTCGTATTTCATAAAATGTGTGATTATAAGTTCAATATTTTTTATAGTCTATTTATGATTTTAAAACGAAAAACCGGATAAAATGGTTTTATATCCATTTGTCCGGCTTGTTTAGGCATGTATATTCATGCTTGAATTCAAATTGTCTCAGGAAGTCAATTGTAGGGTATTAGATTCAATCCGAAATTGAATACAGTGGTATGTTCAATGGCCGCGGGAAGTAAGGTTATTGCCTTTTCCATATCCGGCAACAAGGGTGCGAATGCCGGGTTTGAACCGATATATTTCTTGACAGCTTCTATGGTTTCGTTATCTTCAAGCACAGGGGTTATGATTGAAGAGAGTATCCCTACAGCCATTTCTGTATCTATATAAATTCTTAGATTCTCCGAGAGACTGTCATTGATTTCCGCGGTGTTGACGGAATATGCGAGCGGTATCCCTTCGGAAACAAATGGAATCATTTCCGGGATCACGTTTTTCAGAATTTTCTGTACTATCGGAGAGGACAGAATGTCTTTTATCTCCGCAATGCCGGATGTGTTGTCTGTAGTCGATGCAGATCCGGTCGGCCATAGTCCCGATGCGTTGAGGTCGACATCGCTTTCCGGGGTTGATCCGGAAGTGGCTTGAAGAATGAAACTGAAAAATGAAAGAGGATTGACATATAATTTTATCTTTCCCGGGGATGATACCACATATTGGTATCCGTTGGGGTAGGACTGTGCCAGTCGGTATGCACCTCCTGTTGAAGATATGTATGAAAAGATGACGTTGCCGTCAGGAAGGAAAGCAATGGCTTTAAGTGTCTGATAGATTGCCTCCGTGATTGACATATATGCCGTATTGCCATATACAGGAATGACCGGTGCCAACATTATTGCAGACATGAATGGGGTAAGATTTATGTCTATGTCCTGAAGTGGTTCATATCTCCAGTAGGCATATGCCGGCAATGATTCATAAGATCCGTCATTATTTTTTTTGATTGGTGCAGGTTTCCATGCTTCAGGAGATATTCCGCCGGTTTTCAATGCGGAGTCGGAAATGTAGAGCTTCATTTTGTCGGGTGATGCATAACCTTCGTATGAATATGTACAGAATTCGTTCTCTCCATTTCCTGAAAACTCCCAATATTCTCCGGTATTTTCGAGAGATACATTCCATGTGGTTTGCGGAGAACCCGGAATAATGCCGGGAGAGGGTAGCTGTCCGGAAAGCCCGAAGCCGGAAATGCGACTCAGATCAAATGTGGAGTAAGCGGTAATCTTTGCGACATCTCCATCCTGTGAAAACGAAACCGTCTTGCCTGGCATCAAATGTCCGTTGTAATATAATTCAAGACCGGACGAGTCTGTGTATGTTTTCTCATTAATGGGGGATATCGGAGAGGATTTGTCATCATTCGAGCATGCCGCCAATGGGATAAGTCCAAGCAGCAAAAGATTGGTGTAGATGTGTCTCATAGTAGAATATTTTTAAATATAACGCACTTGATTCGTTTACAGTTTACACGCTCTAAGCCAGTTCTTAAAAAAAGGGAAATGTACGTTATTATTTTTATGGGGCGACGTACGAGTCTTACATATTAGGCAATTAATAAGCGAGGCCCCCGACAGATTCCGGTCGGAAGCCTCGCTTATTAATATATAACACTATTGTCAGATGATGTAATCCACACATGCGCGGTCCTCTTTGTGGGGCGCGATGATCTGCACTGCCGCCACATGTGCCGGATGCGCTGAATAAATTGCGACATCTTCAAGAGAATCTGCGATAGCTGTCAGCACAAGATCCCATTTTTCATTGGGATTTACATTTATACCTACCTCGATGGCTTTCAGCTCTTTGATCTGAGACGGCAACGCGCGGAGAGCTTCTGCAAACTTTCCCGCTATTTCTTTGCGCTCTTCTTCAGAGCCTTTGAATTTGAAAGTGACTATATGCTTTACCATTTTTCAATGATTTTGGGGTTACGATTTAGGATAGAGTCTCTCTCTTGCTGCGGCGACCTTTTCATCTGTTATGTAGTCGTCGTAATCCATCATTTTGTCGATGATGCCATTGGGCGTGAGCTCGATAACGCGGTTGCACACTGTCTGTATGAACTCGTGGTCATGGCTTGCCATGAGGATCACACCTTTGAAAGCCTGGAGAGTATTGTTGAAAGCCTGGATGGATTCCAGATCAAGATGGTTTGTTGGAGAATCAAGCACAAGCGTGTTGGCGTCTGTAAGCATCATCCTCGCGATCATACATCTTATCTTTTCCCCGCCAGAAAGGACACTCGCCTTCTTAAGTACTTCCTCTCCGCTGAAAAGCATTTTGCCTAAAAATCCCTTGAGGTAAATCTCGGAAGAATCCTTACTGTATTGACATAACCAATCCACAAGATTAAGTTCGGTCTCAAAGAAACTGCTGTTGTCAAGAGGGAGATATGCCGATGTGATTGTCTGTCCCCAGTCGTAGACACCCTCGTCAGCCTTGCGGTTTCCGTTGATTATTTCAAACAAGGCGGTCATGGCACGCGGGTCACGGCTCAGGAAAGCCACCTTGTCACCTTTTTCTATCTGGAAATTCACATCACTGAAAAGCACTTCGCCATCAACAGATGCCTTCAGTCCTTTGACTTCAAGAATCTTGTTCCCGACCTCACGGTTGGGAGTGAATATGATTCCGGGGTAACGTCTGGAAGAAGGCTTGATCTCCTCGACATTTAGTTTCTCAAGCATTTTTTTACGACTTGTGGTCTGTTTGCTTTTTGCCACGTTCGCGCTGAAACGCTGGATAAACTCAAGCAATTCCTTACGTTTTTCCTCAGCCTTTTTGTTGGCTGCCTGTTGCTGGCGCAACGCCAACTGTGAAGACTGATACCAGAAGCTGTAGTTTCCGGCGAATAGAGAGATCTTGTTATAGTCGATGTCAAGCGTGTGTGTGCTGACTGCATCCAGGAAATGTCGGTCGTGACTTACCACAAGCACTGTGTTCTCAAAATTGGCGAGATAGTTTTCAAGCCACGCCACAGTCTCGAGATCAAGGTCGTTTGTCGGCTCGTCAAGCAAAAGATTATCAGGGTTGCCGAACAGTGCTTTGGCAAGGAGCACACGCACTTTTTCATTGGCGCTCATATCTTTCATGAGCATATAGTGGCGGTCTTCTTTGATACCGAGTCCGCTCAATAGCGCGGCGGCGTCGCTTTCCGCGTTCCAGCCTTCCAGTTCCGCAAATTTTTCTTCCAGTTCCGCAGCTTTTATTCCATCTTCGTCAGAAAAGTCCGTTTTTGCGTAAATAGCGTCTTTCTGTTGCATGATGTCCCAAAGGACTGTATGACCGCGAAGCACTGTTTCTATGACGGAGCATTCGTCAAACTCAAAGTGATCCTGGCTAAGAACGGACAGACGTTCTCCCGGACCGAATGTCACGGTGCCTTGTGTGGGAGACAACTGGCCGGAGAGAATCCTCATCAGTGTTGATTTGCCGGCTCCGTTTGCTCCGATTATTCCATAGCAGTTGCCATGGGTGAAAGTCAGGTTCACGTCTGAAAAAAGGGTACGTTTCCCGAACTGTATGCCTAAATTGCTTACCTGTATCATTTAT
>CAMWID010000125.1 GCA_947174235.1 uncultured Porphyromonadaceae bacterium | reverse complement strand
TCGAGACCTCCGGGTTATGAATCCGACGCTCTAACCAACTGAGCTATCCCGCCATGCATCATGGGTCTCCCCCGTTTTGCGAGTGCAAAGTTAAGCACATTTTTTGAATCCTCCAAATCTTTTATAAAAAATTTTTAACAAATTTCGATTACAAGCCATCAACAGTCTGACCATCAACAAGATTAATCTCAAATTGTTTTCTCTTCCCAAATTAAGCATTCAATACTGAATGTATAATATTTTGAGGATTGAGTTTTTTTAGTAATTTTGCAAAGGTCTTTTACAAGGACTCCCCTCCTTCCTCTTCACAAAACAATTCTTTACCGACATATAATTTGAAAACTACCTTTTTTCTTAAAATATCATCACTCTCCCATCTATGCGAGAGAAAAACTGTCATATTGGCTTTCGCCTTTATGGCATCAGCTTGCACGCTCCAATCCTGCTTCACGGGAATAGAGAGCACCAAGACCGTCTCCCTATCACGTGAAGACAAAAAGATCCTTCAACCGACTCCCGAGGAGATATTCTTTAAAGGAGTAAGACCGGAACCTCTTTCAAACTGGAAGAAAGGTAAAAATTTTATGGCGGCAGACAACAAGGCTTTGCTGATTTTTGACCAGCAGGGACTCCCCACTGATCCGGATTCGGCGAATATTGGCGGAACTATTATCAGATTCGAGGGTATAATTCCCAAATATGAACTCGACGGCACTCAGACCGCGTCCATCATATTCTCTTCCGAAGGGAAGCAGCTACGATACAACACAGGGAAACTCCTGTCTGTGGCTGACAGCCAGATAATGTCAGATCAAATCCCGATGCTGATAGACCTCGATATGATTGATGAGGCAAAAAAGCTTCTGCAAGGCAATAAATTCTGGATCAAATCCCCTCTATGGTATGACAAAAACGGCAAACGTATACCGGGCAGAAAATTTGTTGAAGTGAACATCGACGATGTCCGGCCCGGAGATCTGTCTTTCCCTTTGAAAATCGGATTTACCGATAACAAAGGCGCTCACGCATGGATATTCATGAGTTATGGCAACTCGGGCATAGAGACCAGGCTTTTCCAGAATCTCTTTTTTCTTACAGACCTCAGAAAAAAATATCCCGCCATATCTGACGATGTCTGGGATGCTATATGCGAGGGCAACGTGATGACAGGCATGACAAAAGAGGAATGCAAACTGTCTCTTGGAAACCCGGACGACGTCAATCGCGGGCATGACTACAGCCAGACACTCGATCTATGGCTCTATTCCAACGGCACCGCACTATGGTTTGAAGACGGCGTGCTGACGCGCTTCCGGAAATAACCGGTTCGCACGAGCGGCACCACTGTATCTATAAATATCAATCCCTACATTGTTTGAATATTATGGCAATCTTTGAATATAATAAAGACCTCTCCGGCATGACCACTTTCGGGATTCCTGCGAAAGCCGCCATTTTTGCTGAATACTCATCCTTGAAAGAACTGTCAGAAATATATAAGACAGACGTATTCCGCGACAACGAAGTGCTGCACATCGGAGGAGGCAGCAATCTTCTGTTCGCCCACGATTTCAACGGACTCGTGCTCCATTCAGCGATGAAAGGCATCTCACGCTACGACAAGGACGAAGATACCGCCTTCGCGATCGTAGCTTCCGGAGAGAAGTGGATAGATTTTGTGGAGTGGTGCATAAACGAAGGGTTGCAGGGAGCCGAGAATCTTGCCGGCATTCCCGGTGAGACAGGAGCGTCAGCAGTTCAAAATGTAGGCGCGTACGGCGTGGAAGCCAAAGACATAATCCATAATGTGGAATGTTTTGACACCCTCACGGGCACAACCATAACATTCTCAAATAACGAATGCCGGTTCGCATATCGCGACAGCATGTTCAAACATGAGGGGAAAGGAAGATATATTGTACTCCGTGTAAGTTTCAGACTGAGGAAATCAACCGAGGCACGCAATCTTGAATACGGACCATTGAAAAAATTTGCGGAAGACTTAGGACACATACCCTCCATAAGGGAGACCGCCGACGAAGTGACGCGCATACGCGCTTCCAAACTTCCGGATCCTTCGGTGACGGGAAGCGCCGGAAGTTTTTTCAAGAATCCGGTAGTATCAACTTATTTTTATAATGATGAGATGGTATGCAAAGATCCTGATATCCCTTTCTATAAAGTTGATGACCATCGGGTGAAAATACCTGCCGGCTGGCTTATCGAGCACGCCGGCCTCAAAGGATACAGAATCGGAGGGGCACAGGTCTATCCTCAACAGTGTCTTGTAATAGCCAACACCGGAGACGCCACAGCAGAAGATGTCATCAACCTGTCAAGACACGTGGTGGATACGGTAAGACGGAAATATGGAGTGGTGTTACAGCCGGAAGTGAATTTCATTGACACTTCCATAGAGATCACGATACTCGGAAGCGGCACATCCAAAGGTGTCCCGGAGGTGGCATGCGCTTGTCGGGTATGCCGTTCGGATTCCCAATTCGACAAACGTCTCCGGACATCCGCACTGGTCAGGACACATGGACTCGACATACTCATAGACGCATCTCCCGATTTCAGGCAACAGGCGCTTTCCCACGACATATTCCACCTTGACGCGGTGCTGATCACACACAGCCATTACGACCACGTGGGAGGAATCGACGATTTACGCCCGTTCTGCGCGGAAGGCGCGGTATCCCTTTACATGAAGGAAGATGTACACAATGACCTCGGGAAACGTCTTGACTACTGTTTCAGAGAAAATCCTTATCCCGGCGTTCCGACATTAAAAAGAATAATTATTGACGGCAGTTCCACGTTTTTTATCAACGGACTTAAAATAATTCCAATAAACGTGATGCACGGGAAACTGCCTATTGTCGGATACAGAATCGGCGACTTCGCATATATAACCGACGCGAAATCAATCCCCGAAGAAGAAATGACAAAATTGGAGGGGCTGAAAGTCCTGGTGATCAACGCGCTCAGACACCGCCACCATTTCGCGCACATGTCAGTGGAAGAATCGCTCGACATAATTGACCGACTAAAACCCCAAGATGCATACCTCACGCATTTCAACCATGAGATAGGACTTCATTCTGAATTGGAGAAAGAACTTCCGGAAAATGTACACCCATGTTTCGACGGGCTCAAGATACATCTGAGTTAACATGGACAAGAACGCCCCTATGGGGTACTCCCTAAGAAGCGGCTAAAGCGCCGCTTCTTTCATACGCTCGGTATTTTCTGCAATGGAAAGACGATCGATGCATTCCTGAATATTTCCCTCCATAAAAGAATCAAGGTTATATACCGTATAATTGATACGGTGATCTGTCATACGCCCCTGAGGGAAATTGTATGTACGGATCTTCGCCGATCTGTCTCCGGTAGAGACAAGGGTCTTCCTGCGCTGCGCGATGTCGGCAAGATATTTTTCCCGTTCCCTGCTATATATATATGTCCGCAGCCGCGAAAGCGCCCGTTCTTTGTTCTTGGGCTGGTCGCGGGTCTCGGTACATTCTATAAGAATCTCATCCTCCTCTCCCGTCACCGGATTCTTCCACATATATCGCAGACGCACTCCCGACTCAACCTTGTTGACGTTCTGACCTCCGGCGCCCCCTGACCTGAAAGTATCCCATTTTATCGCCCCTTCGTTGATCTCCACATCAAACTCCTCAGCTTCCGGCAACACAGCCACGGTAGCGGCGGAAGTATGCACCCTACCTTGAGTTTCAGTGGCAGGAACCCTCTGCACCCTGTGTACCCCGCTCTCATACTTCATCACACCATATACATCCTCGCCGGAAAGAGTGAAACAAATCTCCTTGAATCCACCCGAAGGACCTTCGCTATAACTCGTGACAGCGAGCTGCCATCCTCTCTTCTCAGCGAATTTCTGATACATTTTAAACAGATCGCCGGCAAAAAGCGCCGCCTCGTCACCTCCGGTGCCGCCCCGTATCTCCACACATGCGTTTTTGGCATCCTCCGGATCCGCCGGCACAAGCAGAAATTTGATTTCCTCCTCAACTTCCGGTATCAACGCCGCCGCACGGTCAAGTTCTTCTTTTGCCATCACACGCATTTCTTCGTCATCTTCAGAAGCGAGCACTTCTTTAGCCTCTTCAACCCCGGCGAGAAGAGACCTGTAGCGCCGTGAGGCGTCGAGAATTTTTTCAAGATCACGATATTCCTTTGTAAGCCTGACATACCTCTGACGGTCTGAAATTACGGAAGGGTCGGTTATCAAGGTGGCGACTTCTTCGAATCGGGAATCAAGACCTTCAAGACGGTTCAATAGCGCATTGTCTGTCATATGATAATATATTGAAAAATGGGAAGACTCGGAGAAATGCCTTCCGGGATGTTTTTATATTTGCAAAATTACTCAAAAAACATCAATCATGGCAAATCCTGAATAAAAAAAGAAAAATTTAGACACGTTATAATTGCACAGGTCAGAAAAAAACACTAATTTTGCACCCGCATTCCGAAACCCATGCCGGGCGGGATGCAAACAATAAACAACCTAAACAACAAACCGGCAAGTTTTATGGCAACAAAGATCAGATTACAGCGCCACGGCCGCAAAGGCTACGCTTTTTATCCCATTGTAGTCGCCGATAGCAGGGCACCACGAGATGGTAGATTTATTGAAAGGATAGGTTCTTATAATCCGAACACTAATCCTGCTACAATAAGTTTAGACTTCGACCGTGCTTTGTATTGGGTAGAAGTCGGAGCACAGCCGACCGACACAGTTCGTTCAATCCTCTCTAAAGAGGGCGTAATGCTTATGAAGCACCTCCGCGGTGGTATCAAGAAAGGCGCCTTCAATGAAGAAGAGGCTCAGCGCCGTTTCGACGCATGGAAGCAGAACCGCGACAAAGAAGCGAACGACTTCCAGGCAAAGAAGGACGCGAAAGCAGCTGAAGACGCAAAAGCCCGTCTTGAAGCTGAAGCTGAGAAAAACCGTATCAAAGGAGAATCTGTAGCTAAGAAAAAAGCTGAGAAACTCGCAGCAGAAGCAGCAGCCAAAGCCGCTGACGAAGCTGAAGGAGAAAATGCAGAGGCGGCAACTGAAGCAGCCGAATAAATTTCCAAAAAGTTTTTCCCAAGAAATTTGCAAGGATAAGATTATTTGCTTAACTTTGCAGAGTCAAAACAAATCCCGGATTCTTCTAACCCAAATCCGGGATTTTAATGGCCGATTAGTGTAGCGGTTAGCACGCCACCCTCTCACGGTGGAGACTCGGGTTCGAGTCCCGGATCGGCTACTTCTTTTCATGACTAACCTATCTGGCCGATTAGTGTAGCGGTTAGCACGCCACCCTCTCACGGTGGAGACTCGGGTT
>CAMWID010000124.1 GCA_947174235.1 uncultured Porphyromonadaceae bacterium | reverse complement strand
TGATCATTCCGCTTTTGATGTTAATGTTCTTTTCAATATGGTAATCCTGTTCCGATAAATCCGATTGTGACATTATCATCAAAATCTACAGAAGTGGGAGCTTGTTCAGATTGATAAAGACGCCTGCTCAGACTTTCAGATATGGATTCTTGTGACGGTGCAAACCATAGTCCGTTCCATTTCCAATACCATGTTCCTACATTATCATACCCGGACCACTCTTCTTCAACACCCGGAAGCTGTAGCACATTTTTGAATTTATCGCCAATGCCGAATTCTCCTCCGGGAGCATCGACTTTAACGGAAGAGTCAATCAGATTAATCACGTCTATTTTTCCTTCGCCGAAATCATACGCGACAAAATGTCCTCCCTGTGATCCCTTAAATTCAATTGTGACTGCATCAGGAGAAGCCCCCATCTCCTTATAAGTATATAACCCGGCAATTGAATCAGGCACATCATTGATCGACTGACCTATCCATATACTTCCCACTCCTTCTTTTGTCAGCAGATAATTGGAGGTCTCTCTAATCTCTTCCGTGTTTTCCGGAGAATCAGTAATGGAGTCCGAATCTGCAGCAGCCTTATTTCCATTTCCGGAACATGAAACCATAACTATCGACGCAAGTGCATATAAAAACGTCTTTTTCATAAAATATGATATTTTAATATATTGCATTATTTATTTTGATTTTCAATCAGAAGACAGTTTCTTTATTCTGACTCATCCTCCGAACTGTTCCGGATAGACCACAACAAGGTTGTGGTGAGAGAAGTTCCTTCCGAGGAAAGCGGGCAGGCTCTCCATGTCTCCTGAATAAGATATTGATCCTTTTCTCGCACCTATCACCATAAACAGGTCTTCCTCCTCGATATCGGCGGAGCATAAAATGAAATCGTCCCATCCGCCAAGCTCCCTGTATTCGTGGCGAATCTCGAAATGTTCGTCTTCAAGCACATTCCGGATAAATGATGATGTCGCCGGATATGCCATGAAAATCACCTTGCACGCAAGCTGTCCGGCAAGATTGCCGATACGCTCCACCCATGTCTGGAAACCGGTCTCATACTCTGCCTTGTCAGGCACAAGCACCATTATACGGTTTAACGTCATCACCGGTGAATAGCACCGCGATATGAAAACCATACGGTGGGTGGCGTTAAGCAACTGTTCTATCATCGTGCCGTAAAAGGTGTCGACAATATTTGACTTGCGGTGCAACCCTATCATTATATCGCTCGCCCGGTTCTGTTTTGCCTCGTTTGTGACTCCGGCTACCACATTTATGTCATACCGTTCTATATCTTTCACCTCGATATCCACCGCCTGCGCCGCTGCGACAGCCGAACGCAACGCGCTTCTACCCATCTCAAGAGTGCGGGTATCGTCTGAATTCCTCACAAACAACGCTGTCACAGGATTCTGGTTCCTGGGATTTCTCATGAGCAATGCCATTTTCATCAGACCTTCGGCGGTGACCGGATTAGCCACGGCTACAAGCTGACGGGCATATTCTCCCGGAACCCTTCCGGTCTCTGACTTCAATTCGGCTTCCGTACGCTCTATCCTGAGTTTCTTGGAGGCGTTCTGCGTAGTGACTGTAGACACAAGGCAGCACACAAGGATCATCAGAACCGCTCCGTTCATCATATCCTCGGTCAGAAGTCCGTGGCTGAAGCCGATCATGGTGGCGGCGATAGTGGCGGCGGCTTTACCGGAAGTCAGTCCGAACATGATGTTCCTGTCTGTCGAGCCGAAGCCGAAAACTTTCGCCCCGACATATGCCGACAGCCATTTCGATCCCATAGCCACCAGAACCATGTTGAGCGCGACCCATCCTACATTCCAGCTCTTGAAAATGACATGGATATTGATCAGCATTCCGACTCCTATAAGAAAATAGGGTATGAATATGGCATTGCCCACAAACTTTATCCTACCCATAAGACCGGATCTCGCGGGGATAAACCGATTAAGGACAAGCCCCGCGTAAAAGGCACCCAGGATTGCCTCAAGACCGATGAGCTGGGCGGCAAGCGACGCAATGAAAACCATTGCGAGAATATAGATGTACTGGCTCACCTCATCGCTGAATTTCCGGAAAAAGTATTTGGTGGCATATTTGAACGAGAATCCCACTACTGCCGCATAACATGCAAGAAGTGTGAATAATACGCAGAAACGGCGCAGGCTCAACCCTCCGGAAGTACTGTCGACCACTCCCGCCAGCGTGAGAAGCGCAAGCATCACCGTGACAATAGTGGCGCATACCGCAACTACCGCCGCATTCGCGTTCTGCAAACCGAATTTGCTTACTATCGGGTAAGAGATCAGAGTATGGGAGGCGTACATCGAAGCCACAAGCACAGACGTCCCCCATGATGCCCCGAAGGCAAGACGACATCCTATGATACCCGCTGCCATGGGTATGATAAAAGTGATCAGACCGAATCCCACCCCCCTTTTCAGATTCTTCTTAAGGTGGAACATATCTATCTCGACGGCGGCGAGAAACATCAGGTAAAGGATACCCACCTGTCCGAAAATCTCAAAACTTGAATCCCTTACAAGCAGATCAAAACCATAAGGGCCAACAACCACTCCTGCAAGTATCAATCCGACAATCTGAGGGATACCCAAACGACGGAACACTATCGGGCACAACAGAATGATCAGAAGCACCAGAAGGAATATCGCTACCGGTTGCGTCAGAGGGAAGGTCACTATTGATAACGGTATGGTCATATGCGGAAGATTTTACAGGCGTTTTTGTCTGTCGCGTCTGACACTTCTTCCGCTGTCTTGTCAAGAACCTCTGCTATCTTCCCGCAAACATAAGGCAACCAGGCGCTTTCATTGCGCTTTCCTCTCATGGGCACTGGCGCGAGATATGGAGAATCCGTCTCTAAAAGTATTCTCTCCTCCCCTATCTCAGGCAAGGAATCACGCAACGGAGCCGCGTTCTTGAATGTGACCACGCCGTTTATTCCAAACATGGGATCGCAGACTTCCCTTATCTTCCTCACATCATCCGGACTCCCGGTAAAACTATGGAATATAAGAGGGACTGTCACACCTGTGCTCTTTATCACTGCCAGCGTCTCTTCAAGCGCTTCCCGGCAATGTATGATCACCGGAAGCCCTGCAGAGTCTGCCATTCTCAATTGCTCAGCAAACACATCCATCTGTTCTTTCCGGAATGTCGTGTCCCAATACAGATCCATCCCGACCTCCCCGACCGCCACAAATTTTCCTGAACCGAGCAGCTCTCCGACTTCATCAAGGATCTCTTTGCTGTTTTCACCTACGCTCGTCGGATGCAGACCCATAGCCATCGAAGTGGCTTCAGGAAATTTTTCGTGCAAGGCAAGCATGGGGGCGACAGTATCGCGGTCAACATTTGGGAATACAAGATGTCTCACCCCTGCATCAAGGGCTGCCGCGACTTCCCTGACACCCCCTTCAGGGAAATCCGCAAGATATAGATGGGTGTGGGTGTCTATCATATGTGTATCATTTTTTCCTTCCGATAAGTTTTTCCGCAAGTTTGCGGAAAGCATCCTTTTCCTGTTCTCCGAGAGATGTCGCGTTCAATGCCTTTAGCGCCTGTGCCGAGTAATAACCTACAGCCTTGCTGCATTTATCCTTCATGCCGAGCTTCTCATACAGACGTGTGACAGTCTTTATCCTCATATCTCCCGCAGGAATATTGAATGCCGTCTTCAAGGCTTCGGCTGTCTGTCCCCCCTCCGCAAGGGCGGCGACGTAGAGATATGTCTTCTTCGCATTGAGTATGTCACCGCCGATCGGTTTGCCGAAAGTGGTGGAGTCTCCAAAGGTGTCGAGCCAATCGTCCTGAATCTGGAATGCCAGTCCCGTCATCACACCGAACTCATACATAAGTTCGGCATCTTTGTCCGATGCGTTACCTATGATAGCCCCTATCTTCACCGCCGCTCCCAGCAATGCCCCTGTCTTACCTTCTATCATCTCAAGATATTCGGCTACCGAGATGTCTCCTGAAGTCTCGAAGTCCATGTCAAGACGCTGACCTTCATACACCCTCAGAGCCATATCATTGAAGGTATCCATCACCTTGCGCAACTTGTCGTCCTCAACCGCCGACACATATTTCGTCGCAAGCGTGAGCATAGTGTCGCCGGAAAGGATGGCTGTGTTCTCGTCATATTTTTTATGGACCGTCGGACGCCCCCTACGCATGTCCGACTTATCCATGACGTCGTCATGAAGCAATGTGAAATTATGGAAAGTCTCTATTCCTATTGCGGGAATTATGGCTTCCGCATGGCTTTTGCCGAAAGCGTCTGCTCCCATGAGGGTCAGGACCGGACGGATACGTTTTCCTCCTGCCGACAGCCCGTATGCCACAGGACCGTAAAGTGTTGACAATTTCCCTCCGGGCAAATCCAAAGAACGTAAGGCGGATTCTATCTCCGTGCCATATTCTGCTGTTGTTTTCATTTTATAATTGAAGTCATTAAACCAATTTCAAATTCTTACAATCGGTTGTTTTGTCTTTTCCTCTGTTTCGGTCGTGAATAAAAACCGGCTATACTCTTACAGATTGATAAACGTATTGTAGATCTCCTCCGGAAGATCATTGCCATGGTCATGCTTAAGAACTATCTGAAATCCTTTAAGAAATCTTTTGTAGGTGATGGAATCATCTCCGCATGCTTTCCGAAACTCCTGAATCTCTGTTTTGATCTGATCCACTGTCATGTCGTTTTCCCGGATATGGTTCATGTATTCAAGTCCCAACTGATAACCCATACGGCTAGGATCTGATTTCCCCGACATGAAATAGATCTTCATCTTCTCCGGAAGTCCCAACGACTCAGGATAACGGTCTATCTCCTCACTGAAGACCCTGAGCGAAGAATCATTATCGCTATACTTCTCATAGGCATAAGCGGCAGCTATGGCGAATGTGTCTATCCTGATATCCGGAAGATTGCCGAGCGACGCGTCGCATATAAATCTCGCCACAGAATCAGGAGTGGAGTTTTTCATCATATATGCCACCTTCGACACATCGTCATAAGAATTGAAATCAGAAGGCAATCCGGCGGCATGTTCTTCTGTGGCACGTCCGCACGCCGCCGCCATCGCCGATAATCCCAACGTCACCGTTATCAGGGAAAGAATACCGTTTCTCATATTATGGTCTTTAACCGATTTTTGATCACATACAGATGGACATCACCAATACATTGACAATCAGAACATATCATATATTTTCCGATTTCAGTTACAGATGATCTGACCTGTAATTATCTACAAAATTACAAAAAAATCGCATAAAGTCATTGTCAATCGAAATAAAAGAGTTAACTTCGCGGTGTGAAACCACCACAATTCACATTGGAGTGATGCTCGAGTGGCTGAAGAGGCACGCCTGGAAAGCGTGTAGTCGCCAAAAGCGGCTCCCGAGTTCGAATCTCGGTCACTCCGCTTAAGAGAGGACATAATCCTCTCTTTTTTTTCATACTTAAAACATTACAAAGGAAGCTTAAAATTCGTTTGGATTTAATTGAAACCGCGAGCATGTGGCATGCTCCTTACAGCTAGCAACAAAATTCGCTCCGGGCTGCGCCCCTGATATTTTAACAATTCACTCCGCGACTACAGGTCATACCGTCATTTACGACTCCGAATCCACTCCCTTCCTCATCACCTTCTGCATCCCCTACATCTGATCTCCATAAATTATTTATTGGATGAAACATAAGATTTCTACGACGTACGACACAATAGATCTCGGGAAGAAATCCTGGCAATGTATTATGATGAATGAAATAAGACCACTGAATGCAATATTCCTGCAATTGTTTTGAGATAAGTTATTA
>CAMWID010000123.1 GCA_947174235.1 uncultured Porphyromonadaceae bacterium | reverse complement strand
AGACTTAGTTGTGATTTGCTTAGAATTTATTATTTTTGCATTATGAATCACACCAGTAACTGACAATTGAGCAATACGGGCTAAGTTGTGATTTGCTTAGAATTTATTATTTTTGCATTATGAATCACACCGCAAAAATGGTGGAGAGGAATGACGGTATTGTTGTGATTTGCTTAGAATTTATTATTTTTGCATTATGAATCACACCGCAGCTCGCCAGCTTCAAAGCTCTTGCGGAGTTGTGATTTGCTTAGAATTTATTATTTTTGCATTATGAATCACACCACAATACATGTATTTATCTAACAATAAACGCATTAGACAGATTCATAGAATTTAAAAAAGACCGAAAACTTTCGGTCTTTTTTATTAAATAGTATTGTTATTTATCTTTCGGCAAGCATGTGTCTACGGTTTAACACGTATACTGAAATCTACCAGATCCTGTATGACTAAACCACGAAAAACAACATAGTCAAAATACTGCCAAGAAGTCAAAACTTTGAGGAAGTTCGGACTTATTGATGTGTCTTTGTCAAATTTTGAAATACGCACGTCACCGTATGCTTACTATTTATTTTTAGAATAATTCAAGCTGTATTGCATCCGGAAGCTTGGTGGATCGACGTTTTCCCTCAAATGTCAAAATTTCATGAAACTGTCTTTCAGTTATGGTAATAATACAAACTTTTCCTTCTTCGGGTATCATATTCTTTATTCTTTCGATATGAACCTTAGTGTTCTCTCGTGATGCACAATTTCTTACATAAATGGAAAACTGGAACATCGTAAATCCATCTTTCAGAAGATATTTCCTAAAATCTGACGCAAGTTTTCGTTGTATCTTTGTTTCGGTAGGCAGATCAAACATCACAAGTATCCACATAAGCTGATATGAACTAACTCTTTTATATGTGATATAATCCATCATCTGACATCAATCTCAGGATATGACAACTTTCTGATTTCTCCAAGATAACATTTTGCAAGTGAGGCTGTGGTCATTGAAGCGGCAACAAGAAGCGGACGACGTACCTTCTGCATTTTTACATCCATCGTGGGTAACGTCAACAACTGCCTTTTGGTTTCTCCATTGATCTCCAACGGCAGTTTTCTATTCCGCATAATATCTATGACCATCATATCGACATAAGGACGATAAGGTTCCATTATGTCATCTGCCAGACAATAGGCATTGTAGCGATTACAATGATGAATCCCTAAAGTCGGCAACAATCCACTCCCTACAAGACTTCTTGCAACGATAGCCCGCAATATGGCATATCCATAATTAAGAAGTGCATTCAAACCTTCTTCCCCGGGATCCCTTCGGAAGTCTGGATATTCAGGAAAAATATTTTTCCAATAATAGGCGGCTCCCCTTCCCTCCAGATTCTCACTGTCTCCACTCTTGACATTATTCGCCCATGCCATCATATTACCAACCTCACATCCTATTGTGTTTTTCAAAACTGCTGCCTGATTTCTTATCTTGGCAATCACAGTCTGCTGCCACAACTGTTTCTTCAATGGTTGAGACGCGTTTATCTGAAAAGAGAATCTCTCCGACTGAAGCGTATTTCCTTCCAAAGGTAATAACATACCGGATGGCATATGTTTCTTGTCACAAAAAATCAACGCCACATTATTATCCATAAGTCTGGTAATCAATGCGGAGGTAAGCGAAACCTGCTCACTCTCCACAATGATCACCCCTATATCTTCAATAGGTCTGCTAAATTCCTGTTCAACACCCGACAGCGGATCAAAAACTTTTATTTTCAGCTGATCAAGACGGCATGACAATGATGCCCTGTTGCTGAAACATATTGTCTTCTTAATCATCAGCAAATATTATATTACCCAACATATCTATCTTAACCTTACGGGGATTAAGCGATTGCAATGCTTTAATAGATTTCAAAAGATAATATTGCCTCATTTCCCTACCTTCTTCCGAGATCTCTACATTGGTATCAGTATGGAAACGGAATGCATATTCCTTAAGACTTAGCTTCCATACCCTATATAAATGACGGTTGATGGCTGCCATGTCCTTTGTATTTACAGCATCTCGCCATTCTTCGTCTGACATTCCCATAACGACCATTTCATTTCTCTGCAAAGACGATACAAATCGACTCCCTTCCGGAGGTAACCCTGCGGCAAGCTCATCTATCTCATTCTGATCTTTCAGTGCCATAACTTTGTCCCATGCCATATCTGGCTCCGTCACCACCAAAGGGATACCATAACGCTTGCGTTTCACACATTCCCAAAGACTTACCACAACAGGATAGTCCTTGCCATCACGGGTTTCGTAGAATGCGACATGATGATTGTTTCTCGTTTGAGAAAAACCAATATTCTCACCCCTGCCATTCGTCCTCACCGCAGCAAGTGTATCAGGCTGTATGCCGGTAAAACATCTTACCGTCTTGATCTCCATCGTGCGGGCAGGATCAGAATATAAAGGATCTGACTTAAGACTCCGTTCAAATTCTTTTTCGCTCCCCACAGTCTTATACCTATCACCTATAATTTCCCGTATCCGCGGATCAACTATATCACGGAGATCTTTTCTTCTAATAGCCGCTATCGGATATTTCACCACTATCTCTTTCCTAAAACAATTAGTATCAGAAATTTCCTTTCCACGCACTTGGGGCAGTTGCTTTTTAAACATTTTCAGAGTCTTCGCAATATCGTTGCCATTACATTCAAGAATCTCCCGCAATACACGTTTCACCTCCTTATCCGCAACGAGATCAAGATTCTGAAGAGCGAACTTCAATGGTTTCTTTCCGTCATGGACAAGTATACATCCGTAGACGGTCTCTTTGTGTAAAGCCGCTCTTGGCACAGACACGCCAGTTTGTACACAGATTCTTTTTCCTCCCTTTCTCACATAACGTTTTCCGGGCGTCGAGACTTTTTTACCGGCTTTAAAAGAAATTGAAATCTCATCAACTTTCTCCTTTACTAACGAGTAAGGGAAATGAGGCTGCATTGCAGCCCATCTGTCAAGACTAACTTTACCGGAATCCTTTCGCTCAGATGGGATTGATTCCGCATTCAACGTATTCAACCTCTGCACATAGCTTTGCCTTGTCAACGCCACGACCAACGCATCGATAGCATGGTGACGGTGATCTTTCCTTTTAGACCAGTCTTTTATCCTTACTGTTTCATGGCACTGACCATGATGTTCATAGGTGATTTTCTCTGTCAGTCCCACCTTATCATATTTATTAAGATTCAGATCTTGAAGAACTGTATCATAACCCCATGAATGCCGGAAAAAATCAGTCACAGAGCCTGACGAGGCGTATACATTCCTTATCGACTGACCAAGAATCTCAATAGCTTTCTTGGAGATGTACTGTGTCTGCCTGAGATCTCGTTCTATAAAATCTTCTGGAATATCCTTGGCAGACATCAGCAACTTGTCTCTTTTCGCTTTTGATATACTGTTATCCTTGTATAGAGACTCCACCCTCTCGCAATAGGATATGAAATCCTGCTCAGGATGTCCTTTCATAAAATCATATGCAGTGTCATTCCCTTTCGATGCATTGCATGCGCGGCAAGAGCATACCTTATTTGAAAAACTATCATCAAAAAGTCGGGATCTCGGAATAATATGCTCTATGTCATACCCGTGACCTTCAATAAACTGGTAAGGAGAAACCTGAGCTCCGCAATACATGCATTTATATCCCGACTCCTTAAGCATGCGCAATTTCTGTATACGCCGCTTTGTCGGAAGAATATTCAATGAAGCTATCTCTTCAGAAAGTTTCTTATTGTCTTCTTCCCTTGCCCTGATGGTGCCGCTCGCACGCTCTCTTTGTTCCTTGCTCTGTTTAAGCTCTCTGGCAAGTTCTACACGCACTTCCCCTATCTCGCCGTATTTTTCGGTAAGCGCATTCACAAGGTTTATCATCTGATTAAGGATCTTCTCAACTATGGGCTGCCGGAGTTCTCCGCTATGAATCATATCAAGTTTTGGAGACAAAGATCTCTCGTCATGTTCCTCTTTTGTAATGGAATTGCTATGATTTACACCTACGGCCGCACAGGCGTCGCTATATATCATGCCATCTATCATACGGGGCAAAAGCTTTCTCATAAATTTGGCTGACCGGTTCGCATAACCTGCCTTCACGAAATCTATCGCATATAGACGCTCCAGAACTTCACTTTCCACAATATCAAATTTTTCACGCAGTGTCTTGAACAGCTCTTCTTTATCATTAATAGAATACAATGTATGCCACAACATATACAGCGGCTCACGCTGATACGACGGAGAGACCACAGTTGAGACTTCTCCTGTATTTTTGTCCACAACTTCCTCATAAGAAAGATCAAACCGCAGCAGCCGTTCATACCTTTCATTGTCTCCAAAAGCTTTTTCTATGGCACATCTTGTAGTATTCCCCTGTATACCTTTACCCAACAATCTGTCACTTTTGAATCCATCCGATTTTTTCAACCCAACGAGCTTCAAAAGGTCAGTTTCAGACATTTTTTCATGGGTATTCAGAAAATCGAATATCCGTTTACGTTCTTCATCTGTAAATTTATATTTATAACAATGCTTACGGGCTTCCCTGCTCTGTAAATCCATCTCACTGAACAAAGAGGAATTCCCAAAATCGTTCTCATTCTTATATCTTTGATTGACAAGTGATATATTATTGATTGACTCATAAATCTTGCAGATCTGGGCAATAGGAGAAGTACGTGGACTGACTTTCGGACCGCTGTCAACCAGCAATCCCTGCCTGTTCAGAAACTTCCTTTTTTCAAAATCACAATATGATACAAGATTCTTGCAGGATTTAAGAGGACGTTGATAAAATATTACTTGTTTTATTTGATCTACGGCACGATCCGTAAGAATATCGGGATAATGAATTTTTTGGGCAGACAAGATCTTGTCTACCTCCTCTTCATATGCTTTTCTCGGAAATACTTTTTCTTTGATTCTGTACGTATAATGTTTCTTCAAAGAATAGTCAACCGTTTCCGACTTTTTCAATTGAGAATAGAAATATTCTCCTACTGTCATGCCGAGCTTTAAAATTTCATTATATCTGTCATTTACTTTCTGCACATACTCAGTCTGTTTTGAATCTCCTATATCTGACTTGGCATGACGGTAACCTCTCCTTTGATTTATATGCAGCAATACTCTTGCAAGATCATTAAGTTCCAGTTTGGTCTCACGAGACGATGCCGACGCACGCATCTCCCATACCTCAATTGGACTTGCGACAGACTTTACCTCTTTTTTATCAAGAATGCCAAGATCTCTTAACAGTTTTTTTAACTGTTCTCTGCGCAATTGCCAACGGTCAATCTGCCTACGCAACTGACGATAGCCGGTCCTGACGCTACATGCAGTCTCGCCTTTTCCTTTGGTAAACTCAGTAGCTATCTTATCCGATTCAAAAGGGATAATTCTACTTCCCATTCCTATGATTTCCGACGGATTCCCTTTATCATCCATCTCTACTAATGCCCATCCTATTGACGATACGCCAAGATCAAGTCCGAGTACTTTCATGATTCAGTTATTAAAAATTAATCTTTTATGATCCTAATGTTTTGTATATAACATCATTAATTATCACCAAAGATAAATATTACAATTTATATTGACAAATAATTATGAAAAAATTTGGTAAAACGACATCAATTTGCTAATTTAGCGGTGCAAAAATAATTCTATGCAAATCACAATAAGGATTATTCCGTTGTGAAAACATCTGAAGAGGGAGAACCGATAGGTTTTCTCTCTTGTCTTTTTATCTGCCAGATAAAAAGAGCGAATAACGTGATTAATGTGGATAAGGAGGATAAGGAATTTTAAGGAATTTAAAGTGGATTAAGGTGATTAAGGTGATTAAGGTGATTAAAGATTTTAACGATAAAGCCTTAATCACCTTAATCCTCCTTAATCTCCTTAATCACCTTAATCCTCCTTAATC
>CAMWID010000122.1 GCA_947174235.1 uncultured Porphyromonadaceae bacterium | reverse complement strand
GATGCGCCGCTACATGGCGAACAAAGCGGAAGATTTCTTGCGCAGCGCCGCAGGCATGCCTCCGCGTCCGGGATCACGCAAAGCCAAAAAAGAAGCCGCCGCCAACAGGAAGAACGGCGGCTATGACTCCGCAGGCAATAATGACAGCTACGGCTATTACGACCCATATCGCTCGCGCCGCAGAAGTAGCCGATATTATAACGACGGGCCAATTATTCCAAAGGAATATGCCGAAGACGTGGAGTTTGTGGAAACCAAGGATTTTTCCCAGACCTCGATAGATTCAGCCGGATCTGCCGGCAACGACCGTACCGACTGGCATGAAAGCCAGGTCAGCGACGCCGAATGGGAGGAGATCAAGATAAAACACAAATAAAAAATGGGAAAGACTCTTTTTGTCACCGATCTCGACGGAACATTGCTGTCATCTGACAGCTGTGTGTCTGCAAGATCAGCACAATTGCTCAACGAAGCGATCGACAAGGGGGCGCTGTTCACCATCGCTACCGCCAGGACTCCCTCCACTGTCGAACGGCTTATGAGAGATGTCAAGGCAAACCTGCCGTTTATTGTGATGACCGGATCCGCGATATGGAATCCCGCCGACGGACTGTTTACCGAGTCAACATTAATGCTTCCTGAAACAGCGAAAAAAATTCTTGACATCGTCCGCAACCACGATCTCCCCACATTCATCTATCAGCTCGAAGAGGGGAAAATACATATTTATCATACCGGGAAACTCTCTGACAACGAACGCAGATTCATATCTGAAAGATGCGGCAGCCAATACAAAATATTCCACATTCCCGAAAACGGAACATCCAAAATACCGGAAAGGCTCACCGACATCTCCTTATTCTATTCTATGCAGCCCACAAGGCATGTCGAAGAGACTTTCGCCGACATAAAAGAGAATATCGAATGCACTCCCATATTCTATCATGACATGTTTGGAGAAGAGATCGGTATTATGGAGATCTTTTCCCCGGCAGCATCTAAAGCGAATGCCATCAAAAGACTGAAAATCATCTCCGGGGCAGACAGGGTTGTCGCCTTTGGCGACAATATCAACGATATCCCCATGCTCCGGGAAGCGGACGTTGCCGTAGCCGTAGAGAATGCGGTGCCGGAAGTGAAAAGCATTGCCGACGTGATAATCGGGGCCAACACCACCGACGCCGTTCCCCGCTTCATCCTCTCCGCCCTAAACCTTAAACAAGAAACCGTCTGTGAGGATCTATGAGCGCCGGCGCACCGGCAAAATAATATTTCTCATCGTGGCGGCTGTGGCGATGATTCTTTTCCTGCTCGTAAGCAACAGTCTCATAAAGGAGCTCGCACAGCAGGAAAGGGAACGTATGGACATATGGGCGAGCGCCACCCAGAAACTTGCAAAAGCCGACATAGATTCCGACTTTGAATTCCTTCTCGCGATTATCAGTCAGAACAATTCCATTCCTGTGCTCGTGACTGACGCGGACTACAATATTCTCGACTTCCGCAATTTCCCGCTTCCAGACAAGATTGAAGACGGAAAAGCCACATTCGAAGAACTGTCTCAAAAAAATAAAGACTTTCTTTCAAGCCGCATACGGAAAGCAGGGAAAGGCAGATCGCTTGATGAATTATCGAAAACCGACCCACATTTCATTAAGGTTGAGATATACTACAACGCTTTCCAATATATTTACTACGAAGACTCGATCTTGTTAAAACGCTTGAGCCTATATCCTTATGTGCAATTGGCGGCTATGATCGTCATCGCACTGATAATATATCTTGCCGTGGTATATACCAAACGGGCTGAACAAAACCGGCTATGGGCAGGTCTTTCCAAGGAGACGGCACACCAGTTAGGCACTCCCATATCTTCGCTGATGGCATGGAATCAGTTTCTTGAAGCGTCCGGCGCCGACAAAGACGTGACCGACGAAATTCAAAAAGATGTCAACAGGCTGTCGGTGATCGCAGACAGATTTTCTAAAATCGGATCCCGTCCGGAATTAAGACTGGAATATCTGAACGAAACCGTCAGACAGTCGCTCCAATACATGAAAAGCAGAATTTCCGGGAAAGTATCGATAAAGATGCGTCTGAGTGAAGACGATCATGGGGTGCTCTTGTCGGCGTCTCTCATGGAATGGGTGATGGAAAACCTCACAAAAAATGCCGTGGACGCGATCGGCGGGGAAGGCAGTATCGAAATTTCCACAGGTATGGAAAAGGACAAGGTATGGATCGAGGTGAAAGATACCGGCAAAGGGATAGCCCGAAAAAACTTCAAAAATGTTTTCTCTCCGGGATTCACGACAAAAAAACGGGGATGGGGATTAGGATTGACACTGGTCAAACGTATAATTGAGGAATATCACGGAGGAAAGATTTTTGTCAAAGAATCAGAAATAGGCAAAGGCACCACATTCCGCATAGAACTCCCCTCAGCCTGACAGCCATGCCCCAGATAGCGTGGCGCACCAATTGCGCGCCGGTGCGCGCGGCTCTCACAGATGTCTCACAGATGTCAACCCCCTCTCTTGCATATTTCCATGACTTTTATTACTTTTGCAGCTTGGAAACCATATGTTTCCTTTTCGTCTACGACAGCATCATTTCATTATGAATATTTCTTATAAGTGGCTCAGACGCTACATCGATTTTTCACTCTCTCCGACAGAACTTACTGCCGTCCTCACGTCTTTAGGTCTCGAATGCGACCATGTGGAAGAGGTGGAGTCTATCAGGGGAGGGCTCAAAGGCATAGTTGTCGGCAAAGTGCTGACTTGTGAAGACCATCCGAATTCCGATCATCTCCATATCACGACCGTAGATCTCGGTGACGGCGAACCCAGGACTATCGTATGCGGGGCGCCAAATGTCGCGGCGGGACAGACAGTTGTCGTCGCCACCGTCGGCACCACTCTCTATGACGGTGACAAGGAATTCCAGATCAAAAAATCAAAAATCCGTGGTGTGGAATCATTCGGTATGATCTGCGCCGAAGACGAGATCGGAGTCGGTGAAAGTCATGACGGAATAATGGTGCTCCCGGATTCTGTACCGGCAGGCACCCCCGCAGCAAAATATTTTAATGTGGAAAGCGACTTTTGTCTGGAAGTGGAGCTCACGCCAAACCGTGTAGACGCGGCAAGCCATTTCGGTGTCGCCCGCGACCTGAAAGCCCTCTTCACACGACAGGGGGAAGAGTTGGGATGCGCCACAATCCCTCAGGTCACCCTCCCTTCAGTCGCTGACTTCAATCCCGACCGCCCTGACGGAGCCGTTGAAATATGCGTGGAAGATCATTCTGGTGCCCCGAGATATTCCGGAATCACAATACGCAATGTCGAGGTTAAGGAATCTCCCGAATGGCTGCGAAATCTCCTCACCGCGATCGGGCAACGCCCTATCAACAATATTGTCGATATCACGAACTTCATACTCAACGGTATCGGGCAACCTCTCCACTGCTTTGACCTCGCTAAAGTCAAAGGCGGAAAAATTGTAGTGCGCACATGCCCCGAAGGCACTCGTTTCACTACTCTTGACGGCGTTGAACGCACCCTCGACAGCACAGACCTAATGATCTGCAATGCCGAGGAACCGATGTGTATCGCCGGTGTGTTCGGAGGACTTGAATCGGGCGTGACCACCGACACGAAAGATGTCTTCATTGAAAGCGCTTATTTCAACCCGACCCGCGTCAGACGCACCGCCCGCAGACACGGACTCAATACTGACGCTTCTTTCAGATATGAACGCGGAGCTGACCCAAATATCACAGTATACGCCGCAAAACTCGCCGCCAAGCTGATAAAAGAGCTTGCCGGCGGAGAAATCTGTGGAAACGTGGAAGACATTTATCCCGATCCGGTCAATGACGCAAAATTTGATTTCTCCCTTGACTACTGCGAATCGCTTATCGGGAAACGCCTCCCGGATGATCTTGTCATAGCCATTCTCAGAGCCTTGGAAATCTCTGTGGAACGGAACGAAAACAATCCCGACATTCTGACGCTGCAGGTGCCGGCATACCGCGTGGATGTCACAAGACCCTGTGACGTCGTGGAGGAAATACTACGGGTATATGGGTATAACAACGTGGAATTCGGCACAGAAATGCATGCCAACCTGTCTCCGCAAGGCGACACAGACCTGAGCTACAATCTTCAGCAGCTTGTCAGCAACAGGCTCACAGGGGAAGGATTCATGGAAATTCTAAACAATTCGCTTTCCGCTGCATCATATTACGAAGGATCGCAACTCCTCCCTATTGACGGATGCGTGAAGGTGATGAATCCTCTGAGCGGTGACCTTTCCGTGATGCGCCGCACTCTTCTTTTCGGTGGGCTTGAATCCATATCCCATAATATCAACCGGAAAGCTGACAACCTGCGTTTCTACGAATTCGGCAACGTATATCACAAGGAATCAGGTAAAGAAAGCACAGAAGACAAACCTCTCGCCCCCTTCCATGAAAATATGGAACTCGCCCTATGGCTGACGGGAGATTTCTACCTCCCATCCTGGAATCAGAAAGGAGCCGAAGCTTCCGTGTTCGATCTGAAAGGAATCGTTTTCAACATCTTCCGAGTGCTTGGTCTTCCGGATGCCGCGATCGTCTGCTCGCAAGACAGCGATGAATTTTTCTCCGCTAAACTCAATATAGCCTCCAGATCCGGGAAACGGATCGGTGAATTGGGTATAGTCCGCTCGACGATACTGAAAAAATTCGATATTGAAAAAGGTGTGGTATATGCATCAATCGACTGGAATTCCCTCTTCAAGCTTGTGGCGAAACACCAGGTGACCTACACCCCCCTCCCCAAGACCCAGCCTGTACGCCGCGACCTCGCCCTTCTTATCGACGCCGATGTCAAATTCTCCCAGATAGAGGAAACGGTACGCAAGTCTGAACGCAAGCTGCTCCGCGACATAACGCTCTTTGACGTATACGAAGGAAAGAATCTTCCTGCCGGAAAGAAGAGCTATGCAATAGCCATAACTCTTCAGGATGAAGAGAAGACTCTCAACGACAAACAGATTGACGCGGTAATGCAGAAAATAATAAAAGCTCTTACCCAATCAGGCGCGGAGCTCAGATAATCTCTCACGAATAAGAATTCTAAAACAAAAATCAAACTCACTACTCATAAATTATGGGAAGAGCATTTGAATATCGTAAAGCAAGAAAACTGAAACGTTGGGGCAATATGAGCCGCACGTTTACCCGTATCGGCAAGGAAATCACAATCGCAGCCAAAGCTGCCGGTCCTGACCCCGATATGAACCCACGTCTCCGTGTCCTGATGCAGAACGCCAAAGCTGCCAACATGCCCAAGGACACCGTTGAAAGAGCTATCAAGAAAGCTACCGACAAAGATGCCGGTGATTACAAGGAGATCGTTTATGAAGGATACGGTCCCCACGGAATCGCAATCGTGGTAGAGACCGCCACCGACAACAACCAGCGCACCGTCGCAAACGTCCGTTCATATTTCAACAAACACGGCGGTTCTCTCGGCACTCAGGGTTCGCTCTCATTCCTTTTCGACCATAAGAGCGTTTTCCATGTGAAACCTAACGCCGACACTTCTCTCGAAGATTTCGAGCTTGAGCTGATGGACTTTGAGGCTGAGCTTGAGGCTGAGGAAGAGGAATGGCTCATATATGGTGCCTTCGACCAGTTCTCAAACCTTCAGAAATATCTCGAGGAAAAGGGTATGGAAATTGTTTCAGCTGAATTCGAGCGTATCCCGACCGATTACAAAGAGGTGACTCAGGAACAGCGCGAGGCTATCGAGAAGCTCCTCGAGAAATTTGAAGATGATGAAGACGTGCAGAACGTATTCCACAACATGAAAGAGGAAGAGGAATAATTCCCATATTTCTTTCCAATTACAACACCCAAATAATAATCCGGACGAAATACACATCGTCCGGATTATTATTTTCTACTTTAGTCACTATGTTTGCATTTGAAAAGCCGGATCGCCGCTCAAAGGAGGCTTTC
>CAMWID010000121.1 GCA_947174235.1 uncultured Porphyromonadaceae bacterium | reverse complement strand
TGTTAAGTGTCGGACAACGGGTAACGGACAACCATTAATTAAACTTCTGCAGGTTCTCCTCGTCAGCGATCTTCATGAGGTATTGACCATATTGGTTTTTGAGCATCGGTTTGGCAAGCTCGCGGAGCTTGTCAGCGGTGATCCAGCCGTTGGCGTAGGCGATACCTTCGAGACAGGCTATCTTGAGTCCTTGACGTTTCTCAAGCACCTCAACATAGATGGATGCCTCGGCGAGAGAGTCGTGCGTACCCGTGTCAAGCCACGCGAAACCGCGCGGGAGGGTCTGCACTTTCAGCTCTCCATCCTTCAGAAATTCCTGGTTGACGGTTGTGATTTCCAACTCGCCGCGTGCCGACGGCTTGATGTTGGCGGCTACGTCCACCACCTTGTTGGGATAGAAATAGAGACCGACCACGGCATAGTTCGATTTCGGATGTTCCGGCTTCTCCTCGATGGATAGGCAGTTGCCATCCTTGTCAAACTCGGCAACGCCGTATCGTTCAGGATCGTTGACCCAATACCCGAAGACCGTCGCCTTGTTCTCTTTGGCAGCTGTCTCGACGGCATCCTTGAGGACTCCGGAGAAACAGGCGCCGTGGAATATGTTGTCACCGAGCACGAGACATGCGGCGTCATCTCCGATAAACTCCTTTCCGATTATGAACGCCTGCGCGAGACCGTCGGGACTGGGCTGTTCGGCATATGAGAAATTTACTCCGTAGTCTGAGCCGTCGCCGAGAAGACGTTGGAACCCGGGGAGATCCTGAGGTGTAGAAATGATGAGGATGTCGCGTATCCCGGCGAGCATAAGGGTCGAGATAGGATAATACACCATCGGTTTGTCATAGACAGGAAGCATCTGTTTCGACACACCCTTCGTGATAGGGTACAGACGAGTGCCGGAGCCGCCGGCGAGTACGATTCCTTTCATAATAAAATTATTTGGAGATTTAAGGAATAAACGATCTCTGATTATAGAACCCGTTTACACCTTTATTTATTGTTTTGGAGATTTTTTCCGTTGTCTGTTTTCCGTTGTCCGTTTTCCGTTTTCCGCTGTCCGTGCTGGGGGAGTTAATGGAGCTGGATATGAGTCCGATAAAGATCGGATTACAGGAAGTTTAAATATCTTTCACATCATCCACGTAAGATGAAAGCTGTTGTAACAATGATGGTAAATCCTGTTTGTATACATTAAGACACAGTTCCCCAATATTTGTTAACGGGGTCTAAGATCTTCTTCAGATCTATCCTTCATATACATGTTGACATTATGAATTGCATCCAACATGTGTTTTATGCGCAACGGATCTCTAAGTTTTTCTCTCATAAATAAGTATCTTATCAAGGTCAACCTGCTTGCTCACCTCCGGGAATAACGACCGTTCGTTGACAAGATCCACAGGACGACGGAGTAAATCCTCAAGATCTACGAGCATTGCTGCGTGTCGCAGAAGACTGACTTTTGCATCTCTGTCGAAAGACACCAATATATCGATATCGCTGTTATCAGTTTCTTCGCCTCTGGCATACGACCCAAACAACCAGGCTTTCACCACCGGTTGAGTGGCGAAAAAAGCTCTAAGTTTATTTAAAAGAGATTGAGTCATAGCTTATATAAAATTTGATACAGCAAATTTAAATCTAATTTATTTAATAACAAAATTTTTTTCGTTGTCCGTTGTCGGTTGTCCGTTGTCCGTGTTGGGGGATTAACGGAGCCGGGATGCGGGACCGGACAGCGCCGCGAGTATGATATTACTCCGGGACATTAGTCGATCAGTCGTTAAAATGAAACAAGAAACGGGACGGATATTTAAGGACTCGACAACAGCAGCTCTTGTATTATCATCAAGTTCCTGTTTCATAACGTTATGCCCTCCCTATTGACATTAATAGAAAAAGGTGTTATTCGATTTTCCCATACACTTTTGATAAGGACAAGGGGAGAGATTCTAACCCCGTCTTCTATCTCAATGTCATATAAATGACTTACAATTTCAGACCTGCGCTTTACGAAGTCATGTCCTTGATATATATCAGGAAGGATAATTAGAAGATCGATATCGGAAGAGTCAGTGGCAGTACCTCTTGCCTGAGATCCAAAGAGCACAGTGCGAGCGTCCGGGAACAGACTTCGCATAATTTCGGCAATCTTTTTTATCACAGAGCTATGTCTCATTGAATCTTCTGTTTTATACCGCAAATATAATCAATTCTAACTATATAACAATTGCGGAATGGGAATTTATTTCGTTGTCCGTTGTCAGTTGTCAGTTGTCCGTGTTGGGGGAGTTAACGGAGTTGGTCAGCATTCTTTATAGCTTGTTGCATATTTCGTTGAGATTTCTCAATCAATAGTTCAATTGCAACCTGCTTATCATTTTCCGAGAGGCTCATAGATGGATTGAGTTGGAAACGACATTGTCATAAAATGCGGTAGTTCGTTCGGCATACCATTGGCTACGGGTGTAATGGATTGGCGTGATCTGAGCGCCATAATGCCAACCTATTTCAGCAAAAGGGAAAGCATAAGAAATGAAATTGTCATTAGTAGATATATTGTCATCGGTAACAACAAGGATATCCCAATCAGAGTCTTTGGAGGCTGTGTCTGAAGCTCTTGATCCGTATAGCCAGACATCACCTCCTCCATTAGCAAACATAGATTTTGCTAATTCTGACAGTCTGTTGAATATTTCCTTCTCGTTGTTCATAAATTCATTTCCTATCGCAAAGATAATCAATTCTAATTATATAACAATTTTGGAAGCCAATTGATTATGTATTAACCGACCGGACAACCTTTGGGCAATGCATAATTCATAATGCATAATTCATAATGCATTATTGGCTGTGCTCGAGCTGAGGCAATTTATTATACATAATTGGCTAATACTAACGACTAAATCCCTAACGACTAAAGACTAATCACCTGACGACTATAGAAGCTGGATTGTAATTACGTGACAGACGACAAGAAGCTGGAAAATAATCATGAAGCAAAAGCTCCTATTAAAGCTTCCACCTCCTTCTTTAAAACCGGCACATGATTGATGACTATCGACCATAATATCTCGTTGTCAAGGCTATCATATCCATGTATGACATAGTTTCGGGTATTGACTATTTTTCTTGCTGAAGTAATAGCAATGTCTGGATATCTTTTTAAAATCTGGTTAATTGCCTCACCTATAATAGCGACATGATAAAGCACAGCTGACCTGAACATATCATCCGCACAAAACGCATCAAATCTACGTGGACATCTTTCTAAAAAACGTTCGATTGTCTCAATTGAGCATTTAATGTCAATCAATCTTTTAGAGGTTTCTATATCAACCATAAATAAGACGTTTTTTAGATTCTACTTCCTGACGGAAATAAGGATTCTTAATCGCATCCTCACACACTAAATCCACCTTCCTGTTAAACAGTGATTCCAATGCAAATTGGAAATCAAAAAAATTATCAGCGTAATCCAAAATCGGAATATCATCCTTATTAAATCTAACCAAAAGGTCTATATCACTATTATCGTTAAAGCGTGGAGTCAATATGGAACCGAAGACATACAAAGACTTTACTTTGTAATGCTTACAAAGTTCAAGAATTTTGGCAATATTTAGTTCAATTAACTTCATCAATAGCTATTATACTATGCAAAGATAATCAATTCTAACTATATAACAACTTTGGAAGCCAATTTATTATGTATTAACCGACCCGAGAACCTTTGGGCAATGCACAATGCACAATTCATAATGCATAATTGGCTAATGCTAACGACTAATGACCAATTGACTAATGACTAACTGACGACTAATATTCAGGAGTGAGCGATTTTAATTCAAAAATTCATTTTTGAATTCCTTAAGCAGATATTCTGACAAATCTCCATCTTCTCCTTGAGGGAAAGACATTGATTTAAAGAGAACAATAAGGAAGTCTTTTACGTACTCAATATCTGTATTCATCCGTTTGCCAATCAATTCATAAAAATATTTTCGAATTTCTTCTATGAAATCATTGAATTTTTCGAAAGACTCAAATATCTTTGTATCCTTCCATTTAGACACCAGAATCACAGTTCTTTCTTCCGGTGTCAGAGGCAAGGATTTGCCGTAGTTTATATGATTGCAGAAAGACTCCGGAGAAAATACTATCCAATTTTTTGCAACTTTCTTACTGCTCTCGCGACTCCAACTAAAAATCCTACTTTTAGCTTTTGCCACCATCTCGGGTTTAAATATCAAAGCAAATCCCGGATCGATCCTACAGTTGCAGTCCTCATGACGGAGAATGTCGCAGGAATGTGTATATTTATCAACTATTCCCGAAAACCGTATGTTTTCCCTATTCTCATATCCCATACGGAGTTCTGTCAGTAGCAATCTTTTATTCTGAGTATTTCCCTCCACAATGTCAGCAATACCGATAACTCCGTCAGATGTGCAATCATTTACTCCGGAAAGATCCTTTTCATAACTGTCAAGGTCTATTGATGGAATCTCACAATCACAGAAATAGCTGCCGCATCCATAATCCCTGTCAGATAATAATGTCAGCGATGACGGATAAGTCGACATCAAAGGATGTTGCTTAAGATATTCCGGGCAATGAAATATTTCACACATGGCTTTATTCCAGAATAATACTATCGATATTGATACTTCAGATCTGCTCTTCTACAGAAGGTTTATAGGTGTCAATGCGGTCAATCGCTATATTAAAGCATTCGAAAATAGGGGAAATATCGTTGCCGCAGTGCTTGAATTCATATCTCAGAGTCTCTGATAATTTCTCAGCCTGATAGAAATCCGTGCGATCGGCGAGACCTTCAGCCTCTGAAATAGCACTTATCGCCGCCACCATATCCGGATTATGGCTTGCAATCATTATCTTGACACCAAGTTGTTTATGCAACATTACAAGAGCTTTAGCAAATCTAAAGATCCACTGTGGATGCAGATGCGCCTCCGGCTCATCGATTATCAATAGAGTTTCACTGTCGAGGTATCCGTTTTCAAGCAACCTTAAGAGATATGCAAACGATTTCATGCCGGTAGCCAGCTCATCGATCGATATATTTAAGCCGTCAGCTTTCCTCAGATATCGCAGTTCCTTAGTATAACTGTCTTCCTTTTCAAGTATGCTTCCTCCTAAAGTATAGCGCAGATCCAGAGCTATTGATAAAGCATCTGACTGCATATCTTTCAGAGGTTTGTCCATAAGGCTTCCAAAATCTGCCCATGTGTCATATCCAAATGGCGCATCATTTGAAAAAGCCATGGGAGAATCTATGTATACGGCTCTTTTAAGACTTATAGGATGCATGAACCTACCGTCTTTGATCAGGTGCGATCCATTTTCCATGAATTCCATATCTGATGGACCCTTCCCTTCAAGATTGAGACCTGTTTCAATGAAATGAACAAGTTCGTCGGTAGAACTTTCAAATTTCATATTATCGGCTCTTTCAATCTCCCCCGAGATAAAATGTCTTACGTTGGCAGCAAACAAATCGACTCTATCACTTACAGAGTCAATATCGGAATCATTTACTTCCAATGCTTTCCAAATCCATTCCTCGTTTGCCTTCAGACCCTTGCTATCCCAATTTGCCACAATCAATTCACACAATTGCGCTGTGCACTCATGTATTTTGCCAACACATTCTTCGACACTTCCAGAATGCCAGTTGCGTATTTTCATTTCTTGTATGCCTGACCATACCTGTATTCTACGCAAAATATCAATAAGTTGACGCAATTTCCCAGTTAAACGACCAATTGTCAGATTGTCTACCAGTTTCTCAAAACTATTCGAGAAGCGCACATATCCATATAGCCAACGTGAGATTGTTGACTTTCCGCATCCGTTAAGACCGGCAAGTACAGTCAACCCGGCAAGCCGGATTGAAGCATTTGCTATAGAATGATAATTATTTATCTTAAACTGGTATGTATCCATCTTAGATGCCGATTTATTCAGAAGCAAATTTAAATAAAAATCGCGAGATTTTTACACCGGCAGGATAAAAAATCAAGG
>CAMWID010000120.1 GCA_947174235.1 uncultured Porphyromonadaceae bacterium | reverse complement strand
GGATACCTGTTAATAAAATTTAAAATCAATTCTACAATTTAACATTTTATTAACATATAGGGGCGAGAACCCTTATAAAATCAATGCTCAAAAGGCGTTGGACGCTAACAAACCATTTACAGTTTTTGATATATAAAGATGAAATAATGGGTATTATTAATTCCAACCATGAGAATGAGCTTAAGATAATGCGTAAAGAGCTTTTGATAGCAAAAAAAGAGTTAGCTTATTGGCAGGAACGGACAATAGTCGCAGAAAAAAAAGCGGAGGAAGCTGAATCATACGGTCATTTTATGTCTTTTACAAGAACTTTTCATAGTGTTGGACAAGGTGCCTTCTACACAGAAATTTTTGATCTTCATGATAAGGATTTCGTTGTGGTCTATGATTGCGGTTCAGAGACTTATATAAGCAATCTATCTGATTTCTTCTCAATAAAATCGAAATTTAAAAATCTTATCAGAGATTCTGTCTTTAACGATAATCGTTATCATTATAATCCGATTGATCAATCTGTTGATTTTTCAATTGAAGTTGATGTATTAATCATTTCCCATTTCCACAGAGACCACATTAATGGAATAAAGCATCTCCGCCCTAAAATTGTTATTTGCCCTTTCATTGAAAAAGGATATTTTATTGATGTATAAAGCGTTAAATAATAGTGGAGAATGGGATATTGAAGCTATGGAGGATCCAATCAAGCGATTCCCCAATTCCTATATAATACAGGTTCAATCCCTCGGTGATAATAATGAGAACGATTTCCCTGAAGTTTTTCCGATTGATTCGTTAGAAGTGCGTTCTGGCATTCGTAATGTCAAAAGTGGTACAAAAATAATATTTAAGGATCTAAATACTCAAAGTTACCCGTTTTGGATATATATACCATTTAATATTGAATCAAGTGACCGATTCAAGGAGTTTAAGAGATTATTGAGCAAAAATAGACTGGATTATTCAAAACTTGAAAATGATCCTGATGAATTTATCATAGATCATCATAAAGCCTTGACTACGATTACAAATAAATTATAGGGTGGTTGTAATGCTCAATCTTTGATGGCATATTCTGGTCCTCTTTTTAAAACACATCAATTTTGTAAGAATGTAATTCAAACTGATTGCACTGAGCATAAGACACTTCTTAGATCCAGTAATTTTTATCGGAATTGTGAATTTCCTAAATGCAATTATTGTAGTGATTTGTCAGATTTATTTTGGGTTAGAAGAAAAAGACCCGCCGCACTTTTCTTTGGGGATATCCCTTTATGCGAAGATAACTTAAAATCAATTTATATGAGAATTCCTGAAGAATGTCTTGATTTTATAGGAACAATTCAGGTGCCTCATCATGGTTCTAACAAGAATTTCGATAACCACATTTTACAGTACTATATCCGGAAAAGCGGTTGGGAGCAATATCCTTTGAATAGATTATCATATATTGCTTGTATGGGAGCTGAAAATAAGTTCGATCATCCTTCAAGTTTTGTTGTTTCTGAAATTGTAAAGGAACAGAATCTATTCTGTATCTCAGAAAAAAGTGAAACAGGTTATAGGGAAATTTGGCAATTGCGAATATGACAGGCAGATTCCTAAGCCGCTCAGAGAACAGTAAAGAAAAATATAAAAACGATGGAGATTGCAATTTAAATCTCTATCGTTTTTTTATTTCACGCAGCGGTGCTGACCTCGGGTTACCTACTTCCATCCACACTCCCCCGAGGTTTGTTCCGCTGCACTTTTTGATATATCATGGTAAACGTCCCAAACTCCGTTCTCGCGGAGGTAAACACTAAAACTTATAAAATCTGTCCTTCTGCACTTCTGTTCAATCCAAATCTACTTATCCGTTCTTTTATCCTTTTGTTCAATCCCAATAAATTCCTCTCTTCGCGTCCTCAGCGTCTCCGCGTGAACCCCCTAGACAACCGTTAACCATTAATAATTTGAACCGCAACGAAAAACCTAAAACATACAACATAAACTCACAACTCATAACACAAAAAGAATTTGTGTAGATTATTTTTTGTGATTTGATTCTCTTTTATTAAATTTGCAAGGTAAATTAGTATATTTTTATGCCATACCCTTTTAAACATATCGACCATGACACTAAGAAATTCAAAGTGACTTTTCTCAGTATGGTGACGCTCCAGGTTTATTTTGACGGAGCCAAAGGGAACTATGACATGTTTCGTAATTTTATTTATAGTTACACAGGGCTGCAACTTTCTAAAGAACGTTACGAGATGATGGAAATGTCTTCCTTAAGACTTAAGGCATCTGACGGAGCTTTAACTATGAAGTTCGCCAAAGGTTTCGTTGAATTCTCTGTGAACGGCAATATATATACAAGTTTTGAATATAATTTTGGAAGTTTTATTAATGAGCTGAAAAAATATCTGAATGATATTAATGCCAACGCGGATTCAATTTCTATTGAAAAAATCAATCTGTGGTCGGTGGATAAAGATTCCATATATCAGGCGATAAATGCTATTTTCAGTAGGAATTTGCAGGAAATGATTCCTTTATCTGACCACTCTTTGATTGCAAAAGAATTTATTGATAATGACAATGTCCGGGATATCGATAATTCCAAGCTGCTAATTAAATATGGTTCTTTTAGCGAAGGCGAAAATCTAAATCTTATTTTAGACACTGTTTGCAGTTCTTGTCAATTGGTAATTCCAAGTAATTTACATCATGTTGCCACTAATTTAAACCAGCGGCTTTATGATGCTTACAATTGGTGTGTGACTGACAGTGTGATGGAGGCAATGAGAAAGGGACCATTATGATAGACTTTGCATTTGATGATATTAAAGAGGGCTACACGCAGGTGAAACACAAAGTTAAGGTCATGATTGCAGGTCTTTGTGTGGGGGCTTTTTTGATTATGCCAAACCTTCCATTGCCTAAGGAATACAAATTTCAAGAGTATTCTGATTCTCGTATCGAACAGTTGGAACGACAAAATCCTGTTGAGCTGAATGTATCTGTCTTGACTCTTGACGCCGAGCCTAATAAATGGTATGATATGATTGATGAGATCGCGAATTTGCCCGAAAATTGGGATGAGGATGGTGCAAAAGCCGTAGATGCCACTACAATTGATGATTGTAGGCAGATTATTAGGGCTGCAGATGGGTTACTTGATAATCTGTGTGATATTTCACCTACAGAGTTGGGATCGGTATGTATGCAATGGTATAATAAGGATAATAATAATTTGTTGAATGTCGAGGTGGCATGTCATACCATGGCTTATTATCTTGACCGTCCGGCACAAGAATTCATAAGTGTCAAATCACAGCATATTTCATCAGACTCTATTGATACCTTGATTCATTCAATAAAGCTTGTGTAATAAGAACCTGGAATGTTAAACATCTGCAACGATCCCATATCCGATCAGGAGATTCTTGGACGCACTATAACAGAGACATCTTATATAAATAAAAGTGGTAAGATTAAAGATAAATTGATGTATCCTCGGCTAAGGGAAGATCAGGAACCGGCACGTAAGGGTTTGTTAACAAATAAAATTTCTGTTACCCGTATGTGTCGGGCGTTAGAAAACGGTGAAGTTTCTTGGCAACCACATATATCTGTGGCAGAAAGTTTTCTGAATAATTCAAACAATGTGTTCAGAGGTTTCGCACTGATAAAGTTAGTTGATGTAAGAAATCTTGGCTTGATAATTGTGCCTGATGGTCATGAGAAAAATCCGTATCATGCCCATATTATAATTCCGGAATACGATGTTAAGCTTGACGAGTCTACGAACCACGATTCTACATTAAAAATACAGGATATTATGCCGGCTAAATATGTGGCGGCACTTGATCGTTTGAGATTGGCTATGATTGAGAAGGGTATTGCAATTCTAAAACCTGCAAACGGTTATTCTATCTCATATCCAAATTATCCAACGCCCTGTTACGCATGCCATAAGTTATAAATTCCGTAGGAATTTAACTTATTTTCGCGTCCTCAGCGACTCCGCGCGAGTACACTTCCAAGTCCGATACAGACCAATAGATTTAACTTGAGTCAATTGAGGGGATTTAAGTTAATTAATTTCAGAATAAGAATCTAACCATCCTGCATTCTATTACCTTTGCTGCGTGAATCGAAAGCATGCCCCTAAATGCAGATTCCGATCTGTATTGCGAGGTTAAACGGACAACGTATATCGTCCTGCTTCTCTTTCCACCGATTTTCTACTTTTGCCTGTTCTCCTCCGGACTTAGACTAAAAACATCCCGGCGGCTTGGTCCCGATGGCAACTGACGAATATCGTAGAACATTGACTTCCTGACAAACCGTTCTGCGAATCATGAAGGGTATTCCGATAATCCGCTTTAGGCATTCTCCCTGCCCCGCACTCTCCTGTGCGGTCGCTGTCGGGCACGTAAAAAATTAGTGTGGCATACACATGTATGTGCTGCCTGATTCAAGAGCTTAACGCTCACGTCCGTGCGGGGTCATAAATCTCAGGCCCCCCGATACAGAACGGGGTGAATATCCATACGGCAAACCCGCCGGCGAATGCGCAACATCCGCCTCCCATGGCTGTCGTGATAGATTCACCACACACATCCTCATCACAGGATGGCATACCGAATCGAAAGACGGTATGTCACCCTGTTTCCGTAAAAAATATCCCATAAGAACTCCTTCAAAAAATACTTAAAATTGGCGAGGTTTGCCCGCTAAAAGAAAGTCCGGTGTCCCGCACTTGAACGCTTACAACCGCTTACAACCGAAGAATACGAAGAATACAAAAAAGTAATCAATATTGCGACTATAAGAAATATTCATTACCTTTGTATGTTTTAATATATTATATGCAATAATGGCTCTTCAAAGCGACATATTAAACCAATGTTATATCCACAATATCCGTACTCAAGGATTGCGCAATATAAAAGATTCCGATATTGAATTGGGCAAACCGGAGGATAAACCGGTGCATCTTCTAATCACCGGAGACAACGGCGTGGGTAAGACTACTTTTGTCAGAGAGTTATACAATACTCTCAATTGCCGCGAAGGAGGTAAGCCATTGAGCATGTTTCTGCATCATGCAAAAAACGCCAATCTTGCAAAAACAAGAGATTTATGTGCGGCTGACGAGTTTAATGCAGGAATGTTATATAAAAGGATTAAGGATTTTTGTGCCGCCATACATGTAATTCCTGATTGTGCAGAGAACTGGGATTATTATGCAGCCGTGGCAGACGGAGATTTCCTTATTTTTAAATTCGGAGCACGTAGGAAAGAAGATTTCATCACTCCCGACGGACAAAAAAAAATTGCAGACAAGGAACATGGAGAGATGTTTATCCAAATGCTCGTCAATCTGAAAACTCAGTCCGCTTTCGCAAATCAACGCCATGACATAGAAGAGGAAGAAAGGATTGAGAAATGGTTCTCTCAGTTCGACGACGCATTGGCGAAATTACTGGGACATAAGGATTTTAAACTTGAATTCCTGATCAAGGATTTCAATTTTGAGATCCGGGAAAAAGGGAAGGAACCTTATTCGTTTACTCAATTATCCGACGGCTATTCAGCAATAATAGCCATCATCTCTGAAATAATGTTGGGGATGAGTACCGATCCGCTGTTGGCTTATGATATGCCGGGAATCGTCATCATTGATGAAATCGAAACCCATTTGCATGTAGAGTTACAAAAGAAAATTTTGCCCTTCCTCATTAATCTTTTCCCCAATATCCAGTTTGTAGTGACCACCCACTTCCCGTTTGTGCTTTCATCTATAGAAAATGCTGTCATATATGACCTTGGCAGCCATAAAAGATTTGAAGATTTCTCAAATTTCAGCTATTCCAATATCATCGAAGGTTTCTACAATGAGAGCAATTATTCAAATGTCGTGATCAGGAAACTGGAAGAAATGGGTAAAATTCTTTCTAAAGAAAAACTCTCGGAAGAGGATAAAAACGAGATCACTGCATTTGATAAGGAATTTGATTCCTTGCCATCTTTTCAACCGCTTGAACTTAAGAACAAATGGTTGGTAACTACTCAGGTATGGTAGGGGTACACTGATTTGGTCGGTTTATTAGACCAAC
>CAMWID010000119.1 GCA_947174235.1 uncultured Porphyromonadaceae bacterium | reverse complement strand
GAGGTCTACAGGCTTGAGTGAACTCGCCTCAGACACACTCAGTGAAACACTACCTAATTATCTCCCAATGACCACCTTTCTTGGAGCCTACATAACGTACAATCTCAAAAAGTGAAGCGAGTTCGCGCTCGATTGTTTTTGTAGCGACACCAATAGCATTAGCTATTTCAGCTCTTGTTGTTTGTGGATTTTCGCTGATGAGTGCTATTATTTGCAGTTGTCGCTCTGATAAGTTTTTAGCGACATTTTTAGCGACATTTTTAGCGACATCGGGGTTGTCGGTATATGTTAACCGTTGGATTGCCGATTTGAGGGGAAAGGTGACTGTGGCGATGGTGCGGTCACTCTCAATGGTCGGTTTGGTGCCTGTCAGAGATTCCCAGCTTGTGAGCTTGTTCATTCCGTATCCGGCGTTTTCGGCGATGCCGACGTAGCGGAAGAGCTTGGCTATTGTTGGATTGCGGAGCTTGGAGTATATTTTGCCGAGAATATCGCTGACGGGCAGAGGAAGCAGCCAGACGAGCCCTGCACCTTTGTTTTCTTCACCTTTTTGAGAAGAGAAAGGTCATACTCTCCCTTCTTGGAGGCGATGGTCGCCATCTTTTCGTGCAGACCGTCATAGACGCGGCGGATCTGCTCGTTGAGCCTGTCGGCCTCGGGATGGTTGACAACCTCCCGTCCGCTCCATTGCTGTTTGAGGACTGCGACACCGGTGGAGAGCCGGACGCGCTCGCGGTTGTAGGACACCTCTATCTCCACGGTGCCCGGATTGACTGCCGAAGCCTTCTTGCGGCGGTCGAAAATTACCTTGATCTGGGGTATTCCTGCCATAACTTGTTTTATTAAAGGGCGATACATTATTTCTTGCGGCTTTGTGGTACACGAAAAAGCGTGTACCACACGGCTCGTAAAATGTACCACAAGTGTACCACAAACCATTTTAACGCCATCCAAGAGCGCGGTGTTGCCACCCCTGTATCTTTTGGAATGATTTAGCACAAAATAATATGAACCAACGTTTTGAGTAAAAAAAAGCCACCCAGGTCCCATCGCGGAAACGGGGGAATCGGTGACAACTGATATTCGGTTGAAACGTTGGTACATTTGTGGTACATTCACGAAATTTGTACCAAAGATAATGTGCTAAATCAAAACTAACAAATGCTATAACAGGCTACCGTCCGAAAATGGCTGGAGTGCTAAATCATTCCAAATCAAAGTATTACTAAATTGCTAAACGCTGACGCAGTGACGTTACGGACACGAAAAAAGGCCACTTCTCAGTGACCCTTCTGTGATCCGGTTGGGATTCGAACCCAAGACCCACAGCTTAGAAGGCTGTTGCTCTATCCAGCTGAGCTACCAGACCTGCCTGCGGCACTTTCGCGCCTTTTCCAAAACAGCGACCACTCGGAATGTCATCAGTAGGGAATATACCTGTATTGAGGAACGTCCCGGTGAAGTTGCCACCGTTTGGGATGCAAAGTTAATTATTTTTTTTCAATCGCACTATATATTTTCCGGAAAAATTCTAAAAACCGGAAAAAATACGTGAAAAATAATGATATTTCCCTTTGTCTTCATTTTTCCGATAGGCCTGTGGTCACTCCCTGAAAGGAATCTGTCAACGTTTAGGGGCAAATTCCGGAGGAAGTATCTTCCGGGGATCCACACTGTCTACCGCAGTCACCACTATCTTGCTTGCCCCTCGCCACGGAAGTGTGGCATGGTATTTCCGGTACTCCACACGCACGGGCATCGCGTTGAGCTGCGCCCTAAGCAACCTTGCCGCCACCTTGGCGTCGGAAGCCGTGAAAATGAAATCCCTGCTATAGATCCGCGTGGTATCCATAAGCTCTTTATAAGGTATCAGCACACCTTCATATGTCTCGAACACAGTTCCCCTCCGTTCGATATGTTCCACGTATCCGAACTGGTAGGCATCGCTCACATAAGGTTTGAAATAACGGAGCCAGCAACCCACCGCCAGTCCCGTGAGCACAACCACAGCCGAGATCCACAGCCAATGCTTCACCTTGCTTCGGGGCTTCAGATGCTCCCATTCCGATTCCTCCTCTTCCCAATATGCGGGATCATCAGGGGAATACGCAGGCCGCTTAGGCTCCTTTACAGGCTCTTCCGGCAGCTCTTCACTGTCAAAATAATCATTCTTATCGTCTTTCGGAGTGAAAATCATAACGTAGTTGTTTTTCTTTGTTTTTATATAACCGGACTATCGCATCATGTCAGTTACCGCTCGATGCCGATAGCCTTCCTCACATCGTCTTCAGCCATCTTCCTCTTTCCGCGCATAGATATATACGCCATGGTATATATACCGAGAATAATCAGCATCACAGTCTGTCCGCTCCATTGCAACATAGAGAAAGCTGTGCCCTGCGCGTCGCTCACGCCATAGATAGCGAGACCGAACATTATCGCGAGGTTCCAGGGTCCGAGACCGCCGTTCGACGGGACAGCCATACTTATAGAGCTGAGCACGAACGCCACGAGACATGGAGTCAGACCGAAAGCCATCCCCTCCCCGGAGCACAGCGCACGGGTGAAATCAAAAGCGTAAAACGCCACATATAGCTGAAAATAGTAGCAACCCCAGATACACAGTGTCAGCAGGAGGAATTTCCAACGCCCTTTCATGCGGGCAACGACCGCGAACCCTTCCCACATATTGAGAGCCATCTCTTTGAGTTTCACCACCAATTTGGCATTTTTGAAATACCTCAACAGAAACCAGCACACCAGTATGCCACCGATTATCGCAGTCCAGAACCACCATTGCGAGACAAGCGAGACTATATCACGCCCCACGGGATAACGCGTCAGAAACGCCTCCAGGGCGGGCGCCGCCACAATAAGACACAACACAAGCAGGAGCAGCACCATAAGTGTGTCGGCAAGGCGGTCTCCGATCATAGATCCAAGCACGGAAGAGAAAGAAGCCTTCTCCGAAGATGAGATATACGTGCAACGCCACACCTCTCCAAGTCTTGGAAACACAAGATTCAATGCATAACAGCCGAATATGCTGCAACACAGAGCCATGAAGGGGGGGCGTATGCCGAGCGCGTCAAGCTGCAGCCGCCAGCGCGCGGCGCGGAAAATATGCGAGAACACGCTGATACCCATCGCCAGCAATATCCACCAGTAATCCACTCCGTGCTTGACAAGATCCCACATCTCCGAGAAGTTGACCTTCTTGAACATATAGACCACAAGCAACACCGTAAGCGCCACCGGCAATCCGTATCTCACACCTATTCCAAGCCATTTTCCGGCTCCCGTCTGCCCCTTGGGGGCTGTATTGTTTTCTGATTGTAGGTTCATAATAGAAATTCCACTTCTTTAAAAGCATATGTGCGAGTATCGCCTGATTCAGTCTCAAGAGAAAGAGTCCCGTCAGGAGCCACCCCCGATATGCGTGCATTTATCCGCTCCCCGGCGTTACGGTCGAAAAAAGGATAAAATCTCCCGTCTCCGCGCCACATTTTCCTCATGAATTCAGAATGTGTCGCCACGCGCTCCATGTCATCCGTCTCCGCGATCTCACGGTAAAGCGCCGTCAGCCTTTCCGAAAGCACGGCGGCGAGTCCGGCGGCGAGATCCGCGATGTCATGTTCCACTCCCGTCAGTTCCCATACCGACACAGGATTAGGCGCGTCGCTCAGAAACGCCCTTTGGTTTATATTGATCCCGATGCCGGCAACAGTATGCATTATCACCCCCGGCATAACGGCATGCCCAATCAGGATGCCGCATATCTTCTTATTTCCGGCATATACGTCGTTGGGCCATTTCACCCTCGCCTCCACACCGAGAGGCGCGAGGAAATCCACCACTGCGAGCGCCACCGCCTCAGAGATAAGAAACTGCCACTGCGGCAATACGCCTACAGGATGCACTAACGCCGAAGCAGTGAGGTTTTTACCCGGCTCCGACTCCCAAGAGTTGCCCCGCTGCCCACGCCCTGCGGTCTGGCTGACCGCATATACGAGACAATCCCCGCTGAGCGAAGCACGGTTGCGTTCCACCCATGAATTTGTGGAATCCGTCTCCGGCAATTCAATTACCTCCATCGCATCTCAATATCCTTTTCCCGTCGGGCAGCTCCTCAATCGATACCGTAACAGTCTCGTCGGGGAGGAGATTCCCGATCCTGTCGGGCCACTCCATAAGACACAGACACCCGGAATAAAAATAATCTTCCGCCCCCATGTCGAGAGCCTCCGCCGGAGATTCAAGACGATAGAAATCGAAATGATAAATCGGCGATCCGTCAGCCCCTCTGTACTCGTTGACAATACTGAAAGTCGGACTTCCGGAGTCATCGGATGCGCCGAGCTGACGGCACACCTCAGTGATGAAAGTGGTTTTTCCTGCCCCCATTCCACCTTCGAAAGCGAAGATGCGGTTGTCGCCCATAGCCTCAATAAAAGCGTGCGCCACCTCCGGCAGATTATCCAGTGAAAAGATATATTCCATAATAAACGGTGGTTTATAATGCAAAATTAGTAAAATTTCCGCAAGAAATGTTCAACTGCGGGCAACACGGGGGCATAAATTGAGATTATTTTATTATTTTTGCAAGATATATGATTGTGGGTGGCGGATCCGGAGTCATGGGTCATGAGTCGTGAGTCATGACTCTATCGCCGAGGGAGAGCTTATCTTTTCATGGTTTGTCGTTTAAGAGCCATACTTCTCTTTCAAAAGCCAACGGCCAAAGCCCTACAACAAAGAACACAAAACATATCAATAAATGGGAAAAGTTGTGATCATCGGCGCCGGTGGCGTCGGAACAGTCGTGGCGGCAAAATGCGCCCAGAACCCTGACGTTTTCACAGAAATCGTCATCGCTTCACGCACTAAAGAGAAGTGCGACCGTCTGGCGGAGCGCATCGGCGCCCCCAACATCAAGACAGATCAGGTAGACGCCAACTCTGTTGAGCAGCTCTGCGAGCTTTTCAACCGTCATAAACCCGACATCTGTATCAATGTAGCACTCCCCTATCAGGATCTCACCATCATGGAGGCATGCCTGCAATGCGGAGTCAACTATCTTGACACAGCCAACTATGAGCCTGAAGACGAGGCACATTTCGAATACAGCTGGCAGTGGGCTTACCGCGAACGCTTCGAGAAAGCAGGGCTTACCGCAATTCTCGGCTGCGGATTCGACCCCGGGGTGTCGGCAGTGTTCGTGGCGTATGCCGCCAAGCACCACTTCTCGGAGATGCAATATCTCGACATCGTGGACTGCAACGCCGGCAACCACGGCAAGGCGTTCGCCACCAACTTCAATCCGGAGATCAACATCCGCGAGATCACCCAGAAAGGTAAATACTGGCAAGACGGCAAGTGGGTCGAGACAGAGAATCTTGAGATCCACCGGCCTCTCAACTATCCCAACATCGGGGAGCGCGAGTCTTATCTTCTCTATCACGAGGAACTCGAGAGCCTGGTGATCAACTATCCCACGATCCGCCGCGCCCGTTTCTGGATGACATTCGGACAGGAATATCTCACTCACCTCCGTGTGATACAAGACATAGGCATGGCGCGCATAGACCCTGTGATGTATGAGGGCAAAGAGATCGTGCCTATACAGTTCCTAAAGGCAGTCCTTCCCGATCCCGGTTCACTTGGAGAGAACTATACCGGCGAGACTTCTATCGGCTGCCGCATCTCCGGTCTTGACAAGCAGGGGAAGGAATCCACTTACTACATCTACAACAACTGCTCGCACGAGGCGGCATACAAAGAGACCGGCGCACAGGCGGTAAGCTACACCACCGGCGTTCCGGCGATGGTCGGGGCATACATGTTCCTGACCGGAAAATGGGTGAATCCCGGCGTACACAATGTCGAAGAGTTTGATCCGGATCCATTCCTTGAGAAGCTTGCGGTGAGCGGGCTGCCATGGCATGTGATAGTAGATGGCGATATCGAATTTGATGATAAATAAGATTTTTGGTTTTCGGTTGTCAGATTGATGCGCTCACTTCGTTCGGCACACACTCAGGATCTGACAACCGAAAACCGGAAAACGAAAACGGACAACGGAAAACGGAAAACGGAAAACCACCCAATCAATACATAAAAACCATAAAAAGATAAACAGAAACACACGAAGAGAGAAAGAAAAAAAAACAAAGAGGACA
>CAMWID010000118.1 GCA_947174235.1 uncultured Porphyromonadaceae bacterium | reverse complement strand
GTTTAGGTAAAAAGACATAAAAAATCAATCTCCGTAAAAAAGTTTAAACAACTTCTTTATATTATAACGTTGTCTGACGTGTTTCGTTATAATATTCAGAAAAATAATTATCACTGTTTTTCATCGCCGCCGTCGCGCCTGAAATGCTCGTAGATTATTTTTGCCTTGGCGTTGCCCACACATTCCGCAAGTTCCTTCTGTGAGGCTTCTTTCATTCTTTTCACGCTCTTGAACGTCTTCATAAGCATGCGCGCCGACACTTCCCCGATCCCCTTGATCCCGTCGAGTTCGCTCACGACCTGTCCCTTTGAACGGCGCAGACGGTGGTGGGTTATGCCGAACCTGTGAGCCTCGTCGCGCAACGCCTGCACCACCTGCAGGCTGCGGCTCTTCTTGTCGATATAGAGCGGCAGCTGGTCGCCGGGGAAATATATCTCCTCAAGTCGTTTCGCGATACCAACGAGCGCGACTTCCCCTCTTATACCCATCTCGTCGAAAGCCTCTACCGCCGCGCTGAGCTGACCTTTTCCGCCGTCGACCACCACAAGCTGTGGCAACGGCTCCCCTTCTGCCATCATCCTTGAATAACGGCGGTGAAGCACTTCTTTCATTGAGGCGAAATCATCGGGGCCCTCTACCGTCTTTATGATGAAATGACGGTAATCTTTCTTTGCCGGCTTCCCGTTGCGGAACACGACACAGCTCGCCACCGGATTTGTGCCCTGAATATTGGAATTGTCGAAACATTCGATATGGCGAGGCTGCACATTAAGGCGGAAATCGGATTTCATCTGCTCCATAAGTTTGTCAATCCCTTTCTCAGGGTCGAGTTTTTCCGCCATTTTTTCTTTATCGTGCATATATTGCCTCACATTTTTCATACCCACCTCAAGGATTTTTTTCCTGTCGCCCCGTTTGGGCACCACAAATTCCACGTTTCCGAACTCCACATCCGGATGAAACGGCACGATCACGGTTTTGAACACCCTGTCGAAACGTCGGGAAATTTCCCATATCGCCATGGATAGTATTTCCGCGGGTGTCTCGGAGAGCCTGCGGCGAAACTCCAGATTCAGACTTTGCACCACCGCTCCATGATGAAGATGCATGAAGTTGACAAACGCCGAATCACCGTTTTCATCGTAGGCGAACATATCTGCATCTTCCTCTTCAGTGACGGCGATCACTGATTTCGCATTGTATTTTTTCACCGCCTCATACTTCTCTTTCACCTCCTGAGCCTCCTCGAATTTCCATTCCGCGCCGAGACGCGCCATCTCGTCTTTCAGATAATTCTCCAGAACCACTGTCTCGCCGCCGAGTATCTGTCTCACCTGCGCCACGTATTTGCCATATTCCTCCGGGCTGACAAGCCCTCTGCATGCCCCGCCGCATTTCTTGATATGATAGTCAAGACATAGCCGGAACTTGTTTCTGGCGATGCTCTTCTCGTCAAGGGCATGGCGGCAGCTGCGCAAGGGATACACATCCCTGATAAGCTGGAGCACCACTTTCGCAGCCTGAACATTGGAATATGGTCCGTAATATTTCCCGTGAATCCCCTTCTCGCGGGTCATGAACACGCGAGGATAAAGTTCTTTTGTCACCACTATCCAGGGATACGACTTGTCGTCCTTCAGCAAGACATTATAGTGCGGCTTGTATGCCTTGATCATGGCGTTCTCAAGATGCAAGGCATCCTCTTCCGTCGCCACAACGATAAAACGCATGTCGACGATGTTCCGCACAAGAAGATTAGTCTTGACAGAATCATGCCGGCGGTTGAAATATGACGCCACCCTTCTTTTGAGCCTTTTCGCTTTCCCCACATATATCACCTTGCCATGACGGTCGATATACATATAGACTCCCGGAGCTTCCGGCAGGTTGAGTATCTTTTCTCTGAGATGCATCCCCGGACGGTTGTTAAACAGATCTTCTTTCGTCCTGTCAGGGGAGAATTCTATCTCAAATTTTCCCATTTCATCAATATCCCTTCCGGTGTCTGCCAGCAGCTCGTCTATAGCCGCCCTGACCTCTTCCGGACGCGCCACAACCATAGCTTCGCCGGGAGACGGCATATGGAGCATCGTCAACCCGGGATTGCCGTGATCCCCCTCACATGAGACATGATATTCCTGCGGTATTTCTGTATTGTTTTTCATATTTCCCATATTCCATATAACTCAAAGGTGCCCCCGCCGGTTGCGGGGGCACCTTGTCTCTTTTGTATCTTTTGTCCGAATCGTGACCGGATCCGAGCCTGCCAGGACCGCATGCATATCCGATAAAACCGCAAACAATCTCATCGGAAATTGCGGCATCAGGCGAAATCTTCATAAAGATGTCCGTATTTCGGCAAAACCCGGACAACCTCAATATCTCAGAAGCGATGTCACCTCACAGTCTGCGGGGAGATTGTCCCTACCCTTTAGAGCCGTCAGCTCCACAATAAAGTTGATATAAACTTTCTTCGGATTCATGCTCTTCACAAGCTCATAGCATGCCTCCATAGTACCTCCGGTGGCGAGAAGGTCGTCATGAAGCACAACAACATCACCTGAAGTTATAGCATCGCTGTGAAGCTCTATTGTATCTACTCCATACTCTTTGGCATACGCTTTTTTGATCGTCACCGAGGGGAGCTTGCCGGGTTTACGGGCAGGCACGAATCCGCATCCGAGCTCATATGCGAGAATACTTCCTCCGATGAAACCACGGGATTCTATACCCACGACCTTTGTCACACCCTTGTCTCGATAAAGATCCGCAAGAGCCTTGCTCATCGTTTTGAGAGCCTCCCCGTTTTTCAACATCGTGGTAAGATCTCGGAAGATTATCCCCTTTGAGGGGAAATCGGGCACATCCCGGATCAGGTCTCTCAGATTTTCAAGTTCCATATCTGTCAGTTTTGTTAATTCATCTTTATGTTCCACGTGGAACAATTTTGACTTATCTTATTTATAGTCCGTATCTAAGAAACGGAAATATTATCTTTGAATTGTGGATGTCGTGGAATAAAAATCCATCCTCGTCTCCGGGTCGGGAAGAGAACGGATACTTTATTTCCGGCATAAGTCATCTGTGGAGGAGTACAAGGAGAATGTTGATGTCGGCGGGAGACACACCCGGTATCCTGGATGCCTGCCCTATCGTCGCCGGACGTATTCTTGACAGCTTCTGTCTCGCTTCTGTCGACAATGCCTGCATCGATCCGTAATCAAGAGCGTCGGGCAGTTTCACGTATTCCAGTCGTCCGGCTTTTTCCGCCAGTTCTTTCTCTCTTGATATATAGCCGCCGTATTTTATAAGGATCTCGGCAGCCTCAACGATCTCTCCACGCCTCTCCTCTTCTATCTCACGGATCCTTTTCCCGAGTTTTGACACAGCCTCCCCGAGGTTGGAGAAATTCAGCTGCGGTCTTTTCAAAAGCTCCACGAGCCTTACTGATGCCGTCAACGGAGATGTTCCCAGGGCAGAGAGAGAGGCATTGATCTTGTCTCCCATTTTTACAGTGAATGTGGAGCACCATTCTATCAGCTCATCCCTCTCTTTCCGTTTGGAGAGCATTGCTTCGTAACGGGATTTGTTGGCAAGCCCGACCTCGTATCCCTTCGGCGTAAGCCGCATGTCGGCATCATCTTGACGAAGCAATATTCGGTATTCCGCACGGGATGTGAACATACGGTAGGGTTCGTCCACCCCCTTGGTGACAAGATCATCTATCAGCACACCGATATATGCCTCATCTCTTCCGAGGGTTAACGGAGATTTCCCAGCCGCGCTTCTCGCGGCATTTATGCCTGCCAAAAGCCCTTGTGCAGCCGCCTCTTCATATCCTGTTGTCCCGTTGATCTGTCCTGCGAAATAAAGCCCCTCCACAAGTTTTGTCTGAAGGTCGTGGGTGAGCTGGGTGGGATCGAAATAATCATATTCTATCGCATAACCGGGACGGTAGAAATGCACGTCACGGAGAGCTGGAACCTTCTGCAACGCCTCAAGCTGCACCTCCCACGGCAAAGAACTGGAAAAACCGTTTATATAAAATTCATTGGTGTTTTCACCTTCCGGCTCAAGAAACAGCTGATGACTATCTTTATCTGAGAAGGTTACTATCTTTGTCTCTATGCTCGGGCAATATCTCGGACCTATGCTCTGTATCTGTCCGTTATAAAGCGGAGAGCGGTCAAGATTGTCATGCAATATATTGTGTACCTCCTGATTGGTGTGGACTATGAAGCAACTGCGCGGCGCAAGACGGCGACCAACTCCGGGAAGAAACGAGAATTTATGGAAATCCCGTTCCACAAGTCTTACCCTTACCTCTTCGTTACCGTCAGCCGGTTCGGGAACGCAAACCTTGTCATCGCCATCCTGACGCTCTGCAAGAGAGAAATCTATCGAACGCCCGTCTATACGGGCTGGCGTGCCGGTCTTCATCCTTGCCACCGAGAATCCAAGATTCCGGAGCTGCTCCGACAGTCCGAAAGACGCCGGTTCCGCGATCCTCCCTCCTGCTATTTTTGTCGCGCCGAAATGCATCAGCCCGTTGAGGAACGTTCCGTTGGTCAGAACAACTTTCTTCGCCTCAAACACGAATCCGAGGGATGTCTTGACACCCTGCACGATTGTCTTCCCATCTTCTTCGCCAAAAACCAATTCCGTCGCCATGTCTTGAAAAAGCTCAAGACCGCGTGTGGTTTCAAGCACATTTCTCCACTCCTTTATAAATTGCTCACGGTCAGACTGCACTCTTGGAGACCATACCGCCGGACCTTTCGAACGGTTGAGCATACGGAATTGTATCGCCGTACGGTCGGCAATTATACCCGTCTGCCCTCCCAAAGCATCTATCTCTCTTACAATCTGCCCTTTCGCGATACCGCCTACAGCCGGATTGCACGACATCTGGGCAACCCGGTTCAGATCTGTGGTGATAAGGAGTGTCGACGCACCTATCTTGGCTGATGCCACAGCCGCCTCACAGCCGGCGTGACCGGCGCCCACCACTATTACATCATATTTGAATTTCATATCGTAAATAGCTGACAAGAATCTCTGTTGATCATATTGCTCCCGCTTTCCAAATAGCCAGCGCGGCATCTTCATGCGCCTCCATTATTTCCCGTTCACCGGGACCTTTGTCGTCAATCCCGCACAGATGGAGAAGCCCGTGCACTATCACTCTCAATAACTCGGAATCGTATGACACGCCGAGTTCTTCTGCATTACTCTGGACAGTTTCAATTGAAATGAATAGATCTCCCCCGACCCTGTCGCGGTGCGAATAATCAAAAGTGATGATGTCTGTGAAATAATCATGGCGTAGAAACTCGCGGTTGACTCTCAGGATCTCCTCGTCATCACAAAAGAGATAGTTCAGATTGCCTATACGACGCCCGTGCGCTGCCGCTACCTCCCCCAGCCAACGGTCTACCCTTGCGAAATCAAGCGAGGGCATCTCTACATTCTTAGCCTCAAATTCTATCATATTAATTGAAGGTTATCCAACTTGAGTCAATGTATACGGCAACATATCATGAGGCGGTTCAGCACCACTACGCCGGAATTGCCGGAGAGACGCGCCGTGAGATAATATTGACATCATTTGAATCACCAATGAATTATTTAATTATTACAATAAACAAATTTTAACAATTTCCGCAGATTGTTGATAACAGTCCCGGATTGATTTTGACCATGAATGAATCATGGTTCTTGTCAGATGCAAAAATACAAAAAATTCTGACATCACGCCGCCACATAATAGTTTTTATTGCCAACAGTTGATTTTTTCTTTGGCAATGCTATACCGTCCTGAGAAATCACCCTGAAATTAGTTTTTTCTATTTTTTAGAGAAAATATTCCCACATGTTAACAAATCCCATTATTTTATGATATTCAATCATATAGCCCTTAATAATTCACAATTAACCCATCTGAGATTTCAAAATTTCACAACAGTTTAACAAATACTCACGGATTTATAATTCTCAAATCTCATTTTACGCATAAAATCTCACTCTCAACACCACCTGCCCCTCCTCATGTAGCAAAACCTCACGCAGAGGCGCAGAGGACTCGCAGAGATGATTTTCATAGCACCTACAATCTCAATATCTCCCGACCGACGATATCTCTATTTTCCAGAACCAAATAAATAAAGATACATCTCCTCTAAAAAAATTCCTCTGCGAGCCCTCTGCGCCTCTGCGGGAGATTTCAACACACACGACTTTGCAGGAGACCTCTTC
>CAMWID010000117.1 GCA_947174235.1 uncultured Porphyromonadaceae bacterium | reverse complement strand
GTTTTTTTATATCCATACATGAGGTTGTGGGAAGTTATCCCTTATCTCGCCGCTGTCCGTGTTGACAATTGGGAAAGCGTGAGAGGAGGTAATCGCCGCCTTAGAGATCCGATGGTCAGCAAGACTGTCGGATCTTTTTTTGTATCGATACGTCAGCCCTTATCACGCCGCTGACCGCAATATCGGTGTCTCCATTCCGTTTTTCTTATGATGAGTATATATAGATTTATATTATGCCTTACGCTTTTGTCATATAACTTACTTTCTGTTGCTCAAACTGTCAAAGTCACAGGTAAGGTAAGAGATAATGACGATAAGCCAATTGAGTTCGCTACTGTAAGAATCGCGGACTCGTCTTTAGGTACCTTTACTGACCTGCAAGGGAATTATTCGCTTTCATTTGCGGAGAGGGATACTGTAAATATAATCTATAGCTGCGTAGGTTTTAAAACCGTCAGTCATAAATTGATTAAGCCTAAAGGGGACTTGAGCTTAAGCGTTAAATTGTATCCTGAAAATTACCATCTCCAGGAGCTTGAGGTGACAAGTTTTAGAAGTAATATCAACGGTATGCAGAGTTTTGATACTGAATCATTCAAACTTTCTCCCGATGTGAACGGCGGAAGTGTGGAAGCTATGCTTACCACTATGCCCGGCGTCAATTCATCGAACGAGATGAGTAATCAATATTCTGTCAGAGGTGGTTCATTCGATGAAAATTCCGTATATATCAACGGGGTGGAAATTTATCGTCCGCAGCTTGTCCGCAGTGGAGAGCAGGAGGGAATGAGCATTATCAATCCTGATATGGTGGGGAATGTAAAGTTTTCCTCAGGAGGGTTTCCTGCAAGGTATTCGGATAAAATGTCATCTTCTCTCGATATTACATACAGGGAACCGGAACCATTCGAAGCTTCTGTTGGACTCAGCCTTATGGGAGGGTCGGTGGCATTCGGTATCAACCGGGGCGCTTTTTCTATTCTCAATGGGTTCAGGATAAAGAGAAACAACACTTTGTTGTCCTCACTTGAAACGAGGGGAGAATATGATCCCCTTTATGTGGATTATCAGACAAATATTGTATATAAGCCTGCCGACAAATGGTCTGTAAATTTATTGGGTAACATATCAGGCAATAATTATAATTTCAAACCATCTGACAGGGAAACATCTTTCGGTGCCGCATCTGATTTAAAGCAGTTTAAAGTATATTTTGACGGAAAGGAGAAAGATCGCTTTGATACTTACTTCGGATGTGTGTCATTGAATTATAAGCAGAATCGTTCAACTTCGTTCAGCCTTTCTTTTTCCGGATTTATGACCAATGAACTTGTCAGTTATGATATTTCCGGAGAATATTGGCTAAACGAGGCAGGATCAGGTGACTCCGGAATGGGGGGAGGAGAATCCGGGGTGGGTAAATATATGGAACATGCCCGAAACAGGCTTCAGGCATCTGTCGTTTCAATGGCGCTTAAAGGCACTACAGCAATTGGCAAGAATAACTTCTCTTATGGAGTCTTGTTTTCCCATGAAAAATTCAGAGACCGTACTAAGGAATGGGAGTGGCGTGACAGCGCGGGTTATTCTTTGCCTACTTTGCCCGAGGGTGTCAATCTCATATATAACCTTACTTCCAAGGAGGATATCTCAAATAACCGTGCGTCTATTTACTTGGAAGATGCAGTTTATTTAGAAACATCCAAGACATTTATCACTCTAAACGCCGGTGTGCGTGCGTCATATTGGGATTTTAACAAGGAAGTGCTCGTGTCACCAAGGATTAATCTCAGTGTCTCGCCTGCGGAAAGAAACGATATCACGTATAGATTAGGTACAGGTATCTATTATCAATCTCCGTTTTACAAGGAATATCGTCAGATCTCTCAAGATGAATGGGGGAATGGTTCGGTATTGTTGAACCATAATATCAAATCCCCCCGGAGCATTCATTTTCTGCTGGGATGCGATTATACATTCAGAGCGGTTAACCGTCCGTTCAAAATCACGGGGGAGATCTACTATAAGGCATTGTCAAATCTGATCTCATATGAATATGACAACCTTAAGGTGACTTATTCCGGAACCAATGATTCCAAAGGATACATAGCAGGACTTGATTTCAGACTATTCGGACAGTTTGTACCCGGTTCTGATTCATGGCTGACATTCTCATTGATGAAGACGCAGCAGGATCTTCATGGAAAAAAAGTTCCGCTGCCCACGGATCAAAGGTATTCGGTAGGATTATATTTTACAGATTATTTTCCAAAATTCCCGAAATTAAAATTCAGTCTGCGTGGGATCTTTTCCGATGGATTGACAATGACGGCTCCCAGAGTTTCAAGGGACAAGGCATATTTCCGCGCGCCTGCATATAAAAGGGTAGACATTGGTCTGACATATATGTTGGCGGGCGCTCCGGAAAATGGAGTCCGCGCTCGTGATTTCAGACAACACTTCAAGAATTTGAGTATAGGGATTGATCTCTTCAATCTTTTTGACATATCCAATGTCAGCAGTTATTATTGGGTGACGGATGTGAATAATCTTCAATATGCAGTCCCGAATTATCTGACAAGGCGTCAGCTTAATTTCAAGATCAATGCATCTTTTTAATGAACGCGCCCAAATGTCATAAGCTGACAGTGTCCCCTGTAGCTGCAATATGAAGAGACGCCTCTATCGATGTCGCGGATGTATACTTAAAGAGCAGAGATTTTATCAATCCGAGAGTTTCAACCGGCTCCATTTCTTCCCCATAGATGTTTACCAACATCAGAAGGTTGGATGTATCTAAGGAAAGCTTTGTCCTTTCCTCATCGCTTGTCGGGGTGCCGATTCCACCCTTCCGGTCTCTGTATACAGGCAGTCCGGCAATATTCAGCGGTCCTCTTCCGATACCGTGAAATATGTCTTCCGGAGTGCCTGCATCCAGCAGGAGGGTGTTTCCATCGATAATGTCACAGTCAAAACCGCCTATGCTGTAACCAGATTTCACGGATGCAAGATTTATTATGTCGATCAGCGCGGAAAGTCTGTAAAGACCTTTTCCGGTCACAATCCTTCGGCATAAGGCTTCAGCAGAGGGGCGGTACCGGTTGGGTTCTTTTCCTAAAGCTTTATATGCTTTTCTTGTCGCGGCAATTGCAGGGCGTTTGTTGATTTCATCCAGCTTAAAGGAAGAGGCAATCCTGTCGCATTCCATACATATCTCTTCCCACAGTGAGTCTGAAGTGGGACAATTGGTGCATTTTGCGCTGATCTGTAATACTTTCAGCTCTGGCGCGGCACGACGTATTTTATCTGAAAATAGTATTTCTTTCATAATAATGTCAAATGATGTCAATTATGTCTGCCATCAGCCGACATGCCGATAATGTAGGCAGATCTTTTAAACAGGATGCGAATATAGAAAAATTACTTGAAAATTCGACAAAATTATGAAAAAGAAAAAGTTTATACAACTTCGATAATTGTGAAAAAAGTTTTGTAACTTCGCGAAAGAAAAAACACAAAATACATTTATGGCACAGAAACCATCCATACCCAAAGGGACACGAGATTTCTCGCCTGTCGAAATGGCGCGAAGAAATTATATATTCGACACAATAAAAAAAGTATTCAGTCTGTACGGATATCAGCAGATAGAGACTCCGGCAATGGAAAATCTTTCCACCCTGATGGGAAAATACGGAGAAGAAGGCGACAAACTGTTGTTTAAGATATTGAATTCAGGAGATTTTCTTAAGGAGGCTTCAGATGAGGAATTGACTGAGCGGAATCTTGTAAGGCTTACCAACAAGCTTTGTGAAAAGGGTCTGCGTTATGATCTGACTGTTCCGTTCGCACGTTTTGTCGTTCAGTACAGGGGACAGCTTCAGATGCCGTTCAAACGTTACCAGATTCAGCCGGTATGGCGTGCGGACCGTCCTCAGAAAGGTCGTTACCGTGAATTTTATCAGTGCGACGCAGATGTCGTAGGGAGCGATTCACTCTGGAATGAGATTGAGTTGCTTTCGATGATAGATATGGTTTTCCATCGACTCAAAGTAAGAGTGGCAATAAAGGTCAACAACCGTAAGGTCCTTACCGGAATAGCAGAGATCATAGGTGCCGCCGATAAGATTGTGGATATTACGGTCGCCATAGACAAGATTGACAAGATCGGGATTGAGAATGTCAATGAAGAACTCCGAAGTAAAGGTCTTTCGGAAGAAGCAATTGAAAAACTGCGTCCTTTGCTTGAAATGAACGGTAGCAATGAGGATAAACTCAACACGTTATCGCAGATTCTTGCAGCCTCAGAGACAGGCATGAAGGGAGTGGAAGAGTTGCGCACTGTCATAAGTGGAATCAATTCTCTCGGTCATGACTGTGAGGTGGAGCTTGATGTCTCGCTTGCGCGCGGTCTGAATTACTATACAGGAACTATTATCGAGGTCAAGGCTCTCGACGTACAGATAGGAAGCATCACCGGAGGCGGAAGATATGACAACCTTACAGGCGTGTTCGGAATGCCCGGACTGTCCGGGGTAGGAATTTCGTTCGGGGCAGACCGAATTTATGATGTCCTCAATCAACTTGAGCTTTATCCTGACAGTGTAAGCCGTAGTGTAAAGGTCCTGTTTGCCAATTTCGGGGAGAAAGAGGCTATGGCGTCGGCACGTATAGTCAAGCTGCTCAGAGAGGATGGTGTGGCGGCAGAACTTTATCCCGATGCATCCAAAATGAAAAAACAGTTGGGCTATGCAGATTCGGAGGGGATTCCATATGTGGCTCTTATCGGTGAGAGCGAGATCGAAGAGGGTACAGTAAACCTTAAGGATATGGTATCCGGAACTCAAGAGAAACTGTCGCCTGAGGCTCTCGTGGAAAGACTGAAAAATTCTTGATCTTATGATCACGATGCCTCAATTCATACTCCGTCAGCCTGCAGCTCCGGAGGAAACCGGGACCGATGCATATTATCTTGCATTGGCTAACCGCCTTGTGGATATTGTCGTCGGGAAATCGTTGCTCCCTTCATATCCGTTGAAAGTGGTTGAGAGGGCTGCGATGGCTGTCGTGGGTTACTATCAGGATATAATCTGTGATGCAGGGGTCTGGCGTTCTTTCATATCAGAAAATCGCAGGATGTATGGATATACAGTTCCATTTTATGAAGAAACCGAAGGATATGTCGATTATGAACTTAACAGGGAAGATGTAAGGTTTATGGTCTGGTATTCGCTTTCGATGAATTATGAAGAGAAACGAGTGGTGTGTCCATTGTCTGAAGAGATCATAAATGCAGCGGATATATGGTGGGAAGAACTTGAGAGAGTTTACGACGAATCTCCCATGCCGGAGGATTTCCGGATTGCCCATGAACTTGAGATTCATGCGGAGGAAGACTCGGAAGCATTGTTCCGTCTTGGCAACTGGCTGTTTATGCATTGTTATCTTATGACACCGGCATATGCGCTCACACTTTCAGAGATAGCGTCATCGATAGACCTTACAAAAGATGCCAATATTCCGGAATTGCAGAAGCGTATGGAGCAATCAATGATGGAAGATCCTACCGGTCCTTTGGCTTTGTATCTGAGGGAATGGCTTTATCTGATTGTGGAAGGAAAACTGCCTCCCGAGCCAAAAAAGAGAGAGAAGACTGAAGAGCATAAATATTATACTGCTTTCACTAAGGCGACCGGAGGAAAGATAATCAAGTTTTTTCAGACATATGATGAGATGAACCGTTTCTTCATAGATTCCCTCGGGTGGTCAGACGGAGAGGAGCATCTTCCGCAGATGAAAGGAGAAAATGACTTTATATTGATGGTCAACAAGGAGAAAGGTATGCTTCTGGCAAGAAATATTGCGAGATGCATAGCGCATCCCGACAATCCTATGTATGAAAAATCATATGCCAGTCATCACGCCATGGAGCTTCTGACGGAACGTGGCTGTTGCCCTGGTGATCTCTTAAGATATGTGTGTATCAACGGGTGGCTGCCGGATGCCGTGTTCCCAATGTCGTCCGACAGTTCATTAGTCTCCCGTAACTGGGACTTTATAGCGCGTTGTTATTTACAGCAATATTACAGGGGAGACTGAAAACCTTTGTAACAGTGTGTCTGAAGGGTATTCAGACATACTGATGTTGGGCAGGAAATATTTGCAAACTGCGGATATTTCCTGCCCAATGTATATATATGCCAATGTGTTAGCTATAATAAGTTATTGGAATTCAAATTTGAAGAAAAAACTAATCGTATCTTAATA
>CAMWID010000116.1 GCA_947174235.1 uncultured Porphyromonadaceae bacterium | reverse complement strand
TAATAATTTTGATAAAAATATTTAAAGTTTATTTATTGGTTTAATTTTATGGTAAGAGTATGAAAAAACTGTTTCTACTTTTTATGACTATTATCGGAGTCGCCCTTGGCGTTTCAGCACAAGGACGTACCGTGAACGGTGTAGTCGTTTCCGGCGATGACAATGAACCTATTGTCGGAGCTACAGTTATGGTGACAGGCACGACTCTCGGAACTACCACTGACATTGATGGAAAGTTTGTGCTGACAAATGTCCCGGCATCCGCCAAGACCCTGAAGGTAAGCTACGTGGGCATGACTTCTCAGGAAGTACCCATTACCAAAGGGGAAATCAAGATTGTGCTCGGGCTCAATTCCGAGTTGCTTGACGAGGTGGTTGTGACCGCTCTCGGCATCTCCCGCAGCGAGAAATCTCTCGGTTATGCGGCAACACAGGTTGGCGCGTCTGAGATAGAACGCGCCCGTACGAACAATGTGATGGAAGCATTGCAAGGCAAAGTGGCGGGTCTTCAGATCCAGACCACATCTTCCGACCCCGGTATGGCAAATAATGTATCCGTCCGCGGTCTCGGATCTATCAACGGATCCAACCAGCCCCTTTACGTGGTCGACGGAGTGCCTATCGCCAACTCCACATTCAGCACACAGGGACACGCGATCGCGGCAGGTGGCGTCAACAACATCTCTCCCGACGACATCGCATCGCTTACAGTACTGAAGGGAGCGGCGGCGACAGCTCTATACGGAAGCCGCGCCGCAAACGGCGTGATCATCATCACGACCAAAAGCGGAAAGAAAGCCGGAGGTAAAAATTATACTGTGACCTATAGCGGCACTGTCGAGGCAAACAGCGTCAGTCTCCTCCCCGAAATGCAGAACAAATGGGGACAAGGCTGGAACGGAGGACAGACATTTATCGAAAACGGTTCCTGGGGTCCCGCCCTTGACGGAAGCATGCAGGTATACGGCCCCATCTGGAACAATTCCCAGCTCATTCATGAATACAGCGCGAAGAAAAACAACGTGCGTGATTTCTATGACACAGGATGGTCGCAGACCCACAATGTGGCGGTGAGCGGAACAAGCAACGACGAGAAGCTTACATTCTACACCTCTTATTCCTATACCGACAACAACGGTGTGATGCCTACAGACGCAGATTCCTACAAAAGAAACACAATCGCTTTCCGCGGAGCGTTCCAGCCGGAGAAGTGGTTCAAGATCTCGACCGCGATGAGCTTCGCCAACTGGAAGACAAAGACAGTAGGCTCATATCAGGGAACGTCCCCTATAGACGGCGTGCTCGAAATGCCTCGCGACATCTCGATCGTTGACATGAAAGATCTCTCCAATCCGTTCAACACACCGGAGGCATATTTCACTCCTTACGGCATCACCAACCCGTATTGGGCTATCGCCAACAACAAGAACGAACTCAACGGCAAACAGACATTCGGAAAGCTGCAGGCTGACATTTTCCCCGTAGACGGACTGACGCTTACATACCGTTTCGGATTCGACTACTCCGACTATGACCAGAAACAAGGCTACCCGCAGATCGACCTTGACGACGCTCTCATCAACGAAGACTACGGATACGCACCCAGCAACATGAACCAGGCGGGATACGTATACGCCTATTACAGCCGCAGATATGAACTGAACCATGATTTCCTTGCAAATTACTCCAAGCAATTCCTTGACGACCGTCTGGATCTTGGGGCAACAGTAGGTTTCAACATCAACGAACGTTTCTCCACATACATGAACGGAGAGACCGACGACCTTGCGGTAAACACCGGCTTCTGGCATCTCAGCAACGGCGCGACCCGCACCACACTCGGCGAGGGTCAGAGCAAACGCCGCCTGATCGGTCTCTTCGGCGACGTGTCGATAGGATGGGACAACTTCCTATACCTTGACCTAACCGCCCGCAACGACTGGTCGTCAACCCTTCCGAAAGGCAACAACTCTTTCTTCTATCCCGGCGTGACATTCAGCGGCATATTCACAAAATTCATTCCTGCCAACGAAGTCCTCACATTCGGCAAAATACGTCTCGCATACGGTAAGACCGGTAATGACGCATCTCCATATTATACCGCCACAAACTATGCGCAGGCATATACCAACGGATATTATGGCAGCTACATCATCAAATTCCCGTTTAACGCGGTCAACGCCTTCATGGCATCAGCCACCGCAGGGGCAAACACACTGAAGCCGGAGATGACTTCAGAGTTCGAGGTCGGAGCCAACCTCAAGTTCTTCGGAGGCAGGATCGATATCGACGCCTCTTACTACAACCGTGTGACCGACGACCAGATCTTCACTCTTCCGGTCGACCCCTCCACCGGTTTCAGCTATCAGGTTGTAAACTTCGGTAAGGTCCGCAACCGTGGTGTGGAAATCATGCTTAACACCACTCCGGTACAGACTCCCAACTTCACATGGGAACTCGGTTTCAATTTCTCAAAGAACTACAACAAGGTGCTTTCTCTCCCTGAGAGTCTTGAAGGCGGGAAGGTTTCTATCTACAGCTTCTCGGCAGGCAACGACGCAGTCTACATGTATGCCGAACAAGGGAAAGAGATCGGACAATACTATACTTACCTCCCCACGTATGTCACAGACGAGAGCAGCCCGTATTATGGTTCTCCCATTGTTGACGCCAACGGACAGCCGGTGCTCAGCAGCGAGATCCAGGCTACAGGATTCAGCATGAACCACAAATGGACAGGTGGCGTCAGCACGGCATTCACAGCTTACGGAGTGACCCTAAGCGCGGCATTCGACATCAGATACGGCGGCAAGATGTTCTCAAGAACCAAGAACCTCATGCAATTCACCGGAAACGGAAAGGTGACTGAAGAAAACGAGCGCCGTCCGTTTATCATCCCGGGATCTGTGGTTGCCAACGGAGACGGCACATACCGTGAGAACACCACTCCGATTTATATAGCCAACAGCAGCTTCCAGAATTATTTCAACAATTACGGATGGGGCGCAGGCGGCGAGGCATATCTCATCGACAGATCTTACTGCAAGCTCCGCAACATCTCTCTCAGCTGGAATCTTCCCCAGAAATGGATGAGCAGCATCCATCTCAACGAGATCGTGCTTACCGCATACTGCAACAATCCGTTCATCTGGACAGCGAAAGACAACCGCTATGTCGATCCAGAATCATCTACCACAACAGACTCCGGAGACCTCGGATACGGATTCGGCGAACTTTACACCAACCCGTCATGCCGCACCTTCGGCGTAAACCTCAAAGTAACTTTCTAAAGAACCATCAGCAATGAAAAAGATATTATTGACAGGAGTCGTGGCATTGTCGCTCTCTTTCGGAGCCTGCGACAGCTATCTCGACATTAACGAGAGCCCGAACTCTCCAGCTGTCGGAAACCTTACCCCCGACCTGATCTTTCCCGGGGCTGAAATGGCTTTTGCAAACAGCTACAGCGATTATTTCCGTATCACGGGAGGGTATTTCGCACAGCATTATTCCCAATTTTTCGGCACATCGAACTATATGGACTATAGCCAGTTTGAACAAAGTGCCGTACGTTCGAGCTCCACATATACCAACCTCACCATCCGCACGCTCCAGAACCTTTCGACAGTGACTGCGATGGCGGAAGAGTCTGAAAGCTATGGCACGGTGCTCGCCGCCACGGTTATCCGCGCCGCCGCATATCAGGCAATGGTAGACTGCTACGGGGAAATCCCTTACAGCGAGGCTCTCGACATCAACAACATCACTCCGAAATATGATGACGGCAAGGATGTCTATGCCGGCATAATAGCCGAACTTGACGAAGCAATCGCCAATGTCAACGGAATGGAGAGCGTATGTACGAATTTCCTTCTTCCGGGCGCACGCGCTTCCGAATGGGTGAAGGTGGCAAACGCGCTTAAACTGCGCCTGCTCATGCGTGAGAGCAACGTGGTGGATGTAAGGAGCCAGCTCGCGGCCCTGGTGGCGGAGAATAATTTCCCTGCTTCCGACATCGTCTGGGCAAATTGCTGGAAAAACGAAAGCGGACAGGCAAATCCCTTCTATCAAGAGGAGTTCGCCACTTATTTCGGCTCCACGCAACAGAACGTGATCCTTAACCTTGCATTGCTTGCTACGATGAATGCTTCTGATGATGCGCGTCTTAAGGCTTTCTTCAATCCAAATATCGACAAATCGGAATATACCGGCGGTGTATCAGGAACAAATTTCTCCACCACAGCCTCCTACAAAGCCAATTACTGGTGCCGTCCGAACATGGCTTATGATTCTCCGGTATATTTCATCACCCGTTCTGAAATAGAATTTTTCCTTGCCGAGTATGAGGCTCGCTATGGCTCAGCCGCTGCAGCCGAAGATCACTACAAGGCTGCCATCGAGGCTTCGTTCGCTTCTGCCGGCGTGACCGGCGCGGAGACTGTCCTCAACGCTTATCCGTGGGACGCTTCCAACTGGGCAAGATGCATCGGCATCCAGAAATGGGTGGCTCTTTCCGGAACAAACAATTTTGAGGCATGGTGCGAGCTTCGCCGTCTCAAATACCCCGCGTTCGGAAACGTGACCGGAGACCAGATCTATAACGTGGTTACCGATGATTATCAGCCCTCGCTCCTTGAACCGGGAACTCTTTATACCCCTATCCAGGTAAACGGCACACTCGGCAACAACAAGGTGCTCCAGAGGTGGCCTTATCCGGAGTCTTCCGCCAACAGAAACAGCAAGGTTCCCGAATACAAGGGTGACGCAACTCCGGTGTTCTGGGCACAGTAATTCTAACGTTTTAATTCGTCTACAGAAATGAAAAAATATATTTCAACCATAGCTGCCGGACTCGCGCTCGTCGCGCTTGCCTCCTGCAGTAAAGACACGGAAGGATTGACCGGCATCACCTATTACCCTGTCCTGGAACTTGACGGACCTATCTATGATTCCGCCATCGCGGGCACACCTTTTGTGGATCCGGGATATTCAGCGTCGCTAAATGGCGAGGATTATACCGCCAATGTGGTCGTTTCCTCCAAAATGGATATGAACAATCCGAAGCCCGGATACTATACCGTCACTTATTCCGCCACCAATTCCGACGGGTTCAGCGCCACGGCGGTGAGATACGTGCTCGTGTCTGCTCCCGATGATCCGGTCAGCGGATATTACACCACCAATACGGGAAGTTTCCGCGATTACAGCGGCATAATCTATTATGGCGGATATAGTGAAGTCGTCTATAAAAACGACAATGACACATACCACATATCCGACCTCCTCGCCGGATGGTATGAATACCGCGCAGGCTACGGCAGCGCCTATGCCCTCGGCGGAGACATCAGCGTGGACGCCGACGGCAACATAACGCTTCTCAGCAGCTATCTTTCCGGATGGGGTGATTCGGCAAATTCCCTTGAAGACGGAAAGTTTGACGAAGCCTCGGGTACGATAAAATATGTTGTCAGCTACACTGACTATCCATTCCTTTTTAACGTGACTCTCGACAAGAACTGATAACTATAATTCTTGATTACAATGAAAAAATATATCAACCTCACTCTCCTGCTCATGGGAATCGTCCTGTTCGGATCCTGCAGCAAGGAGGACATCCCGATGACCTCAACAGTCGATCTCGCAGGAGAATGGATGGTGACTGTGGATGTCATCGACGGAAACGATGTCTATGAAGACGGATACAGTCTCGGACAGATGCTCTGGATCACATACAACACCAATGCCGACAACGGCAAGGAGATATGGATCGACGATCTCGGTTCATTCTGGGAGACAAAGGTGAAGGTGCCTTGCGACATATCCTCCCTGACTTTCGGAAGCCAGACACCCGCCCCGAATGAATATTATGACTGCGACATCACGGTGACAGACGGAAAGGTAACTTTCGGAGGAGCCGTGACTCCATCAGGAATGCCTGCCGACAAGTTTGAATGCTACATCACATACAGCGATGATGAACACGGCTACAAATATTATGTCCACGGCTATCGCCGCACTGGTTTTGTGGCAGACGAATAACACTGACTCTTACCCAAAAACAGCTTCCACGTCTATGCGGATGTGAATCCATCATCGGCGTAAATTTTCTCATACGTGATCTCCTCTCTCCTCATATTTCTTCTCCGGAGCGCGCATGACTGAAACCGGAAGCTCGACAAAAGCCCTATGGGCTTTCCACACAACAAAAAAAAGCAGCTTTCCCATAAACTGACTGCATATCCGAAGCAAGGCAGCAAGATGCATCCGAAGCAAAGCAGAAGAATCAATCCGAAGCAA
>CAMWID010000115.1 GCA_947174235.1 uncultured Porphyromonadaceae bacterium | reverse complement strand
TCGTTGGCTTTGAGTTTGGCAACTTCGGCTGACACGCTTCCGGCATGAGTGAGCAGTTCTTTACCCGACAGCTTCAGGAAATCGTCAAGTTTCTGAATCCAGTCTTTCATATACATCGGGACGTGGCTCTTGGCTTGCAGCGCTCAACCTTTCTATCGCCCTCGCTTTGAACTGTTGCAAAAAATGCAACAGTTCGATTTTGCTCTAATTCAGCACTTTCATAGATATTCTTAATATGCCTTGAAATGGTCGACTTGTTGCGTTGAAACAGCTCCGCCATCTGGTCGGCTGTGAGCCACACAGATTCATTGGCAAGCCGAACCTCAATCTTCGTCTCGCCACCCTGCGTCTGAAATAATATAATCTGTCCGTTATCCATATATCTTTCTTAATAATGCTGATAATAGCTGCCTGCCTTCGTATAGTCCGGCTCATCATTGATAGCACGCACCACGTCAGTAGCCGAAAACCACCAGCAGTTGTTCTCATCATCCCAGACCGCCCTCACCTCGCGATCATTGAAAAACCGTATCGACTTCTTGCTCATCTTCTTTATTAGATGGTTCTATCCAATGGTTATTTGGATTGTAGGAACATCGTCAAAATCGGATGAACCGGTGTAATTACACATTTCCACCCATTTTTAAGTAGTACTCTTAATACTTGTTAAACCACAAATTTAGCGATTTAATCTGAGAAACAAGGTATCTGATGATTTGTAAATTTATCGGTACCGATAAATTTATTCAATCTGTCAATACAACGTTTCTTTTGGTCAATGTTCGGATGAACATATAGATTGAGTGTTGTGGCTACATTGGAGTGACCGAGTATAACACTGACGGTCTTATAATGGCATTGGCTTTCGATGCACCGTGTAATGAATGTGTGACGCAATCCATGAAAGACTATTTGAGGAATATTGAGCCGTTGAAGCAGACGGCTGAATGTCTCGCGATAAGTGCGTGGTTCTTTAGGCTTGAAGCCGTCACCCACAACATAATCACCGCCTGATTGCTGACGTTTAACGGTGCGTAAAGCGTTGAAGAGTAAGGATGAAATGAGAATATGGATATTGGCAATATTATTTCTAATTATAATTGCGCGAAATATGGAAAATATTATATTATTTCGCGCAATTATAATCTCAGACCTATATCGCTGAAATCACAGCCATTATTTGTTCCGGGGTCATGCCTTTCAACAACTCGATAGCCTGTTCTTCTTTAGACACGGCAGATTCTTCTGAATTTGTAATTTATTTTCAACATTTGGACTACCTGAACCGCCAACAGCTTATTCCTTATCTCCATAGGGAGCAAGGGGTTCAGCAGCTATTGGAGATTCTGTCACAGGCGATGCATTTTCATGTACGCCCTCTCCAGTTATCTCAGCGATAAGTTTCCGAAGGGTAAAATCCCTCTTCTCCTTGGTTTTGACATCGCATTCCCACACCCGGATCACCTTCCATCCCATTATCCCGAGGACGGCGTTGTTGGATATATCACGTGCCTTGTTATGACTGATCTTGCGTTCCCAGAAATCGACGTTTGATTTTGGCATCCTGTAATATCTGCATCCCTCATGACCATGCCAGAAACAACCGTCGATGAATACGGCTGTCTTATATTTTTTGAGCACTATATCCGGAGAACCCGGCAATTTCCGGTTGTTGACGCGATAGCGCAAACCTTTTGAGAACAAGTATTTCCTTACCATCATCTCCGGCTTGGTATTCTTGCCCTTCACCGCCGCCATGCAGCGGCTTCTCTGCTCAGGTGTCATCATGTCTGCCATATCACGTTCCAAAACTTCTTATGTCTCACATTTATCCGACCATAGTCAAAGCATAAAATATTTGTGCAATTCCATAGTATGCGATCCAACATGCCAAAGACATGTCCCCACATTCAATAATGCACATATAATTCGTGTTTTTGCTACAATATATATAACGTTTAACCGCTCCCCTGATATTGCTTTCAATTCCTAAATTTGCCTGCCCATGATATATTTTGTAATTTTGCAGACATTTTTCAATACCCCGGAATCTTGAATCATCTTCTGATTCCGCAACGCGAAAAAACATTCTGTATCCATGAACTTCATATCTAAATTCAAGAACCTCGCCGCGATGCCGGCTTTTCCGGTATTGCTCGCGCTGTGCGCTTCTCATTGCCTGAACGACCTTCTGCAATCCGTCATCACGGCGGTCTACCCCATGCTTAAGGTTGATCTTGACCTCAACTTCGCGCAGATAGGTCTTATCACGCTTGTATATCAGCTGGCTGCATCCATCTTCCAGCCGGTCGTAGGATACGCCTTCGACAGACGCCCGTTTGTCTACAGTCTTCCTGCCGGTATGTGTTCCACAGCCATCGGTATTATCCTTTTCTCCTACTGCTCCACATTGCCGGGGATACTCCTTGCCGTATTCATGGTAGGGATAGGTTCCGCCACACTCCATCCCGAGGCTTCGCGCATAACCTCGCTCGCCGGACACGAACGGCGTGGTTTCGCACAGTCGGTATTCCAGGTCGGAGGGAATTTCGGAGGATCAATAGGTCCGTTGCTTGTGGCGGTAATAGTGGCACCCTACAACCGCCACCACGTAATGTGGTTCCTTCTCTTCGCAGGGCTCTGTTTCCTTGCCATGCGCCCCATATGCCGATGGTACGGCAATTACCTCCGGCAGCTCAGGGCATCGGTCAGTAAAGAGGAAAAGCACACTACCCTTCCTCTGTCAAAGAAGATGACCTCGTTCACCATCTGCATCATAATGTTGCTCATATTTTCGAAATACGTCTATATGGCGAGTATTTCAAGCTATTATACCTTCTATCTTATCGACAAGTTTCACGTATCTGTTTCACAGTCGCAGATATTCCTCTTTATCTTTGTGGTCTCCACTGCCGCCGGGACTCTGGTGGGCGGTCCGATAGGCGACCGCTACGGGCGTAAACTCGTGATCTGGGTGTCGATCCTTGGCACCGCCCCATTCTCTCTTCTGTTGCCGCATGTCGGGCTTCCCCTCACGGCGATACTCAGTTTCTGTGCCGGATTCACACTGTCGTCGGCATTTCCGGCTATTCTTCTATATGCACAGGAGCTGCTGCCCACAAAACTCGGTATGATCTCCGGGCTGTTTTTCGGATTCGCCTTCGGCATCGGGGGTATCGCATCAGCAGTGCTCGGTGAATTTGCCGACACCTACGGCATCAATGCTGTCTACAACTTCTGCGCGTATATGCCGTTGCTCGGCATCATAGCGGTATTCCTGCCCAATCTCCGCAACAAAATATAAACCACAGAATCCTGACACAACGACAGCCGGTCATGAAGTTCTCCCGCATGACCCGGCTGCCTGTTTGTCAACCCATAATTATCTACAATCAATGACCGGAATGGGCTGCCACACGGCGTTTCTTGCCGACATTGGTAAGCACCATACCCGCCACTATTATGACCATAGCCGCCACCTGTATCCATTTCAACCTGTCAAGACCCATCAATACCGCAGAAATGGTGGCGAAGACCGGCAACAGATATTGATAGATCGACACCATCTCTGAGCCGATATCCTTTATGGCAGGCTGCACAAGGAAATAGGCGATGAATGTCGGGCACAGGAGTATGAATCCTATCTCTATCCACGGCACTATTTCCGATGTTCGGAGAATAGGCATTTTGTCGAATCCTATAAGCAGGAAAAGCGCCGGCAACGCAGAGAACAGGAATACCCAGCGGAGCATTGTCACGGGTTTGTAGGTATGGCTCGGCCCTTCGAGTATGACGAGATAAAATGCATAGCATATGCACGATGCGATTGCGATCAGTATACCTATAAGATTGTCTTTCCCGGCGCTTCCCCCTCCGGCTGCAAGTATCACAACAGCCGCGCCTGCAAACGACACAACGATTCCGAGATATTCAAGCTTTGACGGACGCCTATGGAGGAAGATCACACCCATTAGAATGACAAACAACGGGGGAAGCGTCATTATGATCGACACATCTATTGGATTGGCGTATTTCAACGACATCACAAACAGATATATGAATCCGAAAAGACCTACGGTGCCCCCGAGAATTATCTTCTTCCAGTCTTGTCTGCCTATTTTACCGCAATGCATGAACATTGACACGATCCAGAACAACACACATCCCCCTATAAGTCTGACCGCTGTCACACCCTCCGAACTCATCCAGTCAGGGATCAGGGCTTTGGTCACCGACACGTTTACACCCCAGAAAATAGTTGAAATCAGTATGCAGGCGTTCCCCACAAGGAATTTGCCCACTCCGGACCCACCTCCCTTTCCGGAAGTCTGATTATTTTGTATAGAATTATCCATATGTAAATTTAGATCTTGGTTTCATAAGAAACAACGTTTCCTGAGGGTGACGGGTTTTGACATATGATTGTCTGAAATGACAGGAGGCGGGAATCACATGATGTTCCCGCCTCCCGCCCCGGTCTTCAACAATTTTTTCAGCCTGGGTATGGCTTCGCGATCTTTTTTGACCGCGAGATTATCTGTTTTTATACATGTCGTCGTAGTAACGCTCGTAGTCGCCGGAGGTGATGTTATCCATCCATTCCTGATTGTCGAGATACCAGCGGACTGTCTTCTCTATACCCTCCTCGAACTGCAGGCTCGGTTCCCAGCCAAGTTCTTTCTGGAGCTTGCGGCTGTCGATGGCATAGCGCATGTCGTGACCGAGACGGTCGGTGACGTAGGTGATCAGTTCATCGCTATAACCTTCAGGATTGCCGAGCAGACGGTCGACTGTCTTGATCACGACCTTGATTATGTCGATGTTCTTCCATTCGTTGAATCCGCCGATGTTGTATGTCTCGGCTACCTTGCCGTTGTGGAAGATGGTGTCGATGGCGCGGGCGTGGTCAACTACATACAGCCAGTCGCGCACGTTCTCACCCTTGCCGTATACCGGGAGCGGCTTGCGGTGGCGGATGTTGTTGATGAACAGGGGTATCAGTTTCTCGGGAAACTGATAGGGTCCGTAGTTGTTGGAGCAGTTTGTCACCAGGGTCGGCATCCCGTATGTGTCGTGGTACGCGCGCACGAAATGGTCGCTCGAAGCCTTCGACGCGCTGTAGGGGGAGTGCGGGTTGTATTTCGTGGTCTCGAGGAAGAATTCCGTACCGTAGGCGTGGTGATGCTCGGAGGATGCGGCGGTCGTGAACGGCGATTCGATACCCTCCGGGTTTGTAAGTTCCAGGGCGCCGTACACCTCGTCGGTGGAGATATGATAGAAGAGTTTTCCCTCGTATTTCTCCGGCAGACTCTCCCAGTATTCCTTCGCCGCCTGTAGCAGCGCGAGCGTGCCCATCACGTTTGTACGCGCGAAAGTGAAGGGATCCTTGATGGATCGGTCCACGTGGCTTTCAGCCGCGAGGTGGATGATGCCTGTGATCCGATGTTCACTGATAATGCGGCGCATCTCCTCGAGATCGGCGATATCCGCCTTGATGAAAGTGTAGTTCGGACGGTCCTCGATGTCCTTGAGATTTGCGAGGTTTCCGGCGTATGTCAGCTTGTCGAGATTGACGATATGGTAATCAGGATACTTGGTGACGAAAAGGCGCACTACGTGAGAGCCGATGAATCCGGCTCCGCCGGTTATTAGTATGTTGCGTTTCATTGTTTTCTGAGCTGTCTATTTTAAGTTGTCAATTTTTCAGTCTTCTGCCTTCGGTTGTCATTCCCCGGAGGAAAGGTTGACTATGCATTTGCGCAACGATTCGGTCCAGTAAGGGACAGGGAGACCGAAGGTCTGTTTGAATTTTGTCTTGTCGAGGACGGAGTATGACGGGCGTTTCACTTTCGAGGGGAACTCGTCGCTGTGGCAGGGACGGATGTCGCAGGCTGTGTTGCCGGCATATCCGGCTATCATCTTGGTGAAGTCGTACCATGAGCAGACCCCCTCGTTGGAGTAGTGGTAGATACCCTCGTTTCCGTCCATCCTGCGGTTTTCGATGATATGGAATATTGCGTCGGCGAGGTCCTGAGCGTATGTCGGGGTTCCGGTCTGGTCGAACACCACGTTCAGCTCAGGCTTCGTGGCGGTGAGGTTGAGCATTGTCTTCACGAAATTCTTTCCAAATTCCGAATAGAGCCACGCGGTGCGGAATATAAGTGCCTTGCAGCCACTTTCGGCAATCGCCTGCTCCCCGTGGAGCTTGGTAAGACCGTATACGCCTGTCGGCGTGCCTTCCTGATCCTCACGGCAGGGGACGTTGTAAGGCTCCTTACCGAAAACATAGTCCGTGGAAATATGTATCAGGGTTGCGTTGTAGTCGCGAGTCGCCTCCGCGAGGTTACGTACGGCGGTGGCGTTGAGCAGTTCGGCGAACTCTGCATCATCCTCCGCCTTGTCCACGTTGGTATAGGCGGCGC
>CAMWID010000114.1 GCA_947174235.1 uncultured Porphyromonadaceae bacterium | reverse complement strand
AGCCCCCCTCATAACTGAGGATGAAGGGGGCGAGGATGTTTATGTCTGCCATGGTATTGTTATTTTATGTATCTTCAATCTCGTTTTCGTCAAACTCACTTCCATTGAGGCGTTCTCTCGGAGGGATGCCGTGGTCACAGTCATTCTTCTTGCACATCCAATTCAGGAGATAGGCGATCCGGCGTTCCTGCTGTCCCTCCTTGCGGATGTGTTCCTTCTCACGTTCCAACGCGCTCATGAGGTCGCGCTGCACACCTCTCAGATAGTCGGTCTGAGCGTTGAAACGCTCCTCCTTCTCTTTGAGGTCGGACATGTGTCTGTCTTCTTTCTCCGCATTTACCCTCAGAAGCTCGATTATACGCGCATTGGCGGTGTCGAGCTGTTCCTTATATAAATGCCATTCGTCAGTCTTGCCCTCGATACGTGCCTTGCTGACCTCCGCGCCTTTCAATTGTGCTTCGAGAGCTTTCATGCGCTTGTTGTGGCGGTAAAACACTATTCCCGCAATCCCGCCCGTGCCTCCCACCGCTCCTATGGCGGTGAGCAGTATTTCGCTTAGTCCGTCGATCATTGTTGTCTGTTAAAAGTATTTTTATTTAAATATGCTTTATAGCCATATGCCGTGAGGCGGCGCGGTTTTATGCGGGTTTCTGCCGGAGGGCGGGGACCCGCTCACTGCGTGCGCGGCACGGTCAGGACTTGAGGGAACGCGCTTTCCAGTCGTGGGGGAGGCTACGGAAACCCGGGAAGCCGCCCACCACGACAGGGAAGAGGATCACTCCCCGCAGACCTGCTGTATCAGGACGAGGGTCTGCACGTCGAGGCTGTCGTTATCGGATGCGATGACGGCGAGCGCGTCGTCGGTGATGGTGGAGAGTCCCGCCACCTCCCTGTCACGCTCAAGTTCCTCGCGCACGCACTCGTCGACGTCCTTCTGGTATGCCTGCGCCACACGGTTGACCTCCCTCTTCTCGTCTTCCGGCAGAGTGTCAAACCGCTGGCTCTTCTCCACCACGGAATCAAATCCCTCCGGCTTGAGACGTTCCTGCGCATCCTTGACGAAATCCTCGAAAGCGGCAGCCACGGGTTTCAGGGCGTTTGCGGCGCGCAGTACGGCGAACATGTCGCCTTTCTCGAGCTTCATGATGCGCAGCCCCTTGATGGCGTTGTATACCGCCACCGCGTCTGATGTCTTCACTGTCTTTGTCCCTGCCTGTTTCTTTTCTGTCTTTTTCATTTTTCTCTTCATTTTATGGTTTTGATTTCTTTAAATTATTACTTGTCCGGGTCTCAGATCTCCACGCAGTTCTGCGAGAGTCTCGCCGCCTCACCGTCAGCGGCGGCGATGAACGCCTGTATGGCGGAGAATATCTCCGCGTGCTCCTCCACGGAGATCTCTGTCGTGGAGAAGTTGACGTTGAGGGGTGTGTAACGTCCGGCGTTGAAGCTGGCCACCTGCGTGCCGTCCACCCGGCATACCTGTCCGTTGTTGATGGTCTCCGGCATGCCGTCAGAGACGGTCACGTCAGCCGAGACCGTGTGCTCGCGTCCGGCATCCCCGGCATTGCTCATTCTCACCTGCATTGACACCAATGCGTCTGTCTTGATTTCCATATGTGTTGATTGTTTTATAGGGTTGATATGTAATATTGTTTTATCCATGATGGATGAAATGATTTGAGGTGTTGAACCTTGCGCCGTCAAGAGTCAACATGGGATATACACTTATGTCTGCTGAGCCAGACGATCTTCTCGGAAGACTCTCGATATAGTTCATGATGGTGGACATCGTCGTGCGGGCGGCGTCCGTCGCGGTTATCCTGTATCGTCCGCTCAGTGCCGATATCTGGGAAATAGACACCCATGCCGAATTATATTGCTCAAGCGTCGGGTTGGTGTCGCCGACAGCGGAACCGCCGAGCCCCACCTGCATCTGAGTCTTGAGGACATAATCCGAAGCCGCCATCGTGCCGGATATGGTGAAATCAAGCACCACCTTGCATCTCACCGACCCAGAGGCGGACGGTGCGGCGAGGGTGGTCTTGCTCATGCCTGATGACGCCGTGGTCGGCACAAGCGTATAGGAGGCTTTGGATGTCCCCGCCGCGTCAAGATAAGTAATCACTATGGAATTGAATGTGAGAGACACATTCGCGAAACGGTCTGACAGCTTTATCTTGATCTTCTCTCCCAGAGGCATTGATATGAACTGGGATGATGCCTGCACCGTCCATCTGTCTGCGGACCCGGTGGCATTGGTGCGGCTTGCGTCTTTCACAAGGACGGGAATCGCGTCAAGCTCCTTGTTTCCCGCGCTGAAGGCGGCTGCATAAAGCGAGGAAAGCTCTCCCGTGGCGGCGGGACGTATCATCATGTCTCCCGGCTGTGTGACAGATGCCGAGATCGCCGAGACGGATGACGCCAGGGCAACCTTGTATTTCCCGCTTTGGGGAAAGAATATAAGCAGCCCGAACCTCCATGTGCCGTCGGTGATTGTGGAACTGAGCTTGTTTATCGGGATCTCTATGCCGGATGTGTCGTTCGCCCCCTGGTTTGAGGACTCTCCCCATTTGAAGTTGAAGTTGTAGATCTTGCTCGCAAGGCCAAACTCCGACTTGAAGATGGTGAGATCGGCAAACCCACTAATGGGAGGCTTCGCATTGTGATTGTAGCCGGGATTGGCGGCGTTGGTACTGTTTGTGAAGTCCGTGATACGGCCCAAGTCTGTCCCCGGACGAGGGGCGGCGTAAGTCCATGCCGGGACAGCCGGGAGACCTGACTGAAGGTTCGCCAGTAGATTGACGGCGGCGGATGTCGCCTGCGCTATGTATCCGAAGGCGAGACCGAAGCTCACCGACTGACGCTCAGCCTCTGTAAGTTCCTCCGGCTTGTCATAGCGGACGGGCTTCCATTTCGCCCACTTGTTTATCTTGGATGACGAACATAATGTCACCACATCGTGACTTCCTTCCCCTATGGTCTCCACGACATCATCCGTGTTCACGGGTGCGTATATCAGTCCTGCGTTATGTCCCATATCTTATCTTGATTTAAAAGTTTCCAATTCTTTTTTCAGCTCCCTGTTCTCCCTTTCAAGCTCTGCCACGCGCTCTTCAAGGCTGACGGTTTTCTTCGCCACGGCTATCACACCCATAAGCGCGGTCTTGCCGTATTGCAGTCCCATGGTACCGTCAGGCATGTCAGGCGCAAGCTGCGGCAGCAGTTTCCGCCAATACTGGGCGATGCTGCCCACGTCCCTGACCCCGTCTTTCTTCCACACGAACTCCACGCACGGGGCGGAGGCGATGTCGCGGACGTTCAGCTCTATTGGTCTGAGAATCTGTTTCAGCCGCTCGTCAGACGACGTGTTCTGACCGCGTGCCGACACGTAGCCGTCCGAATACATGCCAACCGACACGCGCAGCGTCCCGATCACAGCAAGCCTGCCCGAAGCCTCCTCTATGATGCGGCTTGTGTAGTCGGCGGAGGAGTCTGCATAATGGAAGTCTATATAGGGGGTGGCGGCGGCGGAGAGTTCAATCCCTCCCCCGGGGTTGAGGACGACGCCCGTCCCTGAGCCCGACGAGCCGTTGCGGTCTCCGCAGCATATGAGCCCCTGACTCCAGATACCTTGCCATTTGCAGTCGGTGTATCCAAGACACCCGACATTGTGGGTGCCGGGCACGAACCGGAGATCCCCGCTGTTTATCATGCGGAACTTCGCCGCACCGGCCATAGCGAAATGCAACGTGGTGCCTGAGTTCAGCAGCTCCAGGGCGAAGATACGGTTGGAGCCGGTTGCCGTAGGGCTTTGTCCTGCACGGTATGCCACCAAGAGCGGGGTCTGTGAGCTGTTGTCGGCAATTTCGACATTGTAAGCCCCGTATCCCGCGTTCCAAGATGTCCCGGTGTAAGCTTGGCGGTTGAAATATCCGTCACAGCGGATCTGTCCTGTGTTGACATAGATGCTCTTCGATCCATAGCTGCGTATCCATGTGGAGTCCGACATGTACCATCCCCCGCCGTACGTCTCGGAATACCAGCCGTAGCTCCCGACAGTACGGAACCATCCGGCGGCGCGTACCTGCCCGCCGACATCAAGCGCGTAAGCCGGATCAGACTTCAGGATCCCGACGTAGCCGTTCGGCTGCGCGATGCGCATCTTCTCCGTGTCGCCGATGCAGAAGATGATGCTCGTGTCCGCCGCGCTGTGGAGATAGAGCGTGGTGTTGCTGCGCACGCGGTTGGTATACGTGTTGCTCCATGCGTAGGTGGCTGACCCGAGGTTTCTCGCCACGTTGGCTGAGGGCAGGATGTCGCCCACGAACGAGGAGGCGAAGGTGTCAAGCGCGTAGGTGTAAGGTCTGCCGTATTTGGCGATGGTGTTGGGCGTGCTCCACGCCGTGGCCCCGTAGGCGAGGATGTTGATCAGGGAAAAGGAGCTCGAGGCGTTCGTGCCGGTGGTGGCGGTCCCGGAGAAGGTGAGGCGCATCTTCCGGAACTGCGTGGTCTGTGTTGACGAGCCTCCGAAGTTCCTGTCAAGATATATGGAGTTCCATCCGCTCCATCCCTCGATGCTGTAGGTGCCCATGGCTGCGAATGTCTCCGGAGTCCCGATCGTGGAGAACTCCACAAGCACCTTGGACGACGCGAGCCCGTTGGTGGAGATATTAAGGTTCAGACGGGTCAGCCTGAAATAAAGTACGCCTGACGCAGCCTCTATGGTGACGCGCAGCTTGTTTCCGGTGACACCGTTGTTGGTCAGCGGCTGCACCGTGCAGCCCTGGGTTGACACCAGCTGCTGCTTCTGGAGGTCGGTCAGTCCGGCGTCAACCCACGCCGAAGTCGTGGCGTTCCATTTCTCCACCGTGATATATTTTGCCGGAAGAGCCTCGAACTTGTTGCTGAGCGAAATTCCGTCCACCCAGTCACACGGTCCGAGCGAACCTGTCTTGTTCGCGCCGCCGAAAGAAAGGTATCCGACACCGACGGATGTCACTGCCTGTATCGTCCCGGCGTTGAGCCAGACCGGTAGGTTTGCCGCGCCCGCAGTCGCGCTCAGTGCGGTCATGGTGCCCGCGTTTAGCCACATTGGTTTCGCGGTGCCGCCCACAGTGGATGATGATGCCGTCATCGTCCCCGCGTTAAGGTACATCGGCTTGACACCGCTGCCCACGGTCGACGCGCTCGCCGTGGGTGTGCCGGCGTTGAGATATATGGGCTTCACCCCGCTTCCGACCGTGGCGGTGCCCACCTTCTGTGATGTTGTCGCATACGGCACCGTGATGTTGCTGACCGTCCCGTTTTTAGTCCATGTCAGATAGTTGCCCGACGTGCCGAGAGCTGTCACGAACGTCTTCGTCGTCCACTGGTTCATGGCGAGCGGCGTGATCATCCCGTCGTCCGAGGTCGCGGAGGTGACGGCAGCGGCCTTATAGTGGGGCTGTACCGAGCCGTCGGCCATCAATACCTGCAACGCGGTGCCCCCTTTCTTGACGAAAGATCCCGCGACTGTCAAGACACCTGTACGGGCGTTAAGCCACATCGCGTTGTTGCCACGTGTGACAGTCTGTCCCGATATGGTGGGATACCATCCGAAACCGTACCATGAGCCGAATCTTAGGTTCGCGTCAGTTTCCGATGCCTGGTCCGTACCGCCGTGGATCGCGCTTGCTGACTCCTTGGTAATCTTGGCGGAGTTGTTTACCAGCGTGATGGCAAACGTGTTGCTGATAGCCACATTCGCGCCGAACGTCTTCGCCCCGGTTATGGTCTGTGCGGTATCCGTCGTGACATAGTTCCCTTTCGCCTGATAGACCGTGCCGAGGACTGAAGAGTAGTTACCCGTGTCAAGAAGCTTCCACGTCTCCGAGAACGCGGCATTGGTACGGTAAAGCATGTTGTCTGCTTTACTTGCGGCTATACCGGATATGTCGGCTCCCGTATGTCGGAACTTGATGCAGGAGTAATTGCTGGTGCTCGTCTTTCCCGTGTTTTCCACATACAAGTCCGTCGCGGCATCGCGTGCGAAAGTCTTTATCCCCGTGATCGTCTGAGCCGAGTTCAGCGTCACATAGTTCGCCAGCGACTGATGCGCCGTCAGGAACGTCGTTCCCTTGGTCACGGTAATAGCAGTTCCGCTCTTCGTGACAGACGTGACGGCGTTTCCGCTGCCTGTCGTGGCTACGGTCATGGCTCCGCCGGTCTCGACAGTCTTCAGACGGTTGTTGATGGCGTTTACCGTGTAGGCGTTGAACGTGTCGGTAAGCGTGCTGTCGGAGAACGTACCGCCGAGGCTCCCGCTGCCGTACACCTTCTGCACGAGCCCGCTCCCGGTCGTGCCCCCGGAAGAGTTCGCGCCCCGTGCCGACACAGCCCCGGTGGAATATATCCCCTTGTCGAATTTCAGCATCCCGGTCGCGGAGTCGTAGCTTATGGTGGCATCCCCGATGCGCAGGGTCGTGACCCGCGCCGCGCCGTTCACGTCAAGAAGATAGGCGGGAGCTGTGGTTCCGATCC
>CAMWID010000113.1 GCA_947174235.1 uncultured Porphyromonadaceae bacterium | reverse complement strand
ACTCGAAAATATTCTCTAAATCTTAACATAAGTCAAAAGTAAACATACTCTAAGAGGGGGCATCCTGATCAGGATGCCCCCTCTTAATGTCTCCTCAGTCGGCTGCTTCCGCAATTTCGGGAAGCCCGGTTACCGGTTGCGGAGTCTCCCCCTCGGTCCGGCTGTTGATTTTCACTTTCATTGTGTCGAATCCTTTGCCATACACCCCGTTGGCATGGCTTTGCGCAATGAATGCGTTGCTGTCGATGGTCTTTATTATCCTGCAGATGGTGACCGCCTCGATTTTCCTGCACCACACGAGGAGGATCTTGACATCGTTTTTAGTGTACCATCCGGTGCCGTCGACCACAGTCACACCACGGTGGGCGTCGGAGTTGATCGAGCTTGCGATCTGCGCCCATTTCGAGGAGAAGATCATGAACTGTGTTGCCTGCCGGTTGGAATTGATCAGCATGTCGGTGATGTAGGAATATATGAATATGGTCACCCATCCGTATATTATTCTCGGAAGACTTGACTGGATGCGTTCCTCCATCGTGCCGTCGAAGGGGAGGAAGAATGTCAGAGCGACGATCGTCATGTCTACAATCATGAGAATCCTTCCGACACTTACGTTAGATACTTTTGTCACCATCGCGGCGATTATGTCGGACCCTCCCGATGTGCCGTTGTGAATGTAGATGGTCCCGATCCCGAGACCGCATAATATACCGCCGAGCACGACACTCATTGCTGTCTCCTGAAGGAGAGGGGGGTGGGAAATGAAATAATTCTCCATAAGTCCGATAAAGACAGACATCCCGGTTGCTCCGAATATCGTGCGGATGGCGAAAGTCTTTCCGAGCATCCTGTATCCGCTTCCGAGCAGAAGGATGTTGACCCCGTACATCGTCACGGCTACCGGAATGAGTCCGAATGTGGCGAAATATACGAGGGTGCCGAGTCCCGCCATCCCTCCGATCACTATGTGGTGGGGGAGGATGAAGGCGCAAAACCCGATAGAGTAGAGTATCTGTCCTACCACTATCATGACGTAGTCTTTGGCATCCGACATAAGACCGTCATATTTTTTAAGTGTCATGTTCTGGTTAAATTTAAGGTTTATACTGCATTTTCCTGTTATGGTCCTGAATGAGTTTCATGAGGGGTGCTGAAGTTTCTGTCAACTTCGCGGGCACAAATTTAATTCCAATTTTTCTAATCTCAAAAGGGAATCAGTACTATTTTTTTTGTTTAAATTTGCATCAGATTATCCATAGAAAACAAGTAAATTCAGATGAATGTAATTATCAGGAATTTAATATGCGCTTTGCTCTTCGCCGGCACAGCGTTGTCAGGGTTCGGGGAGAATCCTAAGAGGGAATTCCGGGGCGCGTGGCTTCACGTCATAGGTCAGACCCAGTGGCAGAACAAGACAGCGCGGGAGGCTAAGCGATACATCAGCGATCAGTTCCAGAAACTACAGGACGCGGGATGCAACGCTGTCATTTTTCAGGTGCGTCCCACCGCCGACGCGGTTTATAAATCAGATATAGAGCCGTGGAGCGCGTGGCTTACAGGGAAGCGGGGGAAAGCCCCGGACGAGGACTGGGATCCTATGGCATATGCCATCGAGGAGGCACACAGGCGCGGCATGGAGTTTCATGCGTGGCTCAACCCCTATAGGGTGACTTCCAATGCCAAGGAGATACTTCCCGCCGACCATTTGTCAAAGAAAGAGCCGGGGCGTTTCGTGAAATTCAACGGTCAGACATTTTTTGATCCCGCGTATAAGGAAAACAGGGATCTGATATGCCGTGTGGTAGACGATATCGTGAGCCGCTATGACGTTGACGGTATCCATATTGATGATTATTTTTACCCTTACCCCGCCAACGGGAAGAAATTTCAGGGAGACGACGCGAGCTACAGGAAGTTCGGCAATGGAATGAACCGCGATGACTGGCGCCGCCACAATGTGGATCTTCTGATCGAACAGCTTCATTCCACGATCAAAAGCCGGAAGCCGTGGGTAAGGTTCGGCGTGAGTCCGTTCGGCATCTGGCGCAACAAAAGCAGCGACAGCCGGGGAAGCGCGACAAACGGACTTCAGAATTACGACGATCTGTATGCCGACGTACTCCTGTGGGCTAAAAACGGATGGATAGACTATCTCGCCCCGCAGCTCTACTGGTCTCTTGACACGAAAGCCGCCCCGAGCCGCCATCTCGCGCAATGGTGGAACGACAACGCCAACGGAGCGGATGTCTATATCGGTCAGGACGTTCAGCGGACGATGAACACCGCAGATCCTGGCAACAAGGATAAGAACGAGCTTGACACGAAGGTAAAGCTTTCCAGAAAGCTTCCGAATGTGGGTGGCAACGTGTGGTGGCACGGTTATTGGGTGACCGACAATTACAAAGGGGTGGCAGACTCCCTTGCCCTCAAATATCAGTCGACCATAGCCATCCCGCCGGTCTACGGTGATTCGAAAGTGAAGCCGGCGCCGGTAAAGGGACTGAAGCTTGAGGAGGGTGACGGAAAGATCTATCTTACATGGAACGCTGCGGCGAAATCCGGAAAAGAGAAGGAGACGGATGTGGTGAGATATGTGGTCTATCAGTTTTTCCCTGTGGAAAAAATAGATCTTGATGACTCCCAGACAATCATAGCGGTGACTCCCGACAACGGGGTGGCGGTGGCGGATGCCGGCGACAGGATAGGGGGGTGTACGTTCGTGGTCACCGCCCTTGACCGGATGAACCGTGAGTCGGATCCGGTAAGTATAAAAGTGAAATGAAGATGAAGGATAATATTTCAGAGATGACAGTTCCGTCTGAGGTGCGGGATCTTCTTGATTCCGAAGCGGCTCGGATCAACAATGTCTCGTTCATAGATGAGGATCCGGTGCAGTTCCCGCGCCGGTTTTCCACCTTGCAGGACATTGAGATAGTGGCGTTTCTTTCCGCGATAATAGCCTGGGGTAAACGCAAGATGATATGTCGCGACGCGGAAAGGATGCTGTCGCTTATGGATAACGAACCTTACAGATATGTGATGGATGAGGGGTATGAGGATCTTGATCCGCGTCAGAATCTTCACCGTACGTTCTTCGGCTCCCATTTTTCCTATTTCCTCAGGGGTATGAGGAGGATATACAAGGATTTCGGAAGTCTTGACGCTTTCTCTTCGTCGGTCGGGGCGGGAGACAGCGACGCCCCCTCGTGGAAACTTGTGGAGGAGATGCAGAAGGTGATGTGTGATGTCAACGGTGGCGCGTTCTGCAGCCAGTGTCTTCCCGTGAATCTCGGTCAGACCGCGCTCAAACGGGTCAACATGGCGTTGCGCTGGCTTGTCAGAGACGACGGCATAGTTGATATGGGCGTGTGGCGCTCCATCCCGAAAAGCTGTCTTTATATTCCGCTTGACGTTCATGTAGGCAACATATCGCGGGAATTGGGTCTCCTTACGAGAAAAGCCAACGACCGTAAAAGCGTGGAGATGCTTACTGATATTTTGCGAACCTTGCGTCCCGACGATCCGGCGGTATATGATTTCGCCCTGTTCGGCATAGGGGTGGAGGGGAAGCGTCCCTTGGGGTCAATGTCTGATTGACCGTGCGAGGTCGGGACGTACCGCCCTTATGGTGGATATGAAAGCGGAGTCGAAGGCGGCGGCGCATTCCGGTTTGCCGTCGATTATATATTTGCTTTGTCGTGACCTTGCCTCAAGGAGGCGGTGCTGAAGCTGTATGGTGTCTTTCCAGTCGTTGCTTACAAAGATTCTCGCCGCGCTCCTGCCTTCCATCTGTGCGGCGGTTATTTCCGCCGTGATACCTTCCGTGTGTTCTGTTTCGGAGCATGAAGAGCATGCTGCGCAGAGGGATATTGCAGCAGTCGCGAATGCGCTGATTATGACAGATGTTTTCATAATTATCACTTCAGTTTCGTTTTGAGAACAAAAATAGCCATGACAAGGTTGGTTGTCATGGCTATTTTTAGATATAAATGTCACTGGCGTCCGGGAAGAGTCTCGAACGACGGAATGCTGACGAGCTTGATCTCGAATATGAGGGTGGAGTAGGGAAGTATAGCCCCGGATCCATATGCACCGTATCCGGCGGTATACGGCATTATCGCTGTCACGCTGTCGCCCACGTTCATGCTCGTGAGAGCGGTCCAGAATCCTGTCACCAGACCGTTGGGCTGGCATTGGAAAATACTGTCGCCATTCTCCGTCAGCGAGTAAGAGCTTTCGATAGTGTCGCCCTCGATGTTACGGAGGAGGTATTTCACGTTGCAGGTGGAATTGTCCAGGGGCGACAGATTGTCTACCGTCAGTCCCCGGTCGTTGTGCCACCGCATCAGGATATAGAAAGACTTGTCCCAGGAGGGAGTGACCTTTTCATATTTTGGTTTTCCGCCCTCAGTCTCGTTTTCAGCGTTCTCGATATATGCGAGGTTCTGCTGTCTCCATTCCTTATAGTCGGAATATTCGTCATCGCCGAGGCAAGACGAGAGTCCGAAGATGAATGCGGGAAGGATTAGAAATCCGAAATTTTTAAATTTCATATCGTGATTGTCAGGTTTATGCTGATCAGAATTGCACCTCAGGCGCCTTCTCCGCTCCCGCCTCGGCTTTGAATTGAGGTTTCTCTTTGAATCCGAACCATCCGGCATAAATCATCGTAGGGAATTTCTTTATGCTTGTGTTGTATTCCTTCACGGCTTCCGTGTATCGCATACGCTCTGTGGCGATACGGTTTTCGGTGCCTTCGAGCTGCGTCTGGAGATTCATGAAGTTCTGGTTCGCCTTAAGATCGGGATAAGCCTCGGTCACGGCAAGGAGCGATTTGAGCGCCTGCGACAGTTCCCCTTGCGCCTCCTGGAATTTTGCAAGGGTCTCCTCGTTGAGATTGTCTGCGTCAATGGTTATTGAAGTGGCCTTAGCGCGCGCTTCGGTCACTTTTGTCAGGGTCTCGCTCTCATGAGTGGAATACCCCTTCACCGTGTTGACAAGATTGGGGATCAGGTCAGCCCGGCGCTGGTACTGGTTTTCCACCTGCGCCCAAGCCTGGTCTACCGTCTGCTGCTGCTCCACAAGCGAGTTGTAGTTGCACGACGACAGCGACGATCCGCAGAATATGGCGGCGGCAGCTATGATCAGTTTGCTTAAAAATTTTCTCATAATACAGTTTTTGTGTTATAACAGTTTGCGGAGAAGACTGTTGAGGCTGACTTTTTCCGCAAGGATCTTTTCAAGGTCATCCACGTTCACGCGTTCCTGCTCCATTGAGTCGCGGTGGCGCAAAGTCACGGTGTTGTCTTCCAGGGTCTGATGGTCGACGGTGATACAGAAAGGAGTTCCGATCGCGTCCTGACGGCGGTAGCGTTTTCCGATAGAGTCTTTCTCGTCGACCTGACAGGTGAAGTCGAATCTGAGTTTGTGCTGGATTTCGCGAGCCTTTTCCGGAAGACCGTCCTTCTTGACGAGGGGAAGCACCGCACACTTGACCGGAGCGAGAGGCGCGGGGAAGTGAAGCACGACACGGTGGTCGCCCCCTTCGAGGGGCTGGTCTTCGTAGCAGCTGCAGAGCACGCTCAGGAACATGCGGTCTACACCGATCGATGTCTCGATAACATACGGGGTGTAGCTTTCGTTCAGTTCAGGATCGAAATATTGAATTTTCTTACCGGAGAACTTCTCATGCTGTGAGAGGTCGAAGTTTGTACGGGAATGGATACCCTCCACCTCTTTGAATCCGAAAGGCATCTGGAATTCGATGTCTGTTGCGGCGTTGGCATAGTGGGCGAGTTTCTCGTGGTCGTGGAAGCGGTATTTCTCGTCGCCGAGACCGAGCGCCTTGTGCCAGCGGAGGCGAGTCTCACGCCAATTCTCAAACCATTTGAGTTCCTCGCCGGGACGAACGAAGAATTGCATCTCCATCTGCTCGAACTCGCGCATGCGGAAAATGAATTGCCGTGCCACAATCTCGTTTCTGAATGCTTTGCCGATCTGGGCTATTCCGAAAGGAAGGCGCATGCGCCCTGTCTTCTGCACGTTGAGATAATTTACAAATATACCCTGTGCTGTCTCGGGACGCAGGTAGACCTCCATCGCTCCGTCGGCTGTAGATCCCATTTCAGTCTTGAACATGAGGTTGAACTGCCTTACGTCAGTCCAGTTGCGGGTGCCGGATATCGGGTCCACGATCTCGTAGTCGAGGATTATCTGGCGGAGATCCGTGAGATCGTTGGCGTTCATCGCCTCGGAGAAGCGCTCATGGAGTTCGTCGCGTTTCTTCTGATGCTCGATTACGCGAGGGTTCGTCTGGCGGAACATAGCTTCGTCGAAGCTTTCGCCGAAGCGTTTTTTAGCCTTTGCGACTTCCTTTTCAATCTTGTCGTCAAACTTTGCGATCTCTTCCTCGATGAGGACGTCTGCGCGGTAGCGCTTTTTGGAGTCTTTGTTGTCGATGAGCGGGTCGTTGAAGGCGTCCACGTGTCCCGATGCCTTCCAGATGGTTGGGTGCATGAAGATTGCCGAGTCAATACCCACGATATTGTCGTGGAGCATTGTCATGGCTTCCCACCAGTAGCGTTTGATATTGTTTTTGAGCTCTACGCCGTTCTG
>CAMWID010000112.1 GCA_947174235.1 uncultured Porphyromonadaceae bacterium | reverse complement strand
ATTTAGTTATTGATACATTATTGAGGTTTGATGACATATGCGAGAATTCAAATACTCTGATGTAAAGATTGTTTAATTTAGCATAATAAGGGAATATATGTCCATATAGACAAAAGCCGGAGCATGGATCCACGCTCCGGCTCAGGCAAGCCGCTTTCTCCTGTAAGTTTATTTATTGGTTTAATTTATTGGTCATTTATAGGTTCTTCCGGTAGCGGAAAGAAAATCCGAATAAAGTGCCGCCACATCTTCGGGTGTCATTCCGAAACTTGACAGACGTCCGAAGAAATATGTTGCCTCTTCTTGGAAAAAGACAGTCTTGCGCATCTCGATTATCTTTTTCCCGGCATCCGGCATGACAAAAAATCCGATCCCCCTTTTGTTGAATATTATACCCTGCTGCTGCAGCCAATCATAAGAACGCATCACAGTGTTGGCGTTGACTTCCACCTTCGCCGCATATTCCCTGACCGACAGCAACCTCCCTTCCGGAGGATATACCCCTCCCAGAATCTCATCCATTATCCCGTCGGTGATCTGAAGATATATAGGTTTATTCTCGTTAAAATCCATACATTCAGGTTAGAAAAGTTTATACACCACCTGACTCCTGACATATCTGGCATATGCCAGCCAGTAGCATCCCAAAGTCAGGACAACAAGTATCCCAAAAATAGACCAGAGCAATGTCCTTATATAATCATCGATAAACGTCAGTGAAAACACATTAAGCCGATGAACTATCATCAGACATATCCCCAGGACTGTCTGGATGACATATATCACAGCAAAAGTCTTGACAAACGAAAGCTTCGGCCATAAGATCGCGCCGAGGAAATACAACGCCTGCTGAAAGAAATAGGCGCTGAACACAAGGCAACAGAACATCAGTCCGTCACGGTCTCCGTCAAGATAAAACACTCTCCACGGATTGAAGACTTTCATATATTCAGGGAATCCTGCCGCACTACTGTCTGACACCGCAAAAGTTGCGATCCTGGCAAGATCCCCAAGGTAAAACCCGATGACGAGCAGGATAAAGAGAGCAGGCACTGCCGCAATCCAGCGGGTAAGAAACTTAGCCCCCGTAGACGCAGGTATCATAAGACTGTATATCCTCATCTCTTTCCTTTTCATATCGTTGAAAGAAAGCGAGGCAAACACCAATGCTATCAGCTGCGCCATCAATGCGAATATCAGGGTCTCACCTTTCCCGCCACCACAATGATTATAGCCCATGTAGATACCGCACAGGATATATAACGCACATACACACAAAACGCATAATAAAACCTGCTTCCTGTTCTGAATCAGCTCGAGACGCACATTCTGAAGAAAATTTCCCGACACGCCGGCATTATTTTGATTATTCATGATTCACTATACCGATTAAATAAATGATTTATCCCATTTCTTAACTCATACTTGTGACTTGTCCATACGCCCTATATTCTCAATGAGGGAATACGCGTGCCACAAGATCCGGATTTTCTCTGGTGAGTTCAAAAAGAGTCTCCAGATTCACATCCGTCTCCTCACCGCCGTCATAAATCTCTACAATATTGTATCCTCCGGGAGCGTCGAGGGATATGAGTGCGTTCTGAGCGCGTTTCCCGTCTGTGGTGAATACAAACCGCAGCCTTGAAGATATGTCCGTCATACCGGCATCAAGCAGGACTCCGTCCGTATCTGTCACTACCACGTGGTCTATTATTTTTTCCACATCATAAACCTGATGGGTAGAGATTATAATCGTCCTGTCGTCCGTCATACCGTTAAGCACCGCCTTACGGAACAGACGTTTCCCCGGTATGTCAAGACCGTTGGTCGGCTCGTCGAGAATCAGAAGAGAGGTGTTGCAAGCGAGGGCGAAACTGATAAACACACGTTTCTTCTGCCCCATTGAAAGCTGCCCGAGGTGCAAACCTGATTCCATTTCAAAAGTTGAGAGATGTTTTTCCAGATCATCCATTGAAAAACGCGGATAAAACGGAGCCATGGTCTTCACAAATTCCGAAAGTTTTATGTTAGGCAGATAAAATTCTTCGGGCACAATAAAGACATCATTGAGAAATTCCACCTGTCTGTGCCACGGATTCATCCCATGATAAGAGATCGTGCCTGCCTGCGGCCTCAACAGACCGCAGACAAGATACAGCAGAGTTGACTTCCCAGCGCCGTTACGCCCCAAAAGACCGCAGATCGTACCGGGAGCCACCGACAGAGAATAATTCTGCAATACCGGTTTCTTCTTCCTTCCGTAAGAATAGGTGATGTTGTGTATGTCAAGCATGATGTATTAGTATATTAGTACACCGCAAAGGTAAGAATAATATTCCGATCCGCAAAACCTTTCCATAATTTTTTACAAAAAAAATATAACGGTTGGAATACCACTTTCGCTATTCATCACGTTTACAATTCAATACATTTATATCGACGGCATATTATATCCGCAAACGATCAATAATGAAACATGTGGCAGAGATTTGTCTCAGCCACATTTCACTGACATACTCCGTGCCCGGTGTTTCCATCCGAAACGATACAGTCTCGAGAGATTCCAATTTATCACCGTCCCTGAATGCCGAGACAACAACAAGGGGAAAGATCTCCTCTTTCCCCCCGTCGTATGTCACTGTCAGTCGCCTGACAAGATATTTTACTTTCCTACACATTATTTTTTCTTTTTCTTTTCCACGGGATTCATCACCCCTCCCTGTTCATGAGGCGCGACCGGTCGTGCCTGTCGGCGGGGAGCGTCGGCAGGGCGCGCCGGCGTCAGACGCTCTCCGCCGTTCCACATGGCAGGTTTCTCCTTACCGGGGGGCGCTGGCTTCAATTCCACATCCCTGTCTATCTTGGATATGGAATCTTTTACCGATATGGAATCTGAAACTTCCGCTGTCTTCTTAGGTTTGCGCACGGCAGGGACACCGTAATGCCGGATGTTGCGCGATGTCTTATATTCCATACTGTCGAAAGGAAGCCTTACAACTGAAATACTGTCGGCAAACAGAGGAAGATAACTTTCGTCTTTCGACCGCATAGTGCCATAAACCCTTTTGACCGTCTTGCCCGTATCTGTCTGGCATGTGAGCTCAAGCCGGTTCCTTCCGATAAACACACTTGAAGACGCATCGGAAGACCCATCCTCATATTCGACTCCAAGGACACCGTTCACCTGCACCGGCGACATTATGTGCATCGACCATTGCACCCTGTCACCTTTCTGTAGTTCAGGATCCGAAACCGAGAAGACCCAGGAATCAGTATTTCCAAGGTCGGAGATCACACCGTTTCTGCCATATTTCCACAAGATATCCCCCTCCTGCATCTCCAGCTCCTCGTCCGTCATATTGAGAAGCTTCTTCTTTCTGGCGAGAATCTCTTTATCCACCTTGGCGTAGAGTTCGGTGTAATCGTCAAGGTTTCTTCCATACCATGCCAACGTGGTGTCAAGCTGCTCCTGCGTGACACCATGCGCGGCAAGGACAGACCTGCCGATCTCAAGACGGTAATTTTCTCTTGACGACGGCTGTCCGTTCATATTGACATAAGCCTCGGCAAGCTCCATATCCGCCATAAGCCTGACCATTTTTTTTTCACTCAGCACCTCCTTCGGGCGGTCGCCACATCCGGATAACAATGCGGATGCCGTCAGGAGCATACCGGGAATGACCATTCTGATATGTAGCCTATTTGCTCCGGTCATTAGCTTTTGCCGTCTTTCTGTCCCGAAAGTTTTCACCTATTTTATTGAAAGCTTTCGAAGCGTCATTAGAATAGAAAAATATCAACAGAGCCACACCAACACATATGGAAGAGTCGGCTATATTGAATATGTACTGGAAAAATTCATAATATCTGCCCCCTATAAACGGGATCCAGTCAGGCCAATGGAACGAAAACAGAGGGAAATATAGCATATCAACCACCTTGCCCTCGAACCAGCCGGCATATCCCCCTCCTTCGGGAAACATCACCGCTATTTCAGGAGGCATAGGATTATTGAAAATCTTGCCATAAAACACGCAATCGAAAATGTTGCCCGCCGCTCCGGCAATAATAAGCGCCATCGCGACAAAAAAGCCGGTCCTGATGGAAGTCTCACGCTTTATCTGCAACACAAACCAGACAAAGAGCGCGACAGCCGCTATTCTGCCGACAGTGAGAACCACCTTGTTCCATAATTCCAGCCCGAAAGCCATTCCGTTGTTTTCGATAAATTTAAGGTGCCACCACCCGGTGAGAGGCAGATCTTCGCCGAGATAAAAACTCGTCTTCACCCATATCTTCATTATCTGGTCGGCGAGCACGACAGCTATACTGATCGCCACAACCATCCAGATACGACTGCGGGCGACATCCCCGGAGGATGCCGCCGCAGCATTCATATTGTCGTTTGCAGTCAATTTACTTCAAATTCTTATAAACACAAGCGTTCGCTTTCAGACCATCGATATCAAGCTCAACACATCCATCGCCTTCAAGACCGTCCACAAGCGTGATGGAGTCCGCGAGAACCTGCGCCGCGATATAGTCTCCGTATGCTTCCACGGCACCCCTTATCTCAGGGATATCAGTGAGGCGCACATCCACCTTGTCGGTGATCTCGAAATCATTACCTTTTCGTATATTCTGGATACGGTTGATCAGCTCGCGCGCCATACCCTCGTCACGTAATTCGGGCGTCACTGTCACGTCAAGAGCCACCGTGATGTTTCCGTCATTGGCAACTAGCCAGCCCGGTACATCCTCCGGTATTATCTCCACATCGTCAACAGTCACCACCGGTTCGCCTGGAAGTGCTGCAAATTTGAATTCTCCCTCTTTCTCAAGCTGAGAGATCTCTTTCTGGGTCATTTCGGAGATAGCCTTGCCAAGCTGTTTCATTATCTTGCCGTATTTCGGTCCAAGCTTTTTGAAGTCAGCCTTCACACGCTTTACAAGACCGCTTTCCTCATTATCCACGATCTTGAGATCCTTAATGTTTACCTCAGATTTTATCAGATCCTCGAGAGCCTCCACAGCCGCGCGTTGGCGGGAGTCGACCACGGGTATGAGTAGAGTCTGGAGCGGCTGACGGACTTTGAGATTCACTTTACGGCGGAGCGCAAGCACATTGGAAGTTATCTCCTGAGCCAGACGCATCCTCTCTTCGAGATCTTTGTCGGTGAGAGCAGGATCGCTCTCCGGGAACAACGCCGTATGTACCGACGCGTAACCCTCTCCTCCGCAAGACGGTTCCACGAGGTCGGCATAAAGCCTGTCGGAATAGAACGGTGCGAAAGGAGCCATCAGCAAAGCTACCGTTTTGAGAGACGTATAAAGAGTCTGATAAGCCGAAAGTTTGTCATCATCCATTTCTCCCGCCCAGAAACGTTTACGGTTCAGGCGCACGTACCAGTTGCTGAGATTGTCGTTGACAAACTCCTCGATCGCGCGTGCCGCTTTCGTAGGCTCATAATCGTCAAGAGCCTCAGTGACCTCCTTGACAAGTGTATTGAGAAGCGAGAGTACCCATCTGTCGATCTCCGGACGCTTTTCCGAAGCCACAGGGGGTTCCGCACCTGTGAATCCGTCCACATTCGCATAGAGGGCAAAGAACTTATAGGTGTTGTAGAGAGTGGCAAACAGTTTGCGGCTTACCTCCGCCACTCCGGTCTCGTCATATTTCAGATTGTCCCAAGGAGAGGAATTGGAAATCATGTACCACCTGACAGGGTCACTGCCGAAACGTTCGATATTGTTGAAGGGGTCAATGGCGTTGCCGAGACGTTTTGACATTTTGTTGCCGTTTTTGTCAAGCACAAGACCATTTGAAATCACCGCCTTGAAAGAAACAGTGTCAAACACCATACCGGCTATGGCATGAAGCGTGAAGAACCAGCCGCGTGTCTGATCCACACCCTCGGCTATAAAGTCTGCCGGATAGACTTCCTTGTTGTCAAGGATCTCCTTATTTTCAAAAGGATAATGAATCTGTGCATAAGGCATTGATCCGGAGTCGAACCACACGTCGATAAGATCGAGCTCCCTCTTCATCGGCGCGCCTGAAGGCGACACGAGGGTTATGTCATCCACATAAGGACGGTGAAGATCTATTCTGTCGTAATTTTCCTTTGAATAGTCCCCGGGAACGAATCCCTTTTCCTTCAATGGATTCTTATCCATCACTCCTGCCACGACAGCTTTCTCGATCTCATTATAGAGTTCTTCATAACTGCCTATACATATCTCTTCCCTTCCGTCCTCGCTGCGCCATATGGGAAGCGGAGTTCCCCAGTAGCGGCTGCGGGAAAGATTCCAGTCCTGAAGGTTCTCAAGCCATTTTCCGAAACGACCCGTGCCGGTGGAAGCGGGTTTCCATTTGATACCCTCGTTAAGTTCCATCAGACGCTCGCGTGCCGCCGTCGTACGGATGAACCAGCTGTCGAGCGGATAATAGAGGACAGGCTTGTCAGTCCTCCAGCAATGTGGGTAATTGTGGGTATGCTTCTCGATGCGGAATGCCTCGCCGGCTTTTTTCATCTCCATGCAGAGCACTATATTCAGATCCTCGCTCTTTGATGCCGATTCCTCGTCATATTTCCCTCCGGGATTGTACTTGGGATCGTAGGCGTTCTTGACATAATCGCCGGCATGGCGGGAATATTCCCCTACATTCACGCATTTCTCAACAAACACCGGTGCAAGCTCGTCAAGCGCATAATATTTGCCGGAGAAATCCACCATCGGGCGGGTCTCCCCTTTTTTGTTGATCATAAACAACGGAGGGATACCGGCTGCCTTTGCCACCTTCGCGTCGTCAGCACCGAAAGTGGGGGCGATATGCACGATGCCTGTACCGTCGGCC
>CAMWID010000111.1 GCA_947174235.1 uncultured Porphyromonadaceae bacterium | reverse complement strand
AACAAAGTAACTCATAACAAATGATTATCGTACAAGTAAAAGAGGGCGAGAACATTGAGAAAGCACTCAAGAAGTTCAAACGTAAATTCGAAAGAACCGGCATCGTAAAAGAACTGCGCAGACGTCAGGCTTTTGAGAAGCCTTCTGTCACAAACCGCAAGAAGATGATCAAGGCTGCTTACGTTCAGCAGCTCCGTCAGGCGGAGCAGTAATCGCGCCTCCCGACACTTCGTCGCGATCAGGCAATCTTTCTCTTTCCCGGAGCAAGATTCCAAAGTTTCATCATCCGGTGCCCGTCTTTATGACAGGCATCGGTTTTTTGTATCCCTCAACTCAAAGTCCGTCAAATCAACCATACCGCAATGCTCATCGACAGATTTCTGAAATACCTTTCACTGGAACTCAACAGATCTGACCTTACTGTCGAGGCATACGGTCGGGACCTGAGACAGTTTTCCGAATGGATCACAGGCTTAAGCAATGACAGGTTTATACCCGAAGATGTATCCCTCTCCGACATTCGGGCATGGCTCGCCTCCCTTGCCCGAGAAGGAGTGACACCCAGATCTCTAAGAAGGAAAGCCCAGAGCATAAGGGCATTTTTCAAGTATTTGCTCCGACAGGGAATAATCACGACAAACCCGACTGCCGACCTCACTCTTCCGAAACTTCCAAAGAACCTTCCTGACAACATCCGCACTGAAGAGATCGAATCAATCCTCTCGAAAGAAGAGATTATCATAGAAAATGATGACATTGATGACAATGAAAACAATATAGAAGAAGAAATACGCAGCCATCTTATCCTTGAGATGCTTTATTCGTTAGGATTACGGCGTGCGGAATTGATCGCCATTTCCGATCGGGACATAAGCGAATCCTCTTCCGAAATAAAGATTACAGGAAAAAGATCCAAACAACGTATCGTACCAGTGCCCGCGATACTGCTGCAACATATCGCCCGATGGCAGAAACTGCGGGATTCGTTATGGCCGGAGCTTGAGACGCCGCGCCCACTGTTAGTGGTCAAAGGAAAGAGGATAACCCCCTCTCAGGTATATTATGTAGTGAAAAAAGCGCTTGCCGGCACTTCCGCCAGAAGAAAAAGCCCGCACGCACTCCGCCACACGTTCGCGACCGCCATGCTCAACGAAGGCGCCGACCTTAATTCCGTTAAAGAATTTCTGGGACACGCGTCGCTTGCCACCACGCAGATATATACCCACATATCTTTCGCAGAAATGAAGAAAGCATATGAGGGTGCGCATCCTCGCTCAAAAAAAACTAAATTTTAAAAAAATTTTTTCGTTTTTTTAAGCAAAACTTTCAGCTTTATTGTTTATCTTTGTAATCAAAGACACCGGATTCATCAACCTCCTCATTCCGCATGGATCCCGACTCTCCGGTCTGAATAACCCATGAATGACGCCAAGTATGGCGCGATGACAATAGTAACCATAAATAGGAAAAGTTATGGAAGTAAACATTAAAGCGATTCATTTCGACATTTCTGACAAGCTTGTTGCATTCACCAACAAGAAGATTGATAAGCTCACACGCCGCTTCGAGGCGATAAACGGGGTAGAAGTTAACCTCAGACTCATCAAACCGGAGACTGCCATGAACAAGGAAGCCGGAATAAAGCTCCTCGTCCCGGGAAGCCCGGATCTCTTCGCGTCAAAAACTGCGGATTCTTTCGAGGAAGCCATCGACCTCGCCATAAGCGCGCTTGAACCCCAGCTTGAGAAACAGAAAGACAAGAAGTGACCCTCACTCTCACGCACAAGTCTCGTGACGGCAAAAGGACAGATTTCTACGGCTGATTTTTTCTGCAACACCATTACAAAAGTCTTACCCGCACGGGATTCAATATCATAATTATAAATCTGACACGTGGCACGCTTCCCTTGTGAAGAGGGCCACGTGATTTATTGCCCTTATCCGCCAACATGCCTGAATTATCAAATCCCGGAACAGCGTCCTCTCCGGATCCGCTCCAAAAACCGAAAAAAAGAAAAAAGACCCTCAAGATGGCGGCCATCTTTCTGGGGGTGGCGCTCGTGGTGGCATGCCTCCTTGTATGCCTCCCTTTGATCATAGAAAAAGCCGCCAGAGACGCGCTCATCAAGATCCCGCGCAACGCCACTAACGAAATGGTGCAAGACTCAATCACCAAATATCTTGACGACGAATACGCCGAGAAAGTTATGAGGGTTGCAAAATTAAGAGGCTCGGAATTCGCCGAGCGATACGGCGCCTATCTTATAGAACAAGGGATGTCGCCGCTGGAAGCGGAACACAGATTGTCGCATGGTGCGCAAGAGCCGCTCACAGTCACAATAAACCGGTTCCGCACGCTGAAAGACCTTGCAAAGAAAGTAGCTGCGAAACTTGATTTCTCAGCGGAAGACCTTATAAGCACTTTAAAAGATGAGGAACTGCTCGCCAACTACGGACTGTCATCTGATCAGGCACTATCTCTTTTTATGGAAGATTCCTACGATTTTTATTGGACCGCTTCCCCAAAAGCTTTCATTCAGAAGATCGGGGCAAACTACAAGAAAATTTGGAATGAGGATCGTATAAAAAAAGCTCAGGATCTCGGCCTGACCCCTGCGGAAGTAATGACAATAGCCTCGATTGTGGATGAGGAAACAAATAAACTTGATGAAAAGGACGAAATCGGACGCCTGTATATCAACCGATATCTGAAGGGGATGAAACTACAGGCAGACCCCACAGTGAAATATGCGGTAGGAGATTTCTCATTGCGCAGGATATTGAACACTCATCTAAAGACCCGCTCTCCATACAATACATACCTCAACACCGGGTTGCCTCCGGGACCGATACGCACCACAAGTGTGGCGACAATCGACCAGATACTAAACTCCAAGCCTTCTGATGCCATTTATATGTGCGCCAAAGAAGATTTCTCCGGCTATCATAATTTTGCCGCCACATATAAAGAGCATCTCGCAAATGCCAAGCGCTATCAGGCGGCGCTCAACAAACGCGGTATAAAAAAATAAGACTCCACCAAGCGCGTTTCTTGAAATTCAGCAATGAAATCGAATTTCGGGAAACGCGCGCTTTTTATCTGCATATTGATTCATAACCGGATTAATTCGTTAAGAATTCATTCCAACACATTCCTGTTTCTTGCAGTTCTTTTGCAATTCTTTTGCAGTTCTTTTATGATTCATTTTCCCTTTACATTTCAATATTTCGGTATTTTTAACTAATTTTGCATGAATGAAGTTGTTTGATGTTTTTCTTTTGCGAGATTTAATCGTGATCACGTGAAGGTTTTGAATTAGAATACGGACATTTACAATGTCAATCGCTTATTTTAACAGTTCAAAATCAGTCCTCATGATTGAAACATGAAGTAAAAGGCAACATTAAAAGTTCGGACTGACAAGAAAACGACTTCCTTAAAAAATTAAACAAATCCAATTTTAAGCCCGAAATAATGGACTTACGCTTGTGGATCGCTATAATGGCTGTTCTATTCGCGACGTTATCAGAAGCTCATGAGCCTGCGGATACCGTCAGCAACGCCACATCTGTCACCTGGATAAATCTCCACGCCCCTTTGTCAGTAAACTATGATTTGTCTATTAAGGTAAAAGCCGATCCACCGCTAAACGAAGTGTCAAGACCTCTTCCCGACGAGGCAACGCAGAGATGGTGGTGGGATCTTGCAAAAAAAGGAAATTTGAATTTACAGGACTCCTCAGTGGTGTACCCCAGATTCATCAAATTCTGCGTTGACATGTATAATTGGGGCGACCGCTTTTTCAACTCATATGATCCGGAATATGTGGTCGGCACAGGGAAAAGATGGAAAGTCCGTATACTTAATGACAACTGGGTAGACAGCTACTCCATGACACTCCCCGGAAAACTCAAGACCACCATGCTGAGCAACCTATACTCCAACATAGGCGGATATGTGCAATATATGGCTGTCAGCGTCGGAACCACCTATGATATCGGAAGGTTTTTCAGCCACGATCCCATTAAACATAAAAAATGGGAATTCGGATTCAACTGTGCCCTCTTCAATGCAGAAATCTATTATCAGGAGAATACCGGCGGAACATACCTGCGCAAATTCGGCAAATACAAAGGAGGGAGAATATTTAAAATGAATTTTCCCGGAGTCGAATTATACAATCTGGGGTTTGAAGGATATTATTTTTTCAACAACAAACGCTATTCTCAAGGCGCGGCATACAACTTTTCAAAATTTCAGAAAAAAAGTCAGGGATCTTTCCTCGCGGGTTTTGCTTATTCCGACCTGAAAGTAGGATTTGATTTCCATAGATTGCCAGAACCTCTCAAACCCTATCTCACGCTTCCTCCTGAATCTTATCTTTTCCACTACAAGTCGTACAGCGCGCTGTTCGGTTACGGATACAACTGGGTGATCCGTCCGAGACTATTGTTCAACATCACCGCGATGCCTTCTGTCGGTGTGAGCCACTGCTATGAGGATTCTCTTGAAGGGAAAAAATATATGGTGGCGATGAATCTGAGCGGAAGAATGTCGCTCACCTATAATCTCGGCAACTTCTTCTTTTGTCTTATAGGAAAGATGAACGGACACTGGTATAAAAGCGCCGTCTACTCCCTCTTCAGCTCCGTAGAAAATTTCTCCGCCAACATTGGCTTCCGCTTCTAAGCCGGAACAACGCAAAACACCAACAATATATTGGTAATAAGGCAGTTCTCCGAGATATCTCTACACGCGGAGATATCAACTTTGAAAATCTCCGTATGCATTCTGCAAATAGCGTTTCGGAGATACGATGTGCCCCTGATTCATCATGATGTCAGAATCAATGAATCAATGATTTATTTGATTATTTGGGGAATATTGATTACTTTTGCAGACTGAACTAACCGGAATTTCTATTATAATCGCATTCATATATGAATTATCATAATTTATGAATTATCATAATTCTATAATAGATATTTCCTTTTATTAACCAGAAATGACACCAAATTTAAGTACTGCGTCCAAGCCTTCAACCAATGGCGCCAACCCATATCTCCTGCCTTTTATCCTCATCACGTCCCTATTCTTCATGTGGGGGTTCGCCCGCTCCATCCTCGACGTGCTCAACAAGCATTTTCAGGAATCAATGGAAATCTCTGTCGCGCAGTCCACGATGATACAGGCGTCGACTTATGTGGCATACGCCCTCATGGCGCTCCCCGCCGGTATATTCATTACAAAATATGGATACCGCAGAGGCGTTGTGTTCGGACTACTGTTATTCGGACTCGGAGCACTCGCTTTTATCCCCGGCGACATGATCGGGTCTTTCGGTTTCTTCCTCGCCCCGTTGTTCATCATAGGATGTGGTCTTGCCGTACTTGAAACCGCCGCCAATCCATATGCCGCTGAACTCGGAGACCCTGCAAAAGCGGCAAGCCGTCTCAACCTTTCACAATCGTTCAACGGACTTGGATGCATTCTTGGCCCCGTGCTTGTCGGCGGTTTCCTTTTCTCAGGTGACGGCGACAGTTCCGTTGCACTCCCATATGCAATAATGGGATGTATAGTCCTTCTCGTCGCTTTCTTATTCACACGTGTCAAACTTCCGGAAATAAAGAACGGATCGGATGCCCCCGGGGCAAATGAAAAGCGCACACTTGGCGGAAATATAAGATGGCTTTGGAGTTCAAACAGATTCAAATGTGGAGTGCTCGCCCTTTTCTGCTACGAAATAGCCGAGATCGCAATCAACAGCCTATTTATTAATTATGTCACCGAAGATGGATGGATGGACAAAATAACTGCAACGTGGGCACTCTCTTTCGGCGCTCTCGGGCTGTTCCTTCTTGCCAGAGTTGCCGGAAGTGCTGTAATGAACTATATAAAAGCTGAAACAGTACTCGCATTCTGTGCTGTGATGACAGTGATCGGGGCAGCGCTTGTAACCCTTGATCTCGGTTTGCTCTCAAGAGTCGGACTGTTCATGTGCTACGCTTTCGAAGCCATAATGTTCCCTACCATATTCGCAATCACTATCAGCGGATGTGCTTCCGCCACCAAAATAGCATCCTCTTTCCTCATGATGACTCCTCTCGGAGGAGCCATAGGCACATTCCTTATGGGCTGGGTAGCCGGGATGACAAACATGTCAACCTCATTCATCGTCCCGACCCTGGCATATTGTGCCGTCCTATTTTATGCAATACCCGCAATGCGCGGAAAATTCAAAAACTAAATCATCATGACACCGGATATCTGTTGTATCGGACATATCACACTCGACAAAATAATCACCCCTCGTCTTGAAACCTATATGCCCGGAGGCACTGCATTCTATGTGGCACATGCATTGGCAAATCTCGATCATTCCAGATTTAAACTGCTCACATCAGTCGGACCTGACGAAATGCAAGCTGTAGAAGATATCAGGGCAAGAGGTATCGATGTTGACGTGATACCAAGCCGACGCTCCGTATTTTTTGAGAACAAATACGGAGCTAACCCCAACGACCGCACTCAGCGCGTATTGGCAAAGGCGGATCCATTTACCGTTGACAACCTTCAGAACGCAGAAGCCAAGATCTTCCATCTTGGCACCCTTTTGGCTGATGATTTCTCTCTTGACGCCTTGAAGCTGCTCTCCACAAAAGGAATTGTCTCTGTCGATGCGCAAGGATATCTAAGGGAAGTGAGAGGCGAACAAGTCCATGCAATAGACTGGACAGATAAAAAAGAAGCCTTGCAGTATATCGACATACTCAAGGCTAATGAAAAGGAGATGGAAACACTCACCGGCACTGCCGACCCGCGCGAAGCCGCACATATGCTCGCGGAATGGGGGTGTAAAGAGGTTCTTCTCACCCTTGGCGACCGTGGCTCTTTAATATATGCAGACGGTGTATTTTATGACATTCCGGCTTACCCCACCTCGGAAGTTGTTGACGCCACAGGTTGCGGCGACACATATATGGCGGGTTATCTCTATAGCCGAAGTCGTGGTGCCGACTATGC
>CAMWID010000110.1 GCA_947174235.1 uncultured Porphyromonadaceae bacterium | reverse complement strand
GGTCGAAAAGAGCTATAAAGATTTCATAAAGTTAAAAGTAAACATACTCTAAATTTAGCCTACTTCTTATACGCTTTTCGGTTGCGCGCCTTTATACAGTTTGGTCTGTGGGATTATTGTCGACTTTAAATCTTAATCCTATAATTGAGCAAATCCGTGGAAGACATATCCGTCAATATGAATTCGGATTTCAAATGTCCCATTAATACCGTATATAAATGAGATAAAATCTTGTTCTGATGTAAAGGAGGCGATGCAATCACCTACGGGAGAGAATACATCATATGCGATTATATCCTCTGCGTTCACAGATGGGATATTTACACCATCTGGTGTTATAGTACATATTATCGATTTTGGCGGAGTACGATGTCTTACGGGTCCATCATCGATATAATACGGTTCTGAACTTTGAGTGACGCTGACGGAATATGCTGTAGAACTGTCAGCGTACGCGAATGTTGTGGAAGACAACATCACGATGGAAATGATTAGAATTGCAAGAAACTTGTTCATAGAGTCTGGTTTTTGTTTTTCCCAAAATTAGGTCTAAAAGGGTTAGATATAACAAAAATTGAGTTCAGATTTTGTTCAGAAATGAGATCCTGAACAAAACCTGAACTCTAAATGGAGGGTAATGTGTTTATAATAAGCGTATTATATCATTAATCACGCCGGTTCCTAATTTCTGGTCAAACACTTTAAAACCGAGGGCATCTTTTCGATAGGCAACGGTCGATTTGGCTCGTCCGACTAAAGTAGATATGTTAGTAGATGATATACCACATTTGATTAATAGCGCCAAGTGGAAGTCGGAAGACTTCAATTTTCCTCCTGTCAGAATATGTAATCGATGTTTGAATTGAGGAGAACTCTTTAATACGGCCTCTTCAAGTTCCACCCAAATAGGGCTTTTATCCGGGATTATACGATCTTTCTTTATGTATTCTAAAATCTTATCATATGCCTCTGATTCCAATATTATTGGAGAGACAGAATAAGACTGATTCCCCATGTCGCGTAGGGATAGTAGGTCTTCTCTTAAACGAACTCTTAGATCTTGAACATTTGGAGAAAGATTGTCTTGTGATATGATAGATTCCGGATTGGATGTTTCCCCATTTTCGTAAGAGACATTGTAATTATCTTTGGTAATATTTAATGTCCGGCGTAATGTATTAACAATATTAATTGCCTCATGCAATTGTATGAGTAGAGACTTATTTTTATTCTTTAAATAAAGCACATATATAGATAGAATAAGAACAGCAAGTAAAAAACTTCCAAGCCAATAAAAAAGCCTTTTATTTGCAGCTTCTGCCTTAAGTTTCTCCTGTTGGTGTAGTTGATAGTTGTAGAATGAATTCTGGATTAAAGCTGCCTGATTTCCATTTTGATTCAGATACGATTCCACGATATCTCTGTAATCACAGGCATAACGTACGATAGAATCTGTTGGGATATAGTCTTTCATTTCATCCGAAAGAAGAATTTGATAACCTGTTTTGCGATTATGAGGATTTTTGCTGTGGATAAGTTCGTAAGCATACATGAGAGCTGTATCAGGGATAGATGCTTTTCTATAAATATCACAGGCGTAGGCTAATGCAATGTTGCGAGAAATAGAGTCTATATTTAGCATTGTTGGCCTGATGAGTTCCAGTGCGGAGTTTATTTGTCCTTCATTGTATTTTATGGCTGCTAAATATAAATTATGTCTTGTAGTGTCAATAGAAGCTGATTCTTTTGCTATTTTCTTAGATTTATTGAAAAATTTTTCGGCAGACTCATAGTCCTTTGCATGAAGATGAATGGAACCTAAAAGTTCAGTATCATACATGAGATTCATAGAATCCTTTCTGATGGAATCTAATGAGAGAACTTCTTCCGCATATGGTATAGCTTGTTCGTAAAGTCTCAATGAATTTAGCAGTCCACTGATTTGGCTAAGTATTGGAGCTCTTAATGAGGGCTTACCCCCCTCTTTGGAAAGTAGGTCTAAAGCGTTTTGATAATAGTTTAACGCAGTCGGCAGGTCTCCTAAATCATGATAGACACGACCACCATAATATAAAATTTCTGCATACCTTTCTATGTTGGAGTTTTTATCTTCTCGTTCAATCACTCTTAAAATGAGACTGTCAGAAGTATGATGTATGAAAGCTTTATCCTTAGATTTTATCGTCAAGAAATCAAAATACTGTTTGTCTGCATCTGTAAGCCTTTCATAGTTAATGCTATCAAGACTTGATAACGCTTTTTGGGGTGATTCTGAAATTGTTTCAGCAATACGTGTTAGCCGATTGTCAGGCTTATTTTCAGAACAACCGAGAGTCAGGAGGAGAAATGTGAGAATTATGGTTATGCGATAGCTCATATCATAAATGTGTATTGTCCTTATGTGTTTGTTTGGATTTGAGAGTATTAATGAACATACAATTGTTCAATATTTTCTGTCCACTCTTTGAAGTGTTGACAAATTTTTGGCAGGGTATATGGAGAATGTTGTATATCATACCGGACGCCATCCAATTATGTTCTTGTTCCATAATTCGCTTAGGGTATATTCCTCAAGCCAGTCGTGGTACTCTTCTTCTGTCAACTTCCGGGCACATGTGCCCTGTATCTCCGGATCTTCGCTTCATCAGCACTTGGTGTTTATAAATTGCAGCATCAGTTCCTCGATTACGCTTGACATGGGCCGTCCTTGATGTACACATCCGGCTTTGAATTGTATCAATAGTTCAGGGTCGAGACTGAAAGATGTTGGTTTCTTTCCGTTTGACTTTGTTGTTGTGGCCCCGGATATCATATTCTCCATCGGTGTTTTTATTTCGGCTGGTTGTGTACCGTTTGGGGGTACTGTCAGGGGTTTCTTTGTAGCCATTTTTTTAGTTGTTTAGTGTTAAAGGTAAATAATTAATTCGATAAATAGCTATATAATCGGTTAGTTGTAATCTGCTTTCAAGCTCTGTGACAAGGGTTTGAAAATCCTTTGCTCCGTTTGCTTCCAGATTGAAACTCACTTTAGAGCTCTTTCATGGTTGGCGACTGCGATGATTTTTGCTTTCATTGATGTTTTGTTATTGATGTCTATCCCTTCTTTCAAAGGTAGAGCAAAGTTAGCGATAATTATTGATATGGCGAAAAAATATTTAGTTATTTAGTTGTTTGTTTTGTAGGGTAAAGATTAATGATTTAGAACAACAAAAGGACAGAAGATTTATGATTTCTTTTGTCCTTTTGTTATATTATCGGTTGCTTGAGAATTATTTTGTGCTCATCGGATCAGAAGTTTTTTTTGCGGAGCAGACTGTCGAATTTCAGTTTTATAACCCCGAACACGGCTTCTCCAAAAATGGAACTGTTCATTTTTGATGTTCCGAGCTGCCTGTTTATAAAAATTATAGGCAACTCTACAATTTTAAATCCTTTGACATACGCCTTGAACTTCATTTCGATCTGGAACGCATATCCCTTGAATTCGATCTTGTCGAGATTTATGGCTTCAAGCACCCGCCTTCTGTAGCATACGAATCCGGCTGTAGAATCGCGTAATTTCATCCGTGTTATGAATCTTACGTATGCGGATGCGAAATAAGACATCAGAACCCTGCCCATAGGCCAATTCACGACGTTGACGCCGGTGATATATCTTGACCCTATCGCCACGTCGGCGCAGTCATCTTTGCATGCGTGATAAAGTCTTGTGAGATCGTCAGGATTATGCGAGAAGTCGGCATCCATTTCTATCACATATCCATAGTCTCTACGGAGTGCCCATTTGAATCCGTGGATATACGCGGTTCCGAGTCCGAGTTTGCCGGCTCTTCGTTCAATAAAGATCCTGTCAGGATAATTTTCCGCGACCTTCTCAACTGCTTCGGCGGTACCGTCCGGAGAATTGTCGTCAATGACGAGCACGTCAAAGCCGTCGGGATATTTCATTACAGTCTCAAGAATTTTTGAAATATTCTCTATTTCATTATATGTCGGGATTATTACCAATACGTCGCTCATGTCTGCTCGTTTTAGAATGAATCTGTTTATACCCTTTTATGGAAGTTGTTCCCGCAAGGTTATGCCCGTCGGTATTACATCGTATGGCGCTGTTCTTAAATCTCCAGGACAGATATTAAAACCTGATGGAAAAACGGGAAATAAAAGGGTTCAAACGATTTCAATGCAAAGATAATCAATATCTGTTAAAAAAAAGTAACATCAGCTTGTAAACTTTGTTGAAAAATATCGACGGGATAGCCCCTTCGATAAATCAGATGATGCTGTCGTGATCAGAAGATAATGTTGTATTTCTTAAGGATTGTCAAAGGATGATACGACTCTTTTGCCATACGCAGACCTATGTCGCCTGCATCATCTTCCCTGTTTATGTATTTGATATCAGGATACTTTTCAGTCATGGCTTTTGCGAAGAGATAATTGATCATCTCATAGCTTCCTGCCGCATTCCGCGTGGCTTTTTCCACATGAATGAAAAGAGTGTCGCCTTTTATATCCCCGATAGTGTATGCGCAGACTTTGTTGTCAGCAAAAAGCAGCATTCCTTCCAGATGAATGTCTCCGTGCGCGATCTTGCTTATCAGGTCTCTCGATAAATTGCGTTCAGCAGCCGCCATTTCCGAACTGTCGCCTTCTTTATCGAAAATATCCATAAAATCCATAGCGAGGTAAGCGTTGTCTGAAGTGATCCATTCGGTTCTAAAATCCGGATAACGTGATTCGAACTGGTGTATGTGATTGCGTTTTTTGCTCATTTTTTTGCCTGCCACAGTCGCCAGTGGCTGTGCGTCATAAAGATAATCCCCCCAGTCAGAAAGCTCTTCTACCGAGACAGGAGAAAGTTTTCTCATTTCCTCCAATGCATATTCAGGGACAGCGGAAAATTCCAGAGGAATGTCGTGATGTTTGCAATACTCTTTGAGCAAAGCTACAGAATCTTTAACGTGCAGCGCTCCGACAGGAAGAGAGAAAGCGGGTGTCTCGCGGTCGTTTTCCACCACTCCTTTTATGAAAAGAGTGTCTTCGTATATTGTATATTCATAATGGAAAAAATCTACCCACATCAATATCCCGCCATAAGAAAAATCAGTGGTGCGTCCCTTTTCGTTTTTCAAGAAATGCCAGACTTCTTCCATATTCTCAGAAGTGATTTTTTTAAATTCAGGAAGCCTGCATGAAAGCGTATTGTTCAATTGCAGCTCTTTCAAAGTGTTGGCGAAGCCGCAAATTGAATCATCGTTAAAAGAGGGTGTTGACTGCGGTGTGAAATTCCAGCTGTTGTCCATATTTTGAAGTTGTTAGAACTTATTTGTGAAGTTGTCTGCTTATTGTCGGGATCTTTTTTATCCTGCATGCCGGATCAGACAGCTTCCGGGGTATGTCTCAAGATGTGACACGAACGAAGTGGCATGCCTTCTTGTCACTATTACAACGTTAAAAAAGGGCAAAAGTATTAACAAGTATAAAAAATAAGCGTATTTCATTAAATTGTATTTCGTTAAATATTCAGATATATGTGTTTGCCGTTATATATGAGCGATCATGTAGGGTCGGGTAGGGTGTCTACTCCAGATATTATGAAGAATGGTTTATTGTAGGATAGTATGAAGTTGATAAATGTTGACAATATGGCAATTGTAGATAAGTTTATAGGAATGTATGGTGACTCGCCGGTAATGAAACGCAATGCTATGAAAGTAATTTTTCGGAAATTGCGTGCGGAAGATAATAATTATAAGGATATTATGGCGAGATTGGGAAATGAGGTCTACATTTCAGAAGAGGAAGTCGCAAAGTTTGGCTTTACGGAGGCAGAGATATACGCCGCGATCGCACATGAGTTGGGGCATGTGGTCTATGCCACCCGTGGGTGGGATCCAGACTGTGAGCAGCGTGCCGACAGTTTCTCGGCAGAGCTTGGATTGGGGGAGTTCATGATAAATATAATCGAGAAGCTGATCTATTGCCGGCGTTATCCGCGCCAGGTGTCACAATTTGTCGCAAGGATACATTATCTTCAGAATATCGCGAACAGTAATCGTGAGATGATCGGATAACCGATGAGCAGGTGACGAACTTTCCAAATGTATTTTTGTTTCACAGTAGAGGACATGGTTTGCGACAAATGATGCGTGATCCTATTGTCGGTTTTATTTCAAGTGGTAAAGAAGAATAACATATGGAAACAACTGTGTTTTTAAAAGGGTCTCCTATGCATATTTCCGGCAAGCTGCCGGAGGCGGGGACAGAGGCTCCGGACTTTGTGCTGGTAAATAAAGATCTTACCGATATTTGCAAGCATGATTTCAAAGGGAGGAGGGTAGTGCTGAATATTTTTCCGAGTCTTGATACAGATGTCTGCGCATCTTCAGTTAGAAAGTTCAATAAAGACGCATCTGAATTGGAGAATACGGTCGTGATATGCGTTTCGAAGGATTTGCCGTTTGCCATGGCAAGATTTTGTGTAGCCAATGGAATAGATAACGTCTATACCGCCTCCGCTTTCCGGAGTGATTTCGGCAAGGCATATGGGGTTGAGTTGCTTGACGGGCCGTTGCGCGGATTATTTGCCCGCGCACTTGTCATCCTTGACGAAGACGGAAACGTGACAGGCACGTCTCTATCCGAAGAGATCACGACAGAACCTGATTACGAGTTCGCCAAAAAGTTGCTTGCCAAATAAACGTTAAAAAGAAGGCAGGCAGTCTTGATAAGCTGTCTGCCGATTTTTTATGCCTCGAGGCAGCTCCGGGATCGGGTATCCCTTCAGTTTTTTGACAGCTACCACGGAATATGGATATAAAACTTTTTAAAAACAATCTTGGGAAATATGCGGCATATTATCATCCCGCCACACTTTTTGCAAAGATAAAAAAGGTTGCGAAAAAAGCGGGAATAAAACTCGTATATGTGGTCTTGGTGCTTTATTATGCCACTCTTGACAAGAATCTGCCGTTAAAGGACAGGCTGATGATTCTGGCGGCTCTCGGGTATTTCATAGTTCCATTCGATTTGCTTCCGGATGCATTGCCGGGAGGATTTGCGGATGATACGGCGGCTCTTGTTTTTGTATTGAAGCAAGTGTGGAAAAATCTTTCGCCGGAGACTTCCCGTAAAGCCAGGGAAAGACTTAAGAGCTCGTTCCTTAAAATTTCGAGGTCGTAGGGGTCGCAGCCTTGGAGCGGATTTTGTCACT
>CAMWID010000109.1 GCA_947174235.1 uncultured Porphyromonadaceae bacterium | reverse complement strand
TCATGGCTTCCCACCAGTAGCGTTTGATATTGTTTTTGAGCTCTACGCCGTTCTGCCCGTAATCATAGACGGCTGAGAGACCGTCATAGATCTCACTTGATTGAAACACAAACCCATATTCCTTAGCATGGGCGACAATGGTCTTGAAAACGTCTTCCTGTTTTGCCATTCTTAGTTGAAGGTTATCGGGGTCGCGCGTCGCGGACCGCCTGTGGTTAATAAGGATCATTCTGCGGCAGGGATGACATCCTGCTGAATAATCCTGTCGCATTAATTTGCAAATTTACAAAAAAAAGATGAATGATGCGGTCAAACGCATGTAAAAAGTTGAGGAAGTGGAGTGGATATGTGTTAAAATGAGTTACAGCTCTGACCTATCGTTTCGTGAAAATTGTTTTAAGGGCATAACAGACAAGTTGCCGGCGGATGTGGCGGAGACGTTTAAGCACGGTCATTGAGTCCGGCGACACAAAACGGAAAAGTCATGAAGAAAGACAATAATTATAAGGGGATAGCGCGGACAATATCTCGGATTGCGGCGGTGGTTCTGACTGTGATTGCAGGATCGGTGTGCGCATTCTCGCAGAACAGTCTTCCGGCTCCCGGATCCGGCGGAAGCTACAAGCCGGCGCCTGTAGGCGGCGGAGGCGGCGGAGGCGGCTGGGGAATGGGTCCCGGCATGATGGGCCCCGGTCCCGGCATGATGGGGAACCCGGGACCCCCTCCCGGTCCGGCATGGGGAAGTCCGTGGGGACCGGGATGGTCGAGCTCGCCCACGATTGTGGTCAATTCCCCCTCCTGGACAAACCAGGGGACAACGGATGTAGTGGCATGTGGATATGATTATACCGGAATATGGCGTACGATCCCGATGCATGTTGCGTATGTCTTCAGCGGCGCTGAATACGACGTGACCGTGCTGTCGGCATACAACCCATGGACCGGATCATGGATGAGAGGTCTCAACACTCCGGCGTATAACACCACCTATTACCTCCGGGGACAGACCTATGACTTTTATACGAATCTCACGACAGGTACCTATTACTTCAACCTCTGACACAATTGATCATCAAAAAAAGAAAGATGCATCCGCCACGCAGACGGGTGCATCTTTTATTTGAGGTTTATAACTGATGGGAACAGTCGCGGAATCCGGATTACATGTCGCCACCCATGTCGCCGCCGTATCCGCTTGTGTCGGCAGGTTCTCCGTCATGTTTCCCTTGTTTCCCTTTCATGTTGCCGAACGAATATTTGATCGTCAGGCGAACGGTCCTTCCGTTTCTCCAGCGTTCATTATATTGAGTGTAATCGGGTCCGTTGGTGGTGCTTTTGAAACGACGGGAATCGAATAGGTCGCGGCAGTTGAGAGAGAAAGACCATGCTCCGAACACTCTTCTGACTCCGAGGTCTACGCTCCATCCCCCTTGTCTTGAACCTTGTGCGGACAGCATTTTAGAGTTGTAATTGCCTGTTGCCTGAAGCGACAGCGACCAGGGGAGGCGCACGTTTGCCATCACCCGGGCATCCCAGGCGAAGCTGTTCTGGCGGTCTCCGCTGAGCGGTATGATGTTGCCGCTTTCAGCGCGGAAATCATAATTCCATCCGCTTATGTGGTTGTTATATAGGTTGACTGTAGTGGTCAGGTCGAGGCGGCTTCTGAAGAGTGAGTTCTTCATGACTATCTCGCAGCCGGAGTTTACCTGATCCGCCACGTTCGCCCAGGTGGTATACATCACGTCGCCGTCAAGATAGCTGATGCGGTTCATCATGTTGGAAGAGGTGCGCATGTAGGCGGAGAGGCTTATCATGTGGAATGTCCAGCTTTTGATATAATTCAGTTCGAAGGCATTTGAATACTGCGGTTCGAGTTCAGGATTACCGTAGGAAATGTTGGTCGGGTCGGCGATGTCGTGGAAAGAATTGAGCATACCGCCCCAGGGTCTGCGCAGACGTCTGGTATAATTCACCTGCATCTCATTGTCGTGTGGGAGCGACCAGGAAATGAACGCGGAGGGGAACAGGGCGAAATTATTTTTCTTATATTCCTCCACGTCTTGTTCTGTCTGTCCGAATCCGAGCGATCTGGTGCGCACCTGCCAGGACTCGGCGCGGAGACCACCCGAGAAACTGAAATTTTTCACTTTCCCTCCGAGGGTGGCGTAAAACGCGGATATGTTGTTCTTATAGATAAACCTGTTGTAGAGATCCCGATCCTGGGTCATGTCGGACGCCGAGGTGCCGGTATAGGTATCGGTAGGGGTGTCTTCCTTGCCGAAATTGCCGTTATATCCGGCTTCAAGCTTTAGATACTCGTTGAGCTGGTTTGAATAATCCACTTTCACCTCAAACGACCGGTTGCTCATATCCATGTTCTGTTCCTGATAGATCATTTCTTCCCGGTCGGGATAAGTGATGTCCTGGAGATACGACCTCCAGTTGGGTCCGCTCCATTTGTTGTAAGATCCCGTTATGTCGAGGATATGGTTGTCTCGCCATTTGTGTGTGTAGCTCACCTCGGCGTGCGCGCCCCTGTGGTCTCCCTTGTTGCGGGAGAAATCGAGGTTTGTCAGCCAGTTTCCGGGCACGTTCGACACATAGTTTGTTGTGGAGTGACCCCGGTTGTGACCGAACATTCCGAATCCGGATGCCGCGACATCGTCTTTGTCGGTGATATGGAAAGTGGCTCCGAGGCGGAAGAAGAGTCCGTTGCCGTTGGAGGGGCTTTCACCTTCCGAATTGGTGTAGGTGCCGTCGGCGAAATCACGGTTCATGATCGATCCCCCTTTCGCACGTCTCATACGGAATCCGATGCCTGCGAATGCGTCGACCCGGCTGCTGTTGTAGTTTACGTTGACGCCGAGGTTGCCACCCCCCTGTGAATTGGCGCTCAGTTCCGCGCTTCCGTAATATCCTGCGCGGCGGTCTTTTTTCAGAACGATATTAATGATTCCGGCGGTTCCTTCAGGACTGTATTTCGCCGAGGGGTTGGTTATCACCTCGATGCTCTCGATAGTCTCCGCAGGTATCTGTTCAAGGATCTGCGCGCGGTTGTCGGCTGTGAGTCCGGATTCCTTGCCGTTGATCCAGATTGTCACGGAAGAGTTGCCTCTCAGCGAGACCTCGCCGTCCTGATCCACTTCCACCGACGGGATCGACTCGAGAAGTTCGGATGCCGATTGCCCGGCGGCTGTGACATTTGCGTCAACGCTGAAAACTTTCTTGTCAAGCTCGAAGCGCATCTGGCTGCGTATCCCTTCCACCACGACTTCCTGAAGCAGTTTCGCGTCGTCCGCGAGACGGAGCGTGCCGATGTCGACGGCGCCTCCTTTCACTTCCACTTCACGTTCCTGCTCGATACTTCCGACGTTGGAAACCTTTACAATATACTTCCCGTCCTTGACACCTTTTATTGAGAAAAAACCGTCCTCATCCGTGTTGGTGCCTATAGGGAGTGGCTTGTGGGTGGATGCGTTGACCAGCTGTACGGTCACGAAATCCATAGGGGTGCCTGTGTCTTTATTTATAACTTTGCCTGATATGTCGCCGTCGGCGAAGGCGGCAAAAGAGATCATGCCTGCGCAGGCAGGCATTAGAAATTTTAAGTTCATAATGTCATCGTAATTCAACTTTCCTTTTGACTGACTTCCTTAAATAAAGTTTAAGCCCCCATCCCTCAAAAAATGTTAATGCATGGGTCGCAGATTTCGGTCAGATTTGGTCTTGCAGGTGAGGGAGCATAGCGGGCTATGCGACTGAACCAAAAGGTCAAAGATGGCCGGAAGCTGCGAGGCAAAGGTAATTTCAACCAATTTGGCAGATACTGTTTTTACAGTAATTCACATTTCAATTCCAGTTGTCGTAGAACAGATATGAAATTTGTAAGTCTATATGTTAAAAAAGACTTTGAATAATAATAACACTACCTTGACCGGTTACAGTACAGATTTAACATTAACACAGAGTGTATTAACGAACGGGGAAATTTGCCATGTACGTAAATGACTGAATCCTGTCTGTGGGAATAAAGTTACCTCCGTCCGGTGTCTTTTCGGTAAATTCCGCCAAGTCTCATCGGTCGTGTAGCCCGCTACACTCCCTCTTTAACTTGCGGAATTTCCTCGAAAATACACCGCCCCTGCATTAATATTTTTTGTGGGATGGGGGCTTAGCCCCTTCCCTCAAAAAATGTTAATGCAATGTTACTGACTTTTTTACTTCAATAGAAAAGCCTCCCGGCGGGGAGGCTTTCATACTTGGTGAGAGTCGGTATTGTCTCAATATGTTCCGTATCTCAGGCTGCGGTAGAAATTCAGCATTGTCAATGTCATGTATGGCTGTAGCCACAGCGTGCCAAGTCCGAATGTCAGGATACACAGGGTCGCCCATCCTATAAACCTGAAAAGGAGGCAGAACAATTCCCATTTGTGACCGTCCATTATTTGCCAGCTCAACTTCAGCGCGTCGATTCCGGAAATGTTGGCGTCGTCGGTCATTATGAAAAATGTCATTGAGAAACCGAGCGCCACTATGACTCCCGGCACGATCAGAAGCGCGAACCCCACCGAGGTGCCAAGTAATAAAAGCAGACCTGCCACCAGAGTCTCCCCGAAGCGGTCAAAACCTTTGAAAAGCAGGTTCAGATTGTTGACGCGGGTGTCGGCGAGACATGCCATGAAGAGGAAATATCCGAATGTGAGAGGTCCGGCGAGCACAAGCTGAGCCACGTAAGTAAACGAAGCCGCACACATGATCGCCATGTATATTAATGTGGCGATCACGGCATTTATCCAATTGCCGGAAAGCTGAGCCTTTGCTTTCCGCATCAAAGAAACGTTGTCAACCATAATGTTTTAATTGAAATATTGTTAATAAATATTTAAAGGCGTGAGGCGCCCCCGTTGAGATCCCTCTCAACGGAAGAGTGATTTTGAGATTACAAAAATACGAAAAAATTTTAATAATAATAGGAAAATTGTTAAATTCGTAGCGTTGAAGAACAGTGATCCCCGCTATGCCGTGTGTGATCGTTTCTGTCGGGCTTCTTTTGAAAAGAATGCCGGATGCGTGAAATGCAGGTGCGGAATGGAAAGCCGGATGCACGGAACAAAGATTTTACGGATGTGGGGATACCGGACATCGACTATTAACCAACCTATACATACATGAAAGAAAACGAAAACATTTCCACAGGCACCGGACTGCCTGAAAACGCGTTTCGGGAGCTTGCAGCCGACGAACGCTACACTCCGGTGATGCATCCCGCGCACGACCAGCGCGAGGTGACCCCTTATTCCGTTATCATGGGTCTGCTGATGGCGGTGGTGTTCTCAGCCGCCGCCGCTTATCTCGGATTGAAAGTCGGCCAGGTGTTTGAGGCAGCCATCCCGATCGCGATTATCGCCGTGGGGCTCAGCAACGCCCTGGGCAAGAAAAATCCCCTCGGGCAGAACGTCATCATCCAGAGTATCGGGGCATGCTCCGGAGTGATCGTGGCGGGAGCGATCTTCACCCTTCCCGCCCTCTTCATCCTGCAGGCGAAATATCCCGACATCACCGTGCAGTTCTATCAGATCTTCCTCTCCTCTTTGCTCGGCGGAATCCTCGGGATCCTTTTCTTCATCCCGTTCCGTAAATATTTCGTGAAAGACATGCACGGCAAGTATCCTTTCCCCGAGGCTACCGCCACCACCCAGGTGCTTATCTCCGGCGAGGCTAAGGATTCCGACCAGGGAGGTCAGGCAAAGACCCTTATCCTCGCGTCGCTGATAGGGGGAATCTACGACTATATTGTGGCCACCTTCGGATGGTGGGCTGAGACCGTCACCTCCGTGGCGTCGTCAGCCGGACAGGCTCTCGCGGAGAAAACGAAGCTTGTGCTCAGCTGCAACACCGGCGCGGCTCTCCTGGGTCTCGGATATATAGTGGGGCTTAAATATGCCTTCGTGATATTCGCGGGCTCAATTTTCGTATGGTGGATCATCATACCCCTCATGGGCACGTATGGAAGCGCGGAATTCACATCCATGGCTCCCGATACTATCTTCAAGGAGTATGCGCGCCTTATAGGCATCGGCGGTATCGCCATGGCAGGCGTGATAGGCATAATCAAATCCTGGCCCATCATACGTCAGGCAGTAGGTCTTGCCGGCAGGGAGCTCAAGGGGAATGCGTCGGGAGTCAAAGAGGTGCGCTGGCAGATGGACATATCCATGAAGCACATCGTCTTCTTTATCGTCATAGCCCTTGCCGCCGTGCTCCTGTTCTTCTGGTTCGGAGTGATCCATACCCTCTGGCAGGCTGCGGTGGCATGGCTTGTGGTGGCGGTGATCGCTTTCCTCTTCACTACCGTTGCAGCCAACGCCATAGCGATAGTGGGTTCTAACCCGGTATCCGGCATGACGCTCATGACCCTTATCATCGCCTCCGCGATATTCGTTGCGATCGGGCTCAGCGGCACTTCGGGCATTGTGGCGTCGATGGTGATCGGCGGAGTCGTATGTACCGCACTCTCCATGGCAGGTGGATTTGTCACAGACCTCAAGATCGGCTACTGGCTCGGTTCCACACCCCGCAAGCAGGAAAGCTGGAAATTCCTCGGCACGCTCGTATCCGCCGCAACAGTCGGCGGGGTGATCATGGTGCTCAACCAGGTATACGGATTCACCGGCGACAACGCGCTTGTGGCTCCGCAGGCGAACGCTATGGCGAAAGTGATAGAGCCCCTTATGATGGGAGGCGACACGCCATGGATCCTGTATATGGTCGGAGCCATCCTCGCCTGTATCCTCAATTGGCTCGGGGTGCCCGCTCTCGCTTTCTGTCTCGGCATGTTCATACCCCTTTCTCTCAACACTCCGATGCTTGTGGGTGGGGCTATCTCTTATTATGTAAGCAATTCTTCTAAAAACAAGGAGCTCAATGACGCACGACGGGATCGTGGCACGCTTCTCGCGTCAGGACTTATCGCCGGCGGCGCACTCTTTGGAGTATTCGCCGCAATCACCCGTTTTGCCGGTTTTGAATACACTACCCCCGGTAGCTATGAGACCACACAGATTCTCGGTTGCGTGGCTTATATTCTCCTGATAGCATATCTGATCTGGGACAGCAAACGTGCGAAACTCCGTCACTGATCCTTTCAGACGGAAGCTCAGGCAGCTTCATGTGTGACATAAAAAAGGGCTGTGTCGTAATTAAGGTTTTACGATGCAGCCTCTCTTTTTACCGGGCTGAG
>CAMWID010000108.1 GCA_947174235.1 uncultured Porphyromonadaceae bacterium | reverse complement strand
TCCCCGGATCGCTGCCGACGGCTACACCGCCATCCATCTCATGGCTATCCAGGAGCATCCATATTATGGATCTTTCGGTTACCATGTGAGCAGTTTCTATGCTCCGAGTTCACGTTTCGGCACCCCCGACGATCTCAAGCGACTGATCGATGAGGCTCACCGTCTTGGGATAGCCGTGATCATGGATATTGTCCATTCGCATGCTGTCAAGAATGAGGTGGAAGGTCTCGGCAGGCTTGACGGATCGTATGATCTTTACTTCTATGGAGACGGGCGCAGGGAGCATCCGGCATGGGATTCGCTCCTTTTTGACTATGGCAAGAACAGCGTGCTGCATTTCCTCCTTTCAAATTGCAAATATTGGCTTGAGGAATATAAATTCGACGGATTCCGTTTCGACGGAGTGACCTCGATGCTCTATTATGACCATGGACTCGGAAAGGCGTTCGGTTCATATGCTGATTATTATGACGGCAATGAGGATACCAACGCTCTGACATATCTGACTCTCGCCAATCTCCTTATACATGAGATAAATCCTAAAGCGGTGACTATCGCGGAAGAGATGAGCGGTATGCCGGGACTTGCAGTGAAATTTGAAGACGGCGGAATCGGTTTTGACTACCGTATGGCTATGGGTGTGCCCGATTACTGGATCAAGATGATCAAAGAGAAAAAAGACGAGGACTGGCATCCCACGTCGATATTCTGGGAACTCACCAACCGTAGGGCTGACGAGAAGACAATATCGTATTGCGAGAGCCATGACCAGGCGCTTGTAGGCGACAAAACGATCATTTTCCGTTTGATCGACAAGGAGATGTACTGGCATATGATGGTGGGCGACAACAACTTCATGGTGGAGCGCGGCATGGCTCTCCATAAAATGATACGTCTTGTGACTCTCGCCACCATCAACGGAGGCTATCTCAACTTCATGGGCAATGAGTTCGGACATCCTGAATGGATAGATTTCCCGCGTGAGGGGAATGGATGGAGCTATAAGTATGCGCGACGCCAGTGGGATCTTGTCGACCGGGATGACCTGAAATATAAATTTCTCAATTCGTTTGACAACGCCATGGTGGAACTGGTTTCGGGTGTCTATGATTTCCAGTCTCTTCCGGTGGAGAAGCTTTGGGAGAAGGACGATGACCAGGTGCTGGCGTTCCGGCGCGGGGATCTGATATTTGTGTTCAACTGGAATCCGGTGGCAAGTTTCACAGGTTACGGGTTCCTTGCTCCGGCAGGAGAATACGAACTCGTGCTTGACAGTGATTCCGACAAATTCGGCGGTCACGACCTTCTTGACCCGTCGGTGCGTCATTTCACGATGCCTGATCCGCTTTATTCACCCTCCGGGAAAGGGTGGCTGAAGCTTTATCTGCCGGCGCGGACCGCACAGGTGCTTCGTCTTGTTAAACCAATGCCGAAAAAACGAGTCAGAAAAGAGGCGACCAATGAAGATAAACCGGCAGTGAAGAAGGAGTCGGCGCGGAAAAAGGTCAAGAAGGAGGTGTCGGTGTCGGATGCTGCCGATGCTGCGGTTAAACCGCGTGTGGCAAGAAAAAAAGGTGCGTCATCTGTCAAGGATGAAAAAGCTGATAAAAAGAAAGCTGTAAAGACATCTAAGACATCGAAGGTAACCAAGACTTCCAAGACCGCAACGAAAGCTGCCAAGGTATCGTCTGAGGAAGCTGAAAAGGGATCCGTAAAGGTTGCCCGAAAAGTCAAATCAAAAAAAGATGAAAAGAATTAAGGTAATGTTTATCGCGATGGCGCTCATGATTGGTGCCACCGCATGTGCCCAGTCCACAACCAAAAGTGGTCTTGGAAGCACGATCGGTAATCTGCTTGAGGGAATTTTTACCAAAAGCGATATAGAATTGTCAGATCTCGTGGGCAATTATGAGTCTGTAGGTCCCGCCGTGACATTCAAGGGAGACAGTTTTCTGAAAAAAGCTGGAGGTATCGCCGGAGCTGCCGCGCTGGAGACTAAGCTTCAGCCCTACTATGAGCAGTATGGGCTTATCGGTATGCCGATGACAATAGACGGAGATGGAAATTTTTCTCTGAATGTAAAAAAAATAGTCATAAAAGGGACTTTGGAAAAGAACGAGGATGACGGTACTTTCATTTTCAATATAATGATGGGCAGTATCCGCCTCGGAAAATTCACAGCCTATATTGAGAAGACCGGCAAGAATCTTGACCTTATGTTTGATGCTACGAAGCTGAAGGAGCTTATGTCTACGATAGGTAGCCTCAGCGGTATCGGCATGGCAAAGACCCTCGCTTCACTTCTCGACAGTTATGACGGCGCGTGCATAGGATTCCAGATGAATTATACCGGTGCGGTTTCTACTGACGGGACTGTCAATTCCGTTGACAGCACGTCCACGCAGTCAAGCGGTGTCGGAGGTCTTCTTGATCTTCTGAAGAAGCGTTCATGACCGGGTGCGGAATTGTATTTTAAAGATAAATAAAGACGAATAAAGGGCATTTTCTTTGAGGAAATGTCCTTTTTTGTTGTCCGTGATTATAATATTATGTAATTTTGCCGGACAATGCGCACGAAACTATCAATCATATTGACGATTTTCTTGCTTGTATGTAATGCGTTTGCCGCCGAGTCACAAAATGTTCCGGCGGAATGTGTCATATCTGTAAGTCTTCCGGGAAATACCGGAGTCGAGGAAAACGGATATCCCGTTTCCCGTGATTCCATTTCTGACCTTTTTGTCGAGGAGTTCAGCCGCGACATAGAATCCGTTGTGTTCGTGCCCAAGGGGCAGTGGATCACAGGTCTGTCGGTGTCTTACGCCACCTCTACCCAGACCAGATACCAGTTTCTGATTTTCGAGGGTATTTCCGGCGATACCTACAGTTTCAAGATTTCTCCGATGCTTATGTATGCGGTGGCTCCTGATCTTGCTGTAGGTGGACGGTTCTCGTATGCCCGTTCGCTTACCAAACTCGAGAATGCAGATGTGGTGCTTGATTCAGAGACGAGTTATAACGTTGATCATCTCTATCGTCTGGCTCATAATTATTACGGCACTGTCATGATGCGGAATTATTTCTCTATAGGGAAATCAAAACGCTTCGGTTTTTTCAATGAGCTTCAGCTTCAGCTCGGTGGAGGGCAGTCAAAACTGACCACGGGAATCGGAAGTTCCCTTTCCGGCACATATGAAAGGAATTTTTCCCTTGATGTCGGTCTTGCCCCGGGCTTGTGTGTGTTTCTCAACAATTATTCGGCGCTTGAGGTGAATGTGGGTGTGCTTGGATTCAGCTATACATCGACGAAAGCCACGAAAGACCAGATCTATGTGTCGCATCGTAAGTCTCAGTCTGCCAATTTTCGTATTAACCTGTTCTCCATTCAGTTTGGAGTTGCGTTCTATCTATGACGGCTATGAAGGATGTTTTATATTTGATTTTACTTCTTGTCGTGTCCGCGTTTTCCACGGATGATGCCGTAGCCTCTCCCCAGATAAAGCGCACGCAGACGATATTGCATACGGACACAGTCACTCGCACCGACACAATCGTTACTCAGGAGGTGGTGAGGCGTTATGATGTCGTCACCCGCACGGAAGAGGTGATGAGAGTAGACACTATCATCCGTTCCGACGGAAAGACGATAGTGAAGCGGGGTGTGGAACTTCCTCCGTCGGGGATGGATATCGCGACGGATATGCCGGTGATAGCAAGGGACACCGTGAGGGTGATCGTGCGTGACACCGTCTTTTCCAATGCCGGTGTCGCCGGGCTTCCGCAAAAGGAAGGAGGATCTTACATGTGGGTGCCCGATTCATTGTCAAGACAAGTGGGTGGAGTGCTCGCAGGCGGCGCTGACGTCTCAGTCATGAGTGACGTGGCTGATACGAAGGAGCGTGTCACATTCCGCGGAGACACCATCCCCATGATGCTGCGCGACCGCAATCTGGGAAGATTTGACAGAGGTCTGTTCAACTGGCTGTTCATTCCGGCGGGGATGTGGCAGATAGGTGTTACGGCGTCATACGGCAGTTTTGATACAAAAGACCTTGAGGTGCTCGACCTTCTGTCGGATATCGACATATCCGGCAAGGCGTTTTCGATAAAACCGTATTTTTCGTATTTTATCAGGAGCAACATGTCGGTGGGAATGCGTCTGGCATATACCACTGGAAGGGCGGATGTCGGATCATTCAGGTTGGATATTGACGAAGACATGAATTTTAATCTTAAGGATATCATGTACAGGAGCGAGAGCTATTCCGCCGCGTTGACGTTCACTCAGTTTTTCGGGATGGCACGCAGAGGGCGTTTCGGCATCTTCAACGAGGTTGAACTGGCTTTCGCGTCTGGATGGTCAGATTTTTCGCGCCCTTATAACGGGCAACCGAGGCTGACACATACCACCACCACAAAGGCGTCGCTCAATTTCTCCCCCGGAGTCAGTGTGTTTATAATGGATCCGGTATGTTTCAATGTATCTTTCGGTGTGTTCGGATTCAACCTTAAGAATGAAAAACAGACGGTTGACGGGGAGGATATGGGTAGCCGTTTCACATCCGGAGCTAATTTCAGATTCAATATTTTCAATATAAATTTCGGCATAGCGGTGAATATATGATTACCGGGACTATATCTTTGCCCGGAATATATTAAAGAATCTCGCGATTGCCGGATTTACGGACATAGATTATTCATAATGTGATTATTTTGGATTAATTGGGATATTTTTGAAGATAAATCAGACAAAACATGTCGTTTTTATGATTGTTTTTGTAATTTTGTCTGAATAATTATGTCAATAAGAAAAGAGGGAGACAAAGTGTGGACGGCACTGATGAATCTCTTTCCAATTATTTAGATTCCGCATGACGGATTCTGACTAAACAAATATACCATATCATCATGAAATTGATACAACGAGTTATGCTCTCCGGAGCGGCTGTCGCCATTATGGCGTCATGCAGTCAGGAAGCCCCCTGGGGAGCCGGGAGTGGCGAAGGGGAGATAAAGCTGAACCTGTCCGCCTACGGAGATGTCACAGCCGCCGCACCCTCGGTGAGGGCGGTGTCTACCGACATTGTGGTTCCTCCTGTCGCTGAGTTCCAGATAAGAGTTTCCAAGACTGACGGTTCTTATTCAGAATCATTTTCCAAGGTGGAGGATTTTGTGAGCAAGGGTACGTTCGCATCCGGCACTTATGAAATAGAGGCATGGTATGGAGATCCCGACGCGCAAGGTTTTGTGAAAGCCGGCGAGGAGGAATATGCCCACGCATATTATTATGGCAAGACAGAGAATGTCACGGTTATGGAAGGTCAGTCAACTGAGGTTAGGCTTGGAGCGTCGCTCGGAAACGCCATAATCGTGATAGAGTATACCGACGCGTTCAAGACATATTTCAGTGACTGGTCAACCACTGTCCAGACTGCTGGGGCATCGCCGGTTGAGTTGGGGGCTGAGGAAGGGCAGAGCTATGTGATTCCCGGCACAGTCAATGTCAACATATCGGCGGAACTGCCTAATGGGAACAGGATTTCTCTGAATCCCGGTAGCTTTGACGTGGCTTCCCGGCATATGTATAAAATGCGTTATAATATCTACAATGGAGAAGTCGGGAAAGCTGACATTCTTGAAATCTCCTTTGACGACAGTCTTGAGACCGAACCTATCCGCATAGATCTTTCCGAAGAATTGGAAAACACTGCGGCGCCTGTGGTCACGCCGGAAGGTTTTGTGGATGGTCAGAATTTCATATTACAGAGAGGAACCGCGTTCGATGGCGAGATCAAATTCAATGTATCGGCGTCGGGAATCATCTCTTCCGCCAATCTCACCATCGAGTCGGATACCTACAAGCCATCTTTCCTTACAAACGGAACCATCGACCTCTGTGCCGCTACCGACGCGCAGAAGATGGCTATGGAGGCTGCCGGAATCAAGGCTGTAGGTTTCTACAGGAATCCGGGCAAGATGGCTCAGCTCGACCTCTCTGAACTATGCAGGAATCTGCCGGAGGGTGTCCACAAGATAATGTTCCAGGTGAAGGATGCATATACCCAGGTCAATACTCCCGTGGAGGTGGGTCTGTCGTGCATCCCCGTGGAGATGTCGATGACGGCGGATAAGGCTCCGTTCGGGGAAGGATATGCCGATGTGACCGTAAGCTACAACGGTCCCGATCCCACGGCTCCCGGAAGCAATCCGTTTAAATTCAGAGCGCAAGGGAATTATGGGTTTGTGGATTCCGATATTATCTCGATCACGAAGAAACCGTCTACGAGAGCTTTCGAATCTTCTGATTATGTCTATAGGATAACGGTGCCGGATGTGGACCGTGACGTGTTTGAGGTAAGGGCGTTTTTTGGCGCCGAGACTGAAGCCGGTCCGGATCTTACGGCAAATGTAGAGTTTGAATACCCGGATTATCAGGTGCAGCTTGACCCGATGACCCAAAAACTCCGTATAAATGTTGTGCCCCAAGATGCCGGAAAGAAGACATTGTTTTTCCATAAGCTCCGTGTGTTCATAGATGGCAGGAGACTTCAGGAAGGGGAGTTCTCCCGTGACGAGCCGACGGGGCTGATCGCGGTATACGACCTTGATCCGTCGACCACATATCGAGTGCAGACCACACTCAGAAGCTCCGAGAACGTTACCGAATTTGGCAGTGATGACAACATCACGACCTCGGCGGCGCTTCCTGTGCCAAACGGCGATTTCTCGCAGACGGCGGAGACAATTAGCAAGACCTTGCAGGTAGGAGGAAAATATAGGGTTACACTGATTACTGATCATGCTCATAATTGTAATTTCAGATATTCAGAACCCACGGGGGGATGGTGCTCTATAAACAAGAAGACTTTCTATGATGGTGCGAGTGCACAGAACTCGTGGTTTATGGTGGCTTCCACATATTGCAGTGGCAGCGATGTGGTGATAAGAACTGTAGGATACAGCCATAACGGCACTGTCCCGCCAACGAGTGGTGGTGCCGCGTCTAGTGATTATTATTGTGCCAATTCTCCGGCTTATGATAGCTTCACCCGCTGTTCGGGAGAGCTGTTCCTTGGTTCGTATGATTTCAACGGCACCGAGACCAGAAACGAGGGCGTGGTGTTTGATGCGCGTCCTACTTCCCTTACGTTCAAATATAAGTACGAACCCCAACAGACTTCCTCGAGAGGTTCTGCCGAAGTGATCTTGTATGCGGCTGACGGAACAACCGTGCTGACTCAAAGAAAGATATATCTTTATGAGACCCAGACAATGTCTGACTATAAGATAACGTTCTCACGTTATCCTTTCGGAGTGCAGGCAGGCA
>CAMWID010000107.1 GCA_947174235.1 uncultured Porphyromonadaceae bacterium | reverse complement strand
AGGGGGTAGTGGCCGGTAGGCTGTGTGAGTTCGAGTCTCATCTTGGACACCTTGAAAATCCCAAGCATTTGAAATCAGATGCTTGGGATTTTCTCTTTTTTATTTCCCTCAACTGTCTGTCAACCGAATTGTGGTCACCGGATTTTCCGTACGTTTTTTTGCTTCGCAAGTTCTGATGCGATAACATTATAAGCGCATAGTCTTTAAATACACCTTAAAAAAATAATAAATGAGTGAACCAAATGTCTCCATAATAAGTTATACAAAAAACAACTCATGAAATATATGGATTCTATTATAACAAACAGCAAAACATTACTTGACAAAATGTGCTACGGATGTAAGTATACCTATAAGGAATTACTTAAAATCTGTAATTTCACCGAATCTCAACTTTGCTTCGCTATTTTGTATTTGTTGAAAAACGGTATAATCAGCCAATATCGCGAAACAAATGTGGTATACGAATTGGTTCCTGTCAACAATTAAGACCTTGCGCCATCGTATTGACGCTGTGCCATACATCGGTGATACGGAGATATAAAAACATGAGGGAGCTATCCGACACGGACCGCTCCCTTCATTCTTTAATCTACCTTATTAAATTTATTTTCATGAAAGTTCATCACTTGTGCGCACGACACAACATCTATTTGTCTGACTTTGTGAAATCCGCCAAGAATATATCCAAATATCCAACCCGGACTTTCCCATATTCCCAGCTGTAAATCATGTCTTATTTCAGATACAAAATTAATTATTTCCAACTTTATGCAACTAACACATTTTTCAGTTTTTATTACATATTATACATATCCCTGTCATATTTAAGCAAGCAATAACTGTATCATATCAATAACTGCATTATATCGAGGCGAGAATCTATATCAGCCCCATTAATCCTGCCACATAACAAGCCTCCATAGAGTTTTTGACCTGCACTTTTGCAAAGATCACCTGACGGTGACAACGACATGTCCGAAGCCTCCGGTAAAGATTCTACTTGTGTCTTTTTTTAAATCGCTTACGACAGAGAAGACATTTTCAAATTGCGCCACACCTCGCACATAACCATATACATCATTTTCATCAAATCCATCCACGCTCATGGCGTGACTTCTCTGCAAAGAGTCAAGTTTGATCTGATTTTCCATTATACCCACTTCTTAGTCACTATGTTTGCATTTGAGCGGCGATCCGGCTTTTCAAATGCAAACATAGTGACTAATTTACATATAAAAACAAGAGCCGATGGCAATACATCGGCTCTCCGCATCCTCGAAACTAATCAATCGATTGCGTTTCCCATCCGCCGCCCAATGATTTATACAGGCTTATCAATGAGAGATATTCGTCTCTCAAAGCATTGCTCACTCCTATCTGGGCATCAAAATAACGTCTCTGCGCATCAAGCACATCCAGATAATTCAACGAACCTGCCCGATATTGAAGCTGGGCAAGCTGGACATACTTTGCCGTTGCATCCCGAAGGTCAATCTTTAGGGTGGTGTTCTGATGTACCTTCTGATACGTGACCACAGCATCGCTCACCTCTGTAAATGCTTTCAGGACTGATTGCTCATAATCATACCGTGCCTGATCATAAGCCGATATTGATGCCTGATATTTGCGTTTCTTTCGTCCGAAATCCAAAATCGTACCGCCGATATTACCTAAGACATATGTAAACGGGGATTCAAAGAATTTGACAAGACCGTCATTCTCAAATCCAGCCGCAAGATTAATACGGAGATTTGGGAAACGGTTGGCATAGCTGACCCCCACATTCGCCATAGCAGAGGCAAGCCGCTGTTCGGCTGACCTCACATCAGGCCGACGCTCAAGAAGCTGCGACGGCACCCCTATGGGCAGCGTTTCAGGGAGTTTGACATTTAAAAACAGTTTACCCCTTCGAAGGTTTTCCACAGGATACTCCCCCATAAGAAGCGTCAATGCATTCTGAGCCACCGTTATCTGCCTTTCAAGATTCGGCACGAGCGATGCGGCGGAAGAATATTCCACCTTTGCCTGCTGATAGACTGTCTCTGATGTGAGACCGCCCTCGAATCTCAGTTTAGCCTGATTTAATGCCTCGCTTCTTGTCACCAACGTCTGCCTGACAATCGCAAGTTCATTATCCAGAGCAAGAAGACGGAAATATGCAGAAGCCGTCTCAGCGATCAGAGTCATCTGCATGGCTCGCAGATCTTCAACAGACGCAAGATATTGCGATGCTCCCTGTCTCCTCGCCCATTTCATTGCGCCCCATAGATTCACCTCCCAATTAAGCGAAATCTTTAGATCTGTCTCCGGATCTTTTTTCAAGTTTCCTCCCCGATATTTATTCGTTTCATAATCTCCTCCCACCATCCCGCTGACGGTCGGAAGCAAATTAACTTTTTCAATATCGTACAGGCGCTTGAGTTCTTCAACCCTGGAAGCCGCCTTAAGGATATCTCGGTTGTTATCCAGCGTGCGTCTTATTATATCACACAACGTGGAATCGGCATAATATCTCCACCATTCCATATCAGCTATAGAGGCAGTGTCCGCCCATTCGGAGCGAGAATAGCTCGAAGGCATATTTAATTCCGCCTTAGTCAGATTCCTCACACCTGAACACGAAGACAGAAATGCGGCAAAAGATATAAGTATAACTGACAGTCTCATTTCTTAATTATTTTTTTCATTTTCACCGGCATCTTCTCTATCATGACAAAGAAGAACGGAACAAACACAATTCCCACAGTAATCGCCACAAGCATTCCGAAAAAGACTCCGGTACCTATGTCCCTCCTTGCGGCAGAACCGGGGCCCGAAGCGAAAAGTAGAGGCAAAAGTCCGAGCATGAACGCCAATGAAGTCATGACGATCGGACGAAATCTCAGTCGGGCTGCGGTAAGAGCGGCATGGACCGCGTCCACGCCCTTGTCAACTTCTTCTTTCGCAAACTCAACTATCAGAATAGCATTCTTCGCTACAAGACCTACCAGCATGACAAGTCCGATCTGGAAATAGATATTGTTCTCCAGCCCGCATATCCAGATGCCAAGATATGCGCCAAGCCCTGCCACGGGAAGAGAGAGTATCACAGCAAGTGGAACCGTCCAGCTCTCATAAAGAGCCGCAAGAAACAGGAATACAAATATGAACGCGAGTCCTATCACAAGACCGGTATTGCCGCTTTCATGCTTCTCCTGATAAGACAGTCCACTCCATTCCACACCGATGTTGTCAGGCAATTTCTCATCTACTATCGATTGCAACTTTTCCATTGCCTGACCCGTACTGTAGCCGGTACCTGCCTGACCGGATACTGTCGCCGAGTTAAACATGTTGAATCTGGACATAGTGCCGGGTCCGGTCGTATAATACGAAGAACCAAGAGAAGATATCGGCACCATCGATCCGTTTGAAGCCCTCACAAAAAACAGATTCATGTTGTCTCTTCGCGAACGATAGTCCGCCTCTGCCTGAAGATATACCCTGTATATCCTGTTGAACATATTGAAATCATTTATGTATATGGAGCCTGTGAACGCTTTCATTGTAGAGAATATATCCGACACTGGAATCCCTTGCATCTTTGCACGGTCACGATCCACATTAAAATATAACTGAGGAATATCAGCCTGCATGGAAGTGGAAAGTCCAGCTATCTCCGGCGACTTCTCCGCATATTTGCGAAGTGTGTCTACTGCCTGCTGAAGGCTTTCATATGTAGCGTCGGCACGTGCCTCCAGAACCATCTCAAATCCTCCGGATGTCCCAAGTCCGGGAACGACCGGAGGCATAAACACGTAGACATTGCTTTCAGGATATTGCGACAGATGCTCCCGAATCCTGTCTGTGATCTCTTTTATATCGGAAGACTCTCTTTCATCCCACGGCTTAAGTATGACGGTCAAAGCGACATGCGCCGGGTTTGTCCCTACCCTTGGAGACGACCCCGTGACATTCAACACATGATCGACATCAGGATTCTGCATCAGATAATCCATAGCTCTGTCTGCCACTTCCCGTGTGCGCTCTATAGTGGCGCCTTCAGGAAGTTCAAGCTCGACTGTAAAATATCCCTGATCCTCCTGCGACATAAAACTTGTAGGCAAGAAATAATTCAATATCACTATAAGCCCGAGAGCACCTCCGAAAATACCCCACATTACCGCAGGCTTGTTGACTGCACGGGTGATAGTCCTGCCATAAAAACGGTTGCCTTTTCCAAGCCAATAGTTGATCATACGGAAAGCTTTAGCCTTTTTCCTGTTCTTGTTCTCCGGACGCAATATCTTGCTACACATCACAGGAGACAGAGTCAAGGCTACGACCGTAGATATTATTACCGAAACGGCTATTGTGATCGTAAACTGTCGGTAGAGCTGACCGGTGATACCCGGCAAAAAACTGACCGGGACAAACACCGCACACAACACAAGAGACATCGCCACAAGCGCACTCCCTAAATTTTTCATTGCCTTAGCAGTGGCTTCTTTCGGGGAAAGATGCTCGGAATTCATTATACGGTCAACATTCTCCACAACCACGATAGCGTCATCCACGACTATACCTATCGCAAGGATAAGACCAAGCAAAGTGAGCATGTTCAGAGAAAACCCGAAAGCGAGCATCACGCCAAATGTACCCACAAGTGAAATCGGCACAGCTATGACCGGTATGACCGTGGCACGCCAGTTTTGCAGAGAAAGGAACACCACGAGAATCACAAGAATCAAAGCTTCAAAAAAAGTGCGGTAGACATGATGTATCGACTCAGAAATGTAAGTCGTCATGTCAAATGGAATGCCATAGCTTATACCCTCGGGAAAATTAGATGATATCTCTTTCATCTCTTTTTTCACCGCCTCCGCCACATCGACGGCATTGGCTCCGGGAAGCATGAAGATATTCAACACTGCCGCGTTAGCCTTGTCAATGCCGCTCTCGGTGGCATAGCTCTGCGCCTCAAGAGAAATTCTCGCCACATCTTTAAGACGTATGATTGATCCGTTTGCTCCCGCCCTTACCACAATATCTTCAAACTCAGAAACAGATGACAGACGACCGCGCGCTATTATAGGCATCGTCACGTCCACGTCTTTGGCAGGAGCCTGTCCCAGAGCTCCTGCGGCTGACTCCCTGTTCTGATCCTTAAGAACTGACTGTATGTCCTGTACTGTGATGCCAAGATCCGCGAGTTTGTCCGGCGACACCCAGATCTGCATCGCGTAATAACGGCTTCCCACGGCACTCACGCTTCCTACTCCTGGTATACGGCGCAAAGGATCAACCACATTCAGGGTGGTATAATTACTCAGATAAACCTCATCGAATTTCGGATCGTCCGACGAGATTGTTATGGTCATCAGTTTGCTGACCGTCTCTTTCGAAACCGATATGCCGTTCTGCACCACTTCCGCCGGAAGACGTGACTCCGCTTTCTTCACACGGTTCTGGATATCGACAGCCGCCAGTTCCGGATCAGTATCAGAATCGAATGTAACCAAAGCCGAGAACCCTCCGCTGTTGGAACTTGTGGACGACATATAAATCATTCCCGGAGTTCCGTTGAGTTCTTGCTCTATCGGAGTGGCGACAGCCTGAGTGACAGTCTGAGCGTCAGCCCCGGGATATGAGGCGGTGATCCTGACCACCGGCGGTACGATATCAGGATACTGATCCACCGGCAGAAGTATGAGCGCGATACCGCCTATCAGCGTTATCACTATTGATATTACTATAGAAAAGACCGGATGGTCGAGAAAAAAATTACTTTTCATCTTGATTTACTTCATCTTTCTTGTTGCCTTCACTTCCATCGGCATCCTTATTATCCTTAGTTTCCGGTATTGGCTTCACTATCATGCCATGGCTCAGTTTATGATAACCCTCTACCACTAATTTCTCATCTTTTGCAAGACCTCGCTCCACTACAATATTATTTCCTATCTCAGGTCCGGTCTCGATAAAACGTTTTTCTACGATACTATCCGGACGAACCACATAGACAAAAGCGCCCCCCTTCTCTATCACCATTGCCTTTATCGGCACCGTGACCGCATTCTCACGCACATCGAGAAGCACTTTGACTTTTGTGAACTCCCCGGGAAGAAGACTGTGATCCGGATTCGGCATCTCTGCCCTCACGGAAAATGTCCCTGTCTTGGGATCGACCTGAGGATCCGCAAAATCCACCTTTCCCTGATGTGGATATACAGTCCCGTCTGCCAATGTGATTGTGACAAACGAATCCCACTTGTTACTTGAATTTTGAGAACCAAGATTCACATTTCGTTCTTTGCTGTTGAGATAGTCAAGAGCCGTCATTGAAAAATCAACCCTTACAGTATCACTCTTTACTATTGTCGCAAGCAATGACTTACCCGCCGACGGACCGACAAGAGTGCCTATATCGGCAACCCTCTCTGAAATGTATCCGGATATGGGAGATACTACACGCGTATATCCGAGAGTCAATTCCGCCTGTGTCAGGTCTGCCTCGCTGACAGTCACCTCAGCCTTAGCACTCTCATATGCTGCGATAGCGTTGTCAAGGTCAAGCTGCGACGCCGCGTTTTGCTCATATAGAGGCCTGATTCGGTTCAAGTCCCGCTCCGCTTTCTGGGCTATTGCTTTTGCCTTGCTGAGCTGCGCCTTTGCCCGTTCCACATGGGCCTTATATAATTTTGGATCTATGATAAAAAGGGTCTGACCTTTCTCTATATAAGATCCCTCTTTAAAAAGCATACTTTCTAGGTATCCTTCCACACGGGCATGAACTTCCACAAATTGCTGTGCCCGTATGCGGCCTACATATTCTCCGTAGACCTTCACATCTTCTGTCACGACATTCTCCACCTCTACGGTAGGAACATCTGTAATTTCAGGCTTCGGTCTGAATATAAACCACGCTATAACAGCCAGCAAGACAATGGCGACAACTACAGGAACACCTATCTTTATTTTTTTTGACTTGATGAGATGACGTCCTTCGTATGAGACGTCTTCAAAATGGATCTTTTTCATCCTTGATGACTTAATGGAAAACGATGTGGGTTATTTGATATTTTTACTTTGGAAGTTTTTATTGACCTGTTGCTACAGCCGGGAACTGGCTCCAGATCATCAGGTCCTTCCGAGGGTTATTTATGACTTCTTGGAAAACGTTTCTTTTTATCTATTATTGAAATAAACATGATAAATTTTTAAAAATAGATGGTAAAAAAGTTTAATGCCCGGTTGGCATACGGTCTTTTTTTTGGGGGGCGGCATATCCTTCTTGCAATATGGAATAAAAACTGCCCATGTCTATCACAAAGTATAACCACACCTGTGCAGCTGACTAAAAACCGGTCTTGTTTGTTAACAAACAAGACCGGTTTTT
>CAMWID010000106.1 GCA_947174235.1 uncultured Porphyromonadaceae bacterium | reverse complement strand
CCAAGACTCTCAATAATGCGAGTTAATTTTGGAACATAGAACTGAACACCCTATTATTTAATACTGTTAATCAAATCCAAGTATCTGATTATCTAAACGCACTTACTGACATGACAAAATGCAAACATCCTGAAAGATGCAAATGGTGTGGCGATGACCCTATCTATATTGAATATCATGATAAGGAATGGGGAAGACCCATGACCGACGACAAAGATCTGTTTGAATTTCTAATTCTTGAAAGTGCCCAGGCAGGACTCGCGTGGATCACCATTTTGCGCAAACGGGAAGGTTATAGGAAAGCCTTTTTCAATTTTGATTATAAAAAGGTTGCAAGGATGACCCCGGACGATGAGAATAGGCTTAGGAATTATGACGGAATAATCAGAAACCGACTGAAAATACATGGAGCGGTTGTCAACGCACGGCTCTTCGGAGACATAGTGGATGAATACGGCTCGTTCTATCAATATATCATGACATTCATGCCTGAAGGCAAAAGAATAATCAACAACATTCCCGACCAGGACGCGGTTCCAGTATCATCATCGGTTTCAGACAATATCAGCAAGGATATGAAACGCCGGGGATTCAAGTTTTTTGGCACAACCATATGTTATGCATTCCTTCAGGCGACAGGGTTCATTGATGACCATATAAATACATGTCTTTGCAAATCGTCGCGATAAGATTATTCAAGATGAAAGAGACTCCGGATTTGAATCCGGAGTCTCTTTCATCTTGAATTGCGTTCTATTGTTGTTTTTCTTGCGAGTTTTCCCCATTCCTTTAGGTCTTCCTGAGTCCATTCCATACCATTGTCAGGAGCTGTAGGGGAGATCATAGAACAAGTCTCATCCTTATCGGCAATATCCCACATCAACATCGACAGATTATTACGGTCAGCAAAGTCTACCCATTCCTGCCATGAACCATAGTCTATGGGTCCATCACCGGTATGATCCATGCTTCCACATTCAGATATAATAAGGGGCAATCCTGCATCCAAAGCTTTTTGAGCCTTATTTCTGTTCCAATCCTTATGGGTGCCGGCATAATAATGAAGAGAATATAATAAATTGGGATAGGGAAGAGGAGAATCTGCGGCAATATCCACATCCTGATCCCACTTGGGAGTTCCGACAATTACAATGGCGTTCGGCGCATTTTTTCTGATGACCGGAATGAGTTCGTCTGCATAATCTTTAATTTCCTGCCAATTTATTTCCGTAGGCTCATTCCATATCTCATAGATAACATTGGGAGAATCTCCATATTTCTTTGATATGACAGAAAAGAAATTCTTTGCGTTCCCAAGAGTATTATCATGGGAATGCCAGTCACAGATGATATACATGCCATTTTCTATTGCTGCATCAATTACTTTTGTGGCAAGTCCGACAGCCGTGACGGAATCAGTATCATAAGTCCCGATTATATCTCCACTTTTGTGCGCTCCTATGGCAGCACGGGTGATATTGGCGCCCCACTTTTCTTTCAAGGCTTTGATAGTTCCTTCATTATAAAAACGTGCCCAATTGGAATGCCATCCTAAAGACGGACCTGTGAGAACGATGGTGTCGCCATTAGAATTTAACAACGCCGTGCCGCTTACGTGCAATGGAGACACTGCTTGAATGTTCTGAGACATGCTGTCGGAATCTGCATTGGAATTCGAGACAGAACGACCACAAGAGCCTATGCCTGCCGCGACAGCGAGTATAGGCATGATCAAAAATTTGATATACATAATATTGTGAGATAAGAGTTATTAAGCAAATTTACAAACAAATAACTTTTCCCGCAATAAATACAACGACAGAATACCGACAAAAGAATATTAATTCAATAGAAAGATAAAATAGTGTCATTAATTCTATCACGCATCCATACCATTTACTGATCATGATTCCTTCCATCAAAAAAATAGTGGCCAATGACCCTGATACAGCGACACGCACATCATGAAGGGAGGAGCAGAGGAAAAATCAGATTTGATATACCCGGTGAAGATGCCAGAATAGAAAAATTCCGGTTTTGCCGTATTGGGAGTATCACAGCTCCGGCTTCTTCAGCGATCAATGAGCCTGCCGCAACATCCCACCGTTTCAAGTTTAATTCCCAATATGCGTCAAGAAATCCAGCCGCAACATATGAAAGATCTATGGCTGCCGACCCCATACGTCTGATTCCTCTTACCAATGGAGCCACCTGTGATATTTCCCGGATATTATTGTCCGGATTGTCTTGTTTGTCGTATGGCATACCTGTGGCGAGCACCGATTCAGAAAGTTTATCCTTGCAACCACAAACAATTTTCCTGCCATTAAGGAATGCACCCTCACCTTTAATTGCGTGAAAAAGTTCTCCAAGATAGGGTGCATACACTACTCCCACGACAGTATTGCAGTTATGTTCCAACGCTATTGATACACAAAACGCCGGAAGACCTTGACTGAAATTAGTTGTACCATCAAGGGGATCTATCACCCATCTCCATTCTCTATCTTCATGCAAAGGATCAGACTCCTCAGCGATAATTCCATGATCAGGATACTTTTCCTGAATAATGGAGATGATAAGTTTTTCCGCTTCCCTATCAGCAGTAGTGACCACATCGCTGTCATTAAGTTTAGTCTGGAGATTAAATTCCGAGGAGCGGAAGTATTTCATATGTATATCTCCAGCCGATTTTGCCATAACAATGGCATCATTAAGGAATCTTTTATAGTCAGTCATATCTTTGTAATTAAACAATATACAAGTTGCCTCAAAATTAACTGCACAGTAAAATTTTGTCAGCCGCTTCAATCAATGTCAGCAAAACACACGACATCATACGTTAAAAATATGGACAGGAATAATTCCTGTCCATATTTTTAACGTCAACAAAGTTATTTTGTTGTCACCTGATTGATCCATCACTTATCTATATTTTCTAAAATCCCATTTCAACTTATCTGACACCACAAGTCCGCTTATAATGAGTACACATCCAAGATACCCAAGAGGAGTTATCACCTCATTAAAAATAAAATATCCTGCCACCATTGTCACAAGAGGCTGCAAGTAAAGATAATTACTTGCAGTCACTGATCCCAATATCTTTATACACTCATTATATATTATATAAGCGCATACCGAGCAAAAGATCACAAGGAACATGAAATTCATTCCGAACTGAGGTTTGCTGAAATTAAAAAGTACCGACAGATGCATTGGCTCGTCTTGTATAAGCAATAGAGGGAGTGCCGTTACGACACCATAAAAGAAAAGTTTCCTTGTTATGAAAAGTGTATTGTATATAGGACTGAGCCTCCTTATCGCGACAGCATATATGGCCCATGATATGGAGGCGCTAAGAGCCAGCAAGTCTCCCGTAGGTCTGATTTCTATCGCATCTCCATTACTGAAGACTATGCTTGCAACACCACAGAATGCAATAATCGAGCCCAATATTACCCCAGGTTTCATTCTTACCTTATAGATTACGGCTATAAGGATTGCAGTAAATATAGGAGAAATTGATCCTAACAAAGAAACGTTTCCAGTTGTCGTATACTTTAATGCATAATTCTCGGTGACAAAGTATAATGAGCCGGCACACATTCCGCAGAGCATCAACTGCAATTCATCTTTCCAATTATGCGACTTTATTTGCTTGAATGTAATAAGCAACAAAAGAAGATATGCCATTACGAAACGATAGATGTACACCTCGACTGGTGTCAGACCACCGTCCACCATCAAAACTTTTGTACTGATAAAAGATGTACCCCAAGCGCACATTGTGAACAAAATCGCTATATGCGCGAGAATTTTCATGTAATTTGATTTGGAAATCCGATCAAGCTTAGCCATAGAGTTTTTATGGAATATCAGGTAGATTTAAGTTCAAATAATTCTTGTCGGCCACATGTCATATCCATGCGTCCAAACAATAATTATAAACGCCCATACCGGAGAGATACTGTCCGAAACCACCTGCCGTTATGAGATGAACCATTATTTGAAAGACAAAATTAATATAATTTGGCTGAATCTACAATATTTTTAACAAAGTACTTGCTAAATTTCCCTCATTCTTGATGCAACAATAAGAAAAATGTCATCGTATAAACACAATACAGTCCAAGACTTATAGTCTCGGACTGCACAATTATGGATACCTCAATTGCCTGATACGACTCAGACAGGACGAGGCTCATTGCATAATGACGGTTCAATCTCGAATTGAGCAAGACATATCACGGTTCAACAACAAAATCCTCTTTTCCTACACCGCAAACAGGGCATACCCAATCGTCGGGAATATCTTCAAATGCAGTTCCGGGAGCGATACCGCCTTCCGGATCACCTACCTCAGGATCGTAGATCCAATCGCAAACCTCACATCTATATTTCTGCATAATAAAAAAATATTAGATTAAACTTAGGATTATTTTCGCAAATTATAACAGATAAGCGCAGTAAATAGTTTAGGGTTGGCGTTAAGAGCGCGTCTGTTAAAGAGAGAGGGAATTTCTCTAATATTTTAACAAACGCGTTCTTAATTTTAATCAGCCTAATACTCAATTATTTGAAAAAAATCATGAATTGTCCATAAAATAATTAAGTCGCATAGATATGCGTTGTTCCACTTTTTTGATTATTTTTGTAAGATGAATGTCCCATATCAAGACAAAACGGGTATGAGACATTTCACTGTTTCAACTATAACTGACTTTGTTCCGGGTTATTACAACAAACCGGCGCATTTCAACGTATTAAAATCTCTTATCTGAGACAACTCTTATGGGACATAATAGAGTGATTTACATCACAGGAGGACAACGCTCAGGCAAAAGTGCTTTTGCCGAAAAATTTGTACGTGAGATTTCCTCCGCACCGGTTTATCTCGCCACTGCAGGGATCAGGGATGAAGAAATGATGGACAGAGTGACGAAACACCGTTTGCGCAGAGGCGATACCTGGCAGACTATAGAATCACAGTTGCATTTTGACACAGACCTGTCAGGACGTACTGTATTACTTGACTGCCTCACCATGTTTGCGTCCAATCATTTCTTTCATGAGCACGAAAATGTGGAAAAATCTTCACATTCCATATTAAAAGAAATTGACAAACTCTTTTCTTATGATAATGCCACTATTGTGGTCGTGAGCAATGAAATTGGACTGGGTGGAATTTCCGCGAACAAGATGCAACGTAAATTCGCAGACCTCCAAGGTCAAATCAACCAATATGTAGCTCTCCGTGCAGATGAAGCATACATGATCATATCCGGAATACCGCTTAAAATGAAGTGATTTAATAAAAACTATACTTGAATCATCATGAAGGAATTCAACATCAAGCCGCTTGACAAATCTATAAAGTCAGCCGTATGCGATAAGATTGACAATCTGACAAAGCCTAAAGGCTCTTTAGGTTTTCTTGAAGATCTCGCCCTTCAAATCTCGTTGATCCAACACACATCATCGCCATGCCTGTCAAAACCACATAATATTTTATTCGGAGGTGATCATGGAATAGTGGCTGAAGGTGTGACACTGTCTCCCAGGGAGGTCACCAGGCAGCAGATGGTTCACTTCGCAATCGGGACCTCAGGCATCAACTTTTTATGCAATCAGCATGGATTTAAATTAGTTCTCGTAGATGCCGGCGTAGATTATGATTTTCCAAACGAATTGGGAATAATTGACAAAAAAATTGCTAAAGGTACCCGGAACTATCTTTATGAAGATGCCATGTCTTCCGAAGAAGCAAATCTTGCGATCGAAAGAGGAGCGGAAATTGTAAGAGAGGCTTTTGCCAACGGGTGCAATATTATCAGTTTCGGAGAAATGGGAAGCGGCAACACCTCGTCTTCCTCACTGTGGATGTCTATATTCGGTGCCATTCCATTGGAAGAATGTGTAGGAGCCGGTGCCGGATTATCGTCTGAAGGTGTCAGTCATAAGCTGAAAATTCTCAAAAAATCATTAAAAAGACATGATATCAATCATTTGCGAAATAATCCCGTCGAGGCTTTGGCTGCTTACGGAGGATATGAAATGGTAATGGCTGTAGGAGCCATGCTGCAGGCGGCTGAACTTCAAATGACGATTCTTCTTGACGGATTTATAATGTCGGCATGTCTGCTTGCTGCATCTCAATTCTATCCTGAAGTAAAGGAGTATGTAGTCTATGGGCACGTAGGAGACGAAAACGGGCATAGAAAACTCATCGAGATATTAAGGGGACGACCGATACTGAACCTTTCCATGAGGCTTGGCGAGGGAACAGGGGCTGTATGCTCGTATCCAATAGTGGAATCCGCAGTCCGCATGATCAATGAAATGGATAATTTTACTGATGGTAAAGTGACTAAGTATTTCGCATGATCCGACAATTCAATAGACCGGTCGCGGCATTGATGATGTTCACAAAGTTGCCGCTATGGAAAATTTTTCCGAACATACCCGGAGATGCCTACAGATATGCGGTCACATGGTGGCCATTTTGCGGATGGCTTACTGGATGCATATACGGCATGGTTTATCTACTTTGTACCATAGTGTTACCAGCATTGCCATCTGCGATAATAGCATTAGGAACCAGACTGATGCTTACAGGTGCATACCATGAAGACGGTCTGGCGGATTTCTTCGATGGCTTCGGGGGGGGCATAGATAAAGAGAGAATATTGTCTATCATGAAAGATTCCCATATCGGGACATACGGAGTGATAGCCTTGGTAATGTTCATCGCGCTCCAGATCGCGCTTGTATCATCCGTAGTACCGATGACCGGAGCGATTATGATAATCTGCGCTGATCCCTGGTCTAAATTTTGTGCAGGCAGAATGGTGTCTTTCCTGCCTTACGCCAGAAGAAGCAATATTTCCAAGAATCAGGTCTCTTATCCCAAGCCGGATATAAAAGACACATGCATCGCTCTGACTTGCGGAATTTTACCAATGATGATAATATGTTTTATCGATTCATCATCATGTATGTCATTACTATCAGGATCCTTGACGTCAGCAGCGGTATCCGCCTTATTGTTTCATCTCATGAAGAAAAAAATAGGTGGCTACACAGGAGATTGTTGTGGCGCAGTCTATATCATTTCTGAATCGGCATTCTGCCTGTCGTTTATATTCACATATTTCCTATCTATATGAAAATAACACTTGTTCGTCATACCACTCCGGACGTACCCAAAGGGATATTTTACGGGAAAACTGATGTCGGGTTAAAGCAAAGTTTTGAGGAAGAGGCTACCATGGTAAAGTCTGCACTTTCGACCGGAAACTATGAAGCCGTCTTTTGTAGTCCCAGGTCAAGATGTATCAGACTTGCAGAGTTCTGCGGGTTTAAAAATAGCAGAATTGATGATGATCTTGCAGAGATGGACTTTGGGCAATGGGAGATGAAACGTTTCAGTGACATTACAGATCAAAAACTTGAAGAATATTTTGAGGATTGGAGAAACACTGCCCCTCCGGGAGGGGAATCGTTTGTGGAGCATGGCGACAGGGTGAGACGTTTTATCAACCGTTGTTTTGACGAAGCACTTGATTCAATTCTTATCTTTACCCATGGAGGCACAATAATACATTTCAAAATCCTATCAGGTTTGATTGATGATCTCAGGCCATTTGACCATATTCCGGATTTTGGCGGAATCGTTGAAATTGAAATAAAAAATCGAATGACATAAGGCAATGGAAGTTTTTTAATGAAAATGTCGTAATTTTAGAGTATGTTTACTTTTAACTTTATGAAATCTTTATAGCTCTTTTCGACCA
>CAMWID010000105.1 GCA_947174235.1 uncultured Porphyromonadaceae bacterium | reverse complement strand
AGCCATGCCTTGACATACTCCTTGCTGTACATATAATCATCGCCCTCTGCATCATCCCAGCATTGGTGATGCTCGTTCCATACAGACGGCTCTATGTCTCTGTCGGTAGAGATAAGCACATATTCGCCATCCTCCGGCAGTTCCACCTTCGGGTCTTTCCACTGCGAGGCGAGGGCTTCGGTGGCTCCGGCAAGGAGGCTTCCGCATAAGTGTCGCGGAACTCATTCCAAGGTCTTTCACTGTGTATTCTTGCCGCGTCACAAAAGACTTTCTCGGCATACGCTTTCGCTTTTTCTTCTGTTGTCATATTCCGTTCATTGTTTCTTCGTAAAACTTCTTTTCTTCGATGCAGTCAACACAAACTTCCTGCCCATCTTCAGTGTAGATAAGTTCATTTGACTTTTCGCCGCACCATTCACATTCACCGCAGTGGAGGTCGGCAGGGGTGTAGATTGTCTCTGTTGTCATATCTGTCTCTTACATTTTTGAAAAACCGATTTGTTCTTTTCCACAAGATCTATGATCCTGTCATGTGCGTCTGTCAACTGGTTGTGTCTGCCCCGTGATTGCAGCACCTTGAAACTCCGGAGCGAGAGTTCCACTGTTTCCAGCCGTTCCCCCTTTTTGTCTCTTGCGGACAACAGGAGGCTGTGGGGCTTTTCGTAATATTTGTTGGCAAACACGCAATGATGCATGGCATCCGCTTCTTCCAGGACCTCCTCCACGGAGGTGATCACCTTCAGCGTTATATCAGGATCATCGTCAATAAGGATCCCGAAATATCTTCCTTTGTCACGTCTGTATCCCTTTTCTGAGGCAATCGCCGTTTCCCGGTCTGTCGCTAAGTCTATTTTTGCAACACGCGCCAACATCCTGTCATGCGCCTCTCTGAGATCCGGAGGACAAACGACAGAGGGGTTATGGGTGTCCAGACCGAGACGGCGTGCCATATTCAACATGTCGATCCACATTCCTGCATCCGTCACCTTGTACCCTCTCCTGTTTGCGATCCTTACCGAATGCAGATAATCGATTTCCTGAAGGTTTTCCCTTATCATGTGTATGAAAAGATCAGTCTGCCCGGTTTTGATCAACATTTCCGCAGTGGGACATTTAAGAAGTTTCATCATGGCGTCAGACATCGACACGACCGATGAGAACCTTAAAAGTGACTTTCTCCAGCCGTTTCTTCTCAGGAGTGGCGACACACGGGCTATGGGATACATGAAGTTGCCCGTTATGTTGTATATGTCATCCATCTGATAATATCCGGAGCCGCCGCCATTATGACGTTTTATATCTATTCCGCCATTGTGATCCCAGCCCATAGTGAAGGGGCTCCGGTGAAAAGGTTTTCCGGTTATGACCTCGGTCCCGTCTTCCGTTATCCAGTTCTGATACACCTCGTCAAAGGTGTAATCGGTCTTAACCCCTTTTGCGTTATATCGTCCCACGTCAAATGTCCGTATCACCTGGTGTCCCCTGAACGTCGTGATCACAGAGAAAAGCTTGAGCTCTGTCATTGCCGCGTTTTCTTCCATGGGCATTGATCTGCCGCACTCGGGACAGTCAAACTCGTCCACATCAAGGAAAGATTCAAAGAAAGGCTTATCCCAGACAGATTCGGCTCCGCAGTGGAGACATTTGACTTTCCTTCCCCGACGTTTGAAAGATGCCACAGGCTTGAAACAATGCCTGAAAGCCCATTCCCTGCATCTGTCGCTCACGGGAGGCAACAATGCCGCGAGTTCCGCGAACATCCGTTCTTTCTTGTTTCTCGGTTTCATAACTCATCCCAGTTGAACAGTTCAAGCTGAACAGCCTTAATCTCTTTTTGGGGTTCCTGTTTCCTGACGGATTTAGTGCCGGCTGTCTCTTTCTTTTTTACAGCTTCTTTCTTTTTGGAAGTGTCGGCTTTACTTTCAGATCCGTCATTCCCAACTTTTACCGAGCCAACTTTTACCGAGGCAGAGCCATTCCTCCGGGAGATCTTTATGTCGTCCTCGTCATAGTAGTGTACGGCAAGCCCGAACACTTCATCCGAGGTCATGCAGCATGAATTACCTGTAGCCCTCTTCCTTGCCTCCCCCATGATGTAGGAGAAACATTCTTTAAGGTTCTTGTTGTCCTTTGCATATGATTCTGCAAACTGGGGATCCTGTATGGCTCGATTGTCAAGATATTCCTTGATCACGTCTATCGCGCCTTTATTTTTGATATTATTGCTCATGATTGTTTCTGTTTTATACGGTTTCTGTGGCAGGGGGATTGTTGCGGCACCATTCCGGGTTCATGACCTGCGACATGGTGACGCGGGCTGGGTCATAGCCCTTTGAGCGGATGTAGTCCGCAGGCGATATGCTTTTCCTCCGTTGCTCGTCATATTTCCGTTTCCGTTTCTCCATCTGTCGGTCAAGGTCGGAGAGAGATCCGGGGTTCCCTTTCCCGTTTTCCGTTGTCGGTTTCCCGTTGTCCGCTGTCCGTTGTCTGTTTTCCGTTGGCTGCCGTGATGCGGCTTCGCACTTCTTCCGGATGGAGGAGACGAGATGTGATGCCGCGTCGTTCCAGTCCTTGGGTGTGTGGCGGCGGATCTTCCAGTCGTTCATCACCTGCCGTGCGAGCTTCCTCATGCTCTCCATGTCGGGCAGACCCATTGATCTGCGGAGGGAGTCGAGAGCCTCAAGCCTCTTTTTGTCTTCATCGCCGGATGATCCTTCACAAAAAAATTCTTTTAAAAATTTTTCTTCAACAAACGGCGGCGGCGACGGCGCCCTTTTTGTATCATCGTCAGATGATATTTTTATTTTATTTCTTTTTATTTGTGTACTTTCTTGTTGGGAAACGGGGGTTTCCCAATGGGAAATGTCGGTTTTGACGTAGTTTACTCTTGGGATTGACAAAAGGTAAGGTAGGGTCAGGTTCCGTTGCCGGAACTTTGTGGCTTCGAAGTATCGGCGTTGTATGCCCTCCGAGGTGAGCACCGAGTCCGAGTCAAAAAGCGATTCATCGAAGAATCCCCGTCTGACCAAGGTGTGCACAATCTTTTCGAGCAGATCGCCTGACGCGCCGTCTATCTCACGCTTGAGCTTGTATTTGAGAGCATCATTCCACAGGGTGAAATAACCGTTGCGGTATATCGCACAAAGCAGCTTGATGATCGTCAATTCGCCTTTGGTCCCGAATTCGCCGGCGATGCAAACCACTTTCTCGTCAGAGAAGAAGTCGACATCGAAAGGGAAGTAGTCGAGACCGGCTTTTCGCGGTCGTGCCATGTCGTGTATTCTGTTATTATGTTTCCTTAATTCTTATTCCATAGATCTGGAGCATGAGTTTCCTTTTCATGATATATTCCGGGGTGCGGAACCCCTTCGTGTCTTCCACCACCGTGTTCCCCTCCCTGTCCCTTTAGACGAAGTCGGCGACATATCGGGTGCATTTCTCGATAAGCTTTCCGTCGGTATCGCGCTGGGTGGGGATCACGGTGAAGGAGACCTGTTCGCGGAGATCGGAGATCTGACCGGCTTTCTGGAGCAGCCTCAGCCGCGCCGCCCGGTCATGCTCCTTCTTTGATGCGTTGGATCCGGTCGTTTTCGCCCCGTATTTGTTCCCCGGTTTCTTCTCCTGAAGGGCGCGGAACTCCGCCACTGTCATTCTCTCTGTCCTCCTCGTCTTCTCCTTCCTCCTCCTCATCCTCAAGGTATGCCTCGGAAAACACCCTCGGAATGAAACATCCCACAGGCATGATCTTCGACTCCTCGATCTGTGAGCTTATCGTCCGGTTCAGAAACTTGTAGCGCGGGTTCTCCTCGGCGGCTTGCCTCCGTTTTTCCTGAAGATCCAGAAGGTGCAGCTCTATAAGCAGGTTCGCGCGGTATGCCGACGACGTGTGGACAATGAACGTACACTCCGTCTGATCGTCCCTCTCCTTACCCTCGGGGTCATGCAGGATCACCCGCGCGTTTATCTGGTAAAATCTCTTCTCCACGGCATCGGCGCTCCCGTCATCCTCCCCGTCATCGGTGTCGGTGATCGTGGTGTGGTAGTCCATCTCTTTTATGTCAAGGATCCGGAAGCCCCCTTGGAATGAAAGCTCCACATAGTCCCTCAGTATCGTGTCGGCGTTCCTCACTGATGTGGCGTAGAGAAGAACCACCTTTCGTTTCCCCTTCACCCTGAGCGACGCCCTGTAGAGCGACAGCCTGTCATTGGTCACCTCTATGCCGAGTCTTTTCTGGTTGCTGACACAGATCTCGTCTATGTCTCCCGCCATCTGGTGGAACACGATCGACTCCCTCACCTCCGCGTCGATGAATGTGCCCCTCTCGAAAAGGAGCGTCTCTCTTTCGATCGATATCACCTCCCCGGTGTCTTCGTCTGCCACGTCCTCCGTCCATTTCTTGTAGACGTTCTTCGCAAGATAGCGGTTGAGCATCTCGTAGGGATACCGGGTCATATACCGGATCTCCGATTTCCGCGTCTCCACGGGCGTGCGCCGTCTTTTTGATCGGGCGGCTACATTTGTTGATTTCGTTTCTCTCATTTTAATGCAAATTTTCAGTTTTTTAGGTTTTGTGTCAGTTCATTTGTCGGGGTGTTGCCGCGCCCTGTATCGTGCGCGTGCCCGCCTCAGCGTTTCCGTGATGCCGGAAAGCATCTGCTCCCGCTCCTCCGTCTTCCCCTTGAAATACCCCTGGGAGAATGGCGGCACGGGCTTGACGAGCGGGATCGCCGTGCGTGTCTTGGCACTGTCCATCCATGCCGCGAGGCTGTTGAGCATCGCCAGTGCCTCCCCATGTGTGGTGTTGGTCTCCGTCAGTGCCCTTACGGGTCGTTCTCCATTCTGTCCCATGTCTGTTCTGTTTTTGTCATATCTGTTCAGGTTATAGGTTTGATAATGGTGACCCGGGGCGGAATCGAACCGCCGTCTCCTTTCCGGGTCTTATGTCCGGGCCACGCCTCACGGCGGGATCCGGACCCCGTTCAACTTAAACATCATGAAAAAAGTGTGGTATTGTCTTTGTCTCCCTCCCTCTGCGACTCATCGAATGCCCTTACCGCCGGATCCTCCACCTTCCAGATGCGGAAGATGTGGATCAACGCCCAGAGTGCAAGCAGCCCCACGGCTTTCGACGTGAAGAAATCTGTCAGCCATTGAGGGGAATCATCGGCGGGTGAGCAGAGGATCCCGAACACGGCGACGATGCCGAGGGAGAAGAGGATTATTATGCGTATGGTAGATATTGCGGTTTTCATTTCTATTCCGTTAATATGGTTTTATAATTGAGGGGGCATACATGGATGCGATACGGCATATTCCACCCATCTGCCGAGCTTACGGCACCATGCCCCGTTGATGGAAAGAGTCACGTGGAGGCAGCCAAGACATGCCGACCCGGATTCCCTCATGGCTTTCTCACTAAAAAAAGTGTCCGCCCCCTGTTGAGCGCCGTATAAAATCCGGAATTTGAGGTGATCCCGTATTTCCCTTTCAGGTAGTCGCGGAGCTCGCATTTGCTCCTCATCGGATTCTGAGTGAGCAGATCCCGGTATTCATCCCACATGGCGAGGGCTCTCCTCTCTTTCTCCATCTGTCTGGGAGTCTTCTCGGCGGGAGATCCCCCGCGTCTTTTGGCTGTGACTGTTCTCATGTCTCTTTAAGTTTTTATATTGTTCAACTTGTGGCTCCGTCCGGTGCGACCCGGCAACCGTGTCCGAATGTTATAGCCACGCGGTCTGTTCCGTGGCAGTCTCGGAGCCGTCATCCTTGCTATCTTCACAGACCGCAAGGGCATGCCATTTTTGAAAGTAAATAAGACGATTTATACATCTAAGTCATGGTGCCGGCGCGGACCGCAAGACCCCCGCCGGCGTTGATGATTATCTCCGGGGGTTGATAGCCGAACGCGTGGCTGCTGCCGTACGGAGTTCGGCGATAGTGGGGATACGTTTTGCAAGCTGCCAATCTTCTATCTCTGATTTTTTGAAATAGACCTTGGTGCCCTGCTTGTAGTAGGGGATCTCCTTGTCGCAGACAAGATGGCGAATCCGGTCTTCGGAAATGCCGAGCAACAGCGCGAGATCTTTTACCGTGAGGACTGTCTTTGCAGCCAGCAGGGCGTATTTTTCGATTCTTTCAAGAATTGATTTGATATTGTCCATAGCATTTCTGTTTTTGTGGAAGTCTGCACTTCCGGGTTTATCTGGTGAAAGTTTCTATGTTTCTTTGTACCGGAGGGGACCGCAAGACCCCCGCCGGTGGTCAGCCGGAATCCGTAAGGTGTCTAATCTTTAAATTCAAGCTATAGGGATGTTATGAATTTGTGGAATCCGGTTGATTGTGCTATATTTGCGGCGTCTAATTTTTAAATCAAGTTTCTATGAATTACGAAAATTGCAACATCCCCGACGTTGCCTCTGCGGTGAGGCATTTGGGAAATTTGACAGGTGTGGAGTGCCACATAAATGAAGTGCCGTTTCTCAAAGAGAAAGGTCTTTACTCCCTTCCAACAATTTCGGAAGATGTCGTTAGGATCGCTTCTAAATATGGACTCCATGAATCCGTTACTGGAGATGTTTGTGCCTTTGGTCAACAATTTATCCGGATCATTAGGGAACTGGGTCAAAGAGGCGTGTTCCCGGTATCCGAATTTGATAGATTTTTTGAAGAGTGATCAATCTCTTCTTTATCGGCACGGATTACGATGATCTTTAAGTCTGGATACTTCCTGCCAATTATCTCAATCTGTTTGCTTTCCCATTCTCTATAGGCTGTTGATAAACCGCGAGACGACATGAATCCGGTTGACGCAAAACTGCCTTTTAAGAGAAATGCATCTTCAACGCTCTCCATACGGCAAATCAGGTTGAGGAATTTCTCCGCATCAGGATATGTCCGCTGCATCCTTTCTTTGAAATCCCGGTCACGATCAGCATCGGGATAGGCTCTCTGCATCCGTTCACGAAACTTGCGGTCGAGCCACTCGTTGATCATTCTGTTTATCCTCTTCATTTTTATCCTGTTTTTATTTCTGTTTCTCTTTCGCTTTAGGAACGTTTTCCGTATATTTGTACGAGTTTTGTTCCGTTTTCGGTTGCAAAGGTAAACCAAAAAGGATTACTATGCAATATGTGAGTAAACCATTTAAGTTTTATTAACATTAATCATTATGACTGTATATGAGTCTTTACAGAAGTATTTTGAATCCCAAAATATTTCACAAGTCTATATTGCTTAGAAACTTGGGGTCTCTAAAGCATACGTTAATGCGTTACTTACCGGCACAAAAAATTTTGGAAAGAAACAAGCAGAGAAATGGGAAAACCTTTTTGGTTTATCTAAATCTTGGCTTCTCACCGGTGAGGGCGAAATGCTGAAGACGGAAGAGGTGGCAACCCCCCAAATATCGTATACTGACGGGATCCCTTATTACGACGAGTCGTTTGAATGCGGATTTGATGAGCTGGGGCCTTCGAATGTCCACAACCCAGATATCTTAATCAGAATGCCAGGATATGAAAAAGCGACATTGTGGTGTAACGCGTCAGGTCATTCTATGGAGCCGGAAATCAGTAATGGAGATATCGTGGCGCTTCAAAGGATTGAAGATATCTCATTTCTTCCTTATGGCGACGTCTACGGAATCATCACAACAAACGGAATGCGCACCATAAAGCGTCTCGGACGTGCTTCGAAAGAAGGGTTCTATAATCTAATCCCTACAAACAAGGATTACGATGAACAGGAGATCCCGATAAACAAAATAGCCATGGTCTACCGAGTCATGGGCGCCATGAAGCCTTTCTAACCCATCATTC
>CAMWID010000104.1 GCA_947174235.1 uncultured Porphyromonadaceae bacterium | reverse complement strand
AACTCGGAGCATAGACACTGCTCACATGGTATCCGAAAGATCCTTAATATGGATGCTCCTGGATAGCCATGATCTGGATGGCGTTGTATCCGTCGGCAGCGATCCGGGGAAGTGTCTTTTCCCGAAATTCGTCGTACGTGCCCACCCCTTCGGTCTCCTGAGCCATACCGATATGGCATTCATATATAAGGAGTGGCTTCACATCCGGCTTGAAATTTTTGACCTTGAAGTCATACGGCTTCGCCGGCTCATATACCTCGGCAGAAAATATTTTCGTATCAGGATCCTGGACCACACGTGTGGCGTAGGCAGGTATGCGCTCACCCTGACCGCCGTTCCAGGTCACAAGCATTTTATATAGGTCACCCTCGTGCAGAGCGTCCTCTGGAAGGATCACCTCCCAATTCCCGTCGTCTACACGGTGAAGCTTATATCTGTCGGCAGTTTTCCAATCCGAGAAAGTCCCGATCAGCCATATGTCGGTGGCATTGGGAGCGTGCTCGCGAAACACCCACCCGCCTTCGCCAAGGCGATGAAGCCCATAATATTTATGCGCGTTGGCGAAATCCGAAAGGGTTCCTCCTGCGGCGACCAGCTCATGAAGCTTTCTTTCCACATCTTCATGACGACCTTCGATCGCAGGTGCATACGGTTCAAGCCAGGGATCGTTTCTAAGGATTGCTAATTTCTTTTTCATCTATATCTAAATTTTGGAATTATTCATTCTTTTCTTACAACAGGACGCGCCAAACATTCCGGCAGTGACATACCGGCATTGCCATGAGACAGCATTACCTGACAAGTCGCGGATCCTTTTATCTAACGTTTTTACGTCCTTTTTTGTTATCCGGCGACTTCGGATTGCGTGGAGATATTGGTCTCGCGTGATTTTTCTTCCCTTTTGTCTGCTGTTTTGACACTTTAATCTTTTCCGGCAAAGGCTCGTCAACCCGGAAACAATATTTTATGGTCTCACGGATGGCATCAGACGACGCGCCACCTTCTTTCAATGCGGCGATCACGCCCGCCACATATTCCTCCTTGCTTTTATATCCGAGCATACGAGCCACCCCGCAGTCGCCAAGCATGGGTTTATGGTTGAAAACCTTGAGGATCGCTGCATAATCACGGCGGTCAAGTATATCCTTGAACTGCGATCTCAGCTCATTGTACTGTGCACGCGGCCGCAGCATATTGACAAGACTGCGCAGATGCGTCTCCATAGCGGTGATGCACGGGAAACGGGCGTCGATCTTACACTCCACTTCCCGCTTCACACGATGTCGGACATGCTGGAGCGCCTGCTCGTCAAAACGGCGACGGAACTCATCCTCCACGGCACGTGACACCTGACTGAAAACCTTGTCGGGATTACGCCCTCTGCGACGTGCCATGGCGCGTATCACCCCTTCGAGCAGAAACAGATTCTCCACCTCTGCCACGTCAGGCACCATCACCGATTTCCTGCGCAGATAATCCACCTCCGGATCCGTGCGCCGGTCACGGTCTACTATTCCCCGGCTCTCAAGATGATGCATGTTTTTCAGGTCGTTGAACGTCCTGGTGGTCTCTATCACCTTGTCGCATGAGCCAAGAGGACGCACCGTACAATCGGTGAACACCAGCGGATACAATCTGGAATCTATGCTGTGGCGGGCATCTCCTTCTATGAACAGCACCGGCTTTCTTGTGCCTATCAGATCTACGAAAAGCTCCTCCTTAAGATCTCCGGGAAGAATCACCTCATAATCCCACGCGTGCATCTCCGCATCATAGCTCTTGACCCAGACGCACACGTTTCGGGTGCGGGAATGCACGAAATCCACATCCACAGAATCGTAGACAAACGTGCAGTCAGGACGCAATTCCTCTATCGAATTCCAAAGATTGGCAAGCACTGTGGGATGAAGGAAAAGTGAGGGGGAATCAATAAATATCACTGCCCCCGGCATAGCGTAAAGCACCGCCGCCGCATAATAAAGCACTGTCTGCTCGCTGCGGCTGAGACGCTCCACGGAAATCAGATCCGGACCGGACTGAGTCGCAAAAAGCATGCTGCCTCCGCTCCTGACAATACGGTTGCCGGGAAACAGACGTTCCCACAGCATTACAAGCCGGTCAAGCTTCGTTGGCTTCAACTTAAGCGGGGCGCCGTTCATCATTTTGTCCTGTTTCACGGAAAGGAGATACTCAAACTCATCCGTAAACACCATATATGCGAGCTTGTCAAGCTCGCTCACCGCGTCGGTGCGCATGTACGGGCGGTTTGCAGCCGCCTCCCTGAAAAGCATGTCTATGCTCCCGGGGCGGTCAGACTCTTCCCTTTCCGGATAGGGGGCGCTTATCGCCGACAGACAATACGACCTCTCACCGTTGAGCCGGGTAAGCTCTTCCATGAACTTCGTCTTGCCGGCACCGCTGCCGCCTATTATAGTAAGCTGCCCGGCTTCCGGCAGCAAAGGTATTTCCCGTGAGCCGGTAATGCCCGGCAGGATCAGTCGGTCCATAATAAATAGCTTTTGAGGAAACAGGCGGGGCAACCGCCCCTCCAAAATCACACTATTTTTATTTGTGACTTCAAATATAATCATTTTTAACGGTTTCTACGGCAAGCCATCAATATAATTTTTGTTAACTACAAAAAATATGAGTAATTTTGCGGTGTCCGGAATCCGGAAATGCCACCGTAGCATTGGAAATCACATGCGATCAACCGCTCCGGCATACTGAAAATCAAAATCGAACACTCTCTAAAACACATAATCATGTTTTCAGGAATTGTAGAAGCCGCAATAGAAGTCACAGACCTTCGCCATGACGAAGGAAATCTCCATATCACGCTCAAGTGTCCGTTTGCCGACGAGCTGCGCATAGACCAGAGCATCGCCCACAACGGCGTATGCCTTACCGTGGTGGCGCTCCCGGGCGACGGCACATATACAGTCACGGCAATCAAAGAGACTCTCGAACGTTCAAATCTCGGCTGCCTTAAAGTCGGAGATCTTGTAAATGTGGAAAGGTCTATGAAAATAGACGGACGCCTTGACGGACATATTGTACAGGGGCACGTAGATACCACCGCCATCTGCGAAGGGGTGGAGACCGCCGACGGAAGCTGGTATTATTCCTTCAGATATGAGGTAGACCGGGAAATGGCTAAAAAAGGATACGTCACTGTAGAGAAGGGATCGGTCACTGTCAACGGAGTCAGCCTCACGGTCTGCGATTCTGAAAAAGACTCTTTCCGGGTGGCGATCATCCCATATACCCACGACAACACCAATTTCCACCGGATAGAAAAAGGGACACGGGTAAACCTTGAATTTGACATCATCGGCAAATATCTCGCGAGGCTCAACAATTATTGACACAATACAAATACCCGTCAACACTCCTTTATTGAAACAGGACGGGTATCAACCAATACGGGCATGAACAATACTGACGACCAGAAAAAGATCATCGTAGCTATCGACGGCTATTCATCTTCAGGGAAAAGCACCATGGCACGCGAGCTTGCAGCCCGCGTGGGGTATGTATATGTAGACTCCGGGGCGATGTACCGCGCCGTCACATTGTACGCCATACGCAACGGAATGGTGACCCCTGACAAAAAAATCAGGACCGCGCTTCTGACCGCCGCCCTTCCCGACATCCACATATCGTTCCGTCCCGCCGGAGATGACGGAGTTCAGCACACGATGCTTAACGGTGAAGACGTCGAGAAGCTTATCCGCGACATGGAGGTGAGCAATCTTGTAAGTCCCGTGGCTGTCATCCCGGATGTGAGGGAACGGCTCACCGCCCTGCAGCAGGAATTCGGGATCAACAAAGGGATCGTCATGGACGGCAGAGACATAGGTACCACTGTGTTCCCTGACGCGGAGCTGAAAGTGTTCGTATGCGCCAGCCCTGAGGAGCGTGCGAGACGGAGACTTAAAGAAATGACAGAAAAGGGTGATGACGTCACCTTTGAAGAGGTCTTCGCAAATGTGGTGGAACGAGACCGTATCGACACCACCCGCGAGGTATCCCCCCTGCGCAAAGCAGACGACGCTATAGAACTCGACAACGGAGCCATGTCCCCTTCCGAACAGATGGAATGGCTCCTTCAACGGTTCAAGGAGAGGAGCGGGTTATGATTGTTGAGATCGACAGCAACTCCGGATTCTGTTTCGGGGTGGTGACCGCCATCCGCAAAGCGGAGGAAGAACTTGACAAGTCAGGGCAATTGTATTGCCTCGGCGACATAGTTCACAACGCCGGAGAGGTGGAAAGGCTCTGCGGGAAAGGTCTCGTGACCATCACCCATCAGGAATTAGGGGAACTCAGGGATGTGAAAGTATTGCTCCGGGCACATGGAGAGCCGCCGCAGACCTACGCCACAGCCGGAGACAACCATATCGACATCATTGACGCCACCTGCCCCGTGGTGCTCCAGCTTCAGCGCCGCATAAAAAAAGCTTATGACGAAGGCGTAAGCGCGGAAGCATCCGGAGGGTCTAAACCACTGATCGTCATATATGGCAAAAACGGGCATGCCGAAGTCAACGGTCTCGTCGGACAGACCAACGGCGAGGCGGTCGTGATCCAGGATACCGAAGGGATCTCCTCGCTCGATCTCTCGCGCGACATAATGCTCTATTCGCAGACCACCAAGTCGCTCGAAGGATTCCGGCAGGTTGTCAAGGAGATAAAACGTAAAAAGACCTCCGGAAAATTCGAATATTTCGACACTATATGCAGGCAAGTGGCTAACCGCATGGAAAAAATGCTGGAATTCGCACGCAATCACGAAGTGGTGGTGTTTGTAAGCGGAGCGAAAAGTTCCAACGGCAAGGTACTGTTCGAAAAATGCCGTGAAGTCAATCCCAGGACTTACCTCATCTCTTCGGAATCAGAACTTGATTCGTCATGGACTGCCGGCGCGGAGACCGTAGGAATATGCGGTGCTACCTCAACGCCTCTGTGGCTCATGGAAAAAGTAGCTGAAAAAATAAAAACAGCGGACAAAATTGAGAAATAAAGATGTCTGACAATAAATTTCCGCAGAATCCCCGCGATGAATATTACATGCGACAGGCGCTTCTTGAAGCCGAAGAGGCTGCCCGAAAGGATGAAGTGCCCGTAGGGGCTGTCATTGTGGTCGGAGGACGGATCATCGCCCGCGCACACAATCTCACCGAGACGCTCGGTGATGTCACGGCTCATGCTGAAATGATGGCGATCACTTCAGCCGCCGACGCTCTCGGGGGTAAATACCTTCCGCAATGCACTCTTTACGTCACTGTCGAGCCATGTCCCATGTGTGCCGGAGCCTTGGGATGGAGCCAGATTGGAAGGATCGTATTCGGGGCTTCAGATCCAAAACGCGGATTCTCCAGATTCTGCCGAGAATCCCTTTCCCCCCTCCACCCCGCGACAGCCGTCACAACAGGCGTCCTCGCTGAGGAAGCCTCACGACTTATGACTGATTTTTTCAAAAAGAAAAGAAAAAGGCATACCCGTTGACCACCTGAACAAATTCATTAAACCTTTTAGCAGACGCACTCTTGGCACGGTTCCGGTTTTCCTGTTTTCCGTTTTTTAACTAAAAATTTTACAATTTTCAAATATTTCATTACCTTTGTGGCGATACATCTTTTTTCTTTACAAGCAGCCGTTGATTCCGGCACATAAATTCCGGATGCCGACTACTTTTTTTGAATTTACACTATTGTCATTGACCTGAACTTATGAACTTATCTATCAAAGAAAGAATTTATGGCGCCATCTTCGGATACGCCATAGGAGATGCCCTCGGACTCGCCACGGAGTTCATGTCTGCATCGGAAGTGAAACGACGCTATCCGGACGGCATAAAACATTATTCGCAAATAGTACGCGACGCCCACAGATCTCAATGGAAACGCGGAGAATGGTCCAACGACACGGAAATCGTCCTTATTGTCCTGGAAAGTTTCATCCGCAACAAAGGATTCAACTATCTCGACATCGCATCCGGATTAAAAAAGTGGTATGACCTCGGGCCAACAGACCTTACTCATAACATGCGTCTTGTCCTGAAACAGAAAGACTACACCCTGCGTCCGTTTGAAGCGGCGGAAGAAGCATGGAGAGAGGTAGGAACTTTCGAAAATTCAAGCGAATGCCTCGGCAAAACCGTTTTCTCTTTCCTTTCATATTATCCTCTCGAGAGCGCCGCCGACCTTTGCCGGCTCACTCATCCCGGATCCCGGACAATAACTTGTTGCCGAGCGATAGCGATCATGGCTGAATCACTTATGAAGAACGGCAGACCCGCTTCATACGAGGAGATCAAAGCCGTCGCCCGCGACAAAAACGATGACGTGGAGAGATTCATTGACATCGCCCGCAACGGAGACATTTCTGAGTTTGAACTTGATGACGAAGATTCTTACTGGTTCGTGAGAAAAGCCACAGGAGCCGCATTATGGTGTGTATGGCACAACGAATCTTTCTCTCACGGACTTCAGGCAGTGATAACTCAGGGCGGCGACGCCGATACCAACGCTGCCGTGACCGGGGCTCTTTTAGGAATACAGCATGGCTTCTCCAACATCCCCGCCCCTCTCGTAGACGACCTCATCGGAAAAGATCGCCTTTCTGCAATGGCTGATCAGATTCTCGCTTTTATTGAATCAAAATCTTCAGCTGAATGACACCCTGGATCGAAGCCATGAGACTCCGCACGCTGCCGGTAAGCGTAGCCGGAGTCGTCGGAGGCACCGCATGCGCCGTTTACCATCACGGTTTTAATGCCGTGCCTATGATCATATGCCTTGCGTTCGCGGTGATCGCACAGATCGCGTCGAATTTCGCAAATGAATATTATGACTTCAAAAACGGTCTCGACAAAAAAGGACGGGAGGGGTTCAGACGGGGTGTCACCGAAGGCGACATCTCCCCCATGGCAATGAAACGCGCCACTTACTCCCTGCTTCTTCTTGATGCCCTGCTGGGATGCTCTCTTATAATCTGGGGCGGATGGGAACTGATCCCCGTCGGCATATCCATTGCAATTTTCGCTCTCGCTTACAGCACAGGACCCTACCCTCTCTCCCACCATGGTCTCGGAGATATCGCGGTGATTATATTTTTCGGATTTGTTCCGGTCATTTTCACAGAATACGTACAGCTCGGAACATTTGATCTTGATTATGTGACGATATGTGTGGCGGCGGCTACCGGACTTATGGCAGCAAACGTGCTGATCGTAAACAACTACAGAGACTTTGAAGACGACAAGGCGGTCGGGAAACGCACCACTGTGGTCATCTTCGGAAGAAAAGCTATGGCGAAGGCATATCTTTTCAGCGGCATCGCCGCTGCAGTATGCATCGCGATAGCGGCTTCTTCCGTGCCCGTAGGTATCGGACAAGGATGGGTGGGATATCTTGTATGTCATCTCACATACTATTCCTATCTACGCGAAAGAAAAGGGGCTGAACTCAACAAACTTTTGAAATTCACCTCAATACTATTATTTTTAGTATCAATTTATCTTCTCGTGATTTTCGCGGTCTACCCTTGCGGGAAATGATTCTGTACAAAATTTTATCAACCGTCTACAATCTGGAAGAAAGGGGTACGTTATGATATAGCAGCCCTTTTTTGCGCTAAAAGACCTTCGGGGGTTACATATACATAGGGCGGTTACCAAATACAATACACACAAAAATGGCAAAGAAACCGGATTTCCGTAAAGAACTGACAGATCCAACAGGAAAATTACCTCCGCGGGACACTGATCTTGAAGAGGTGGTGCTCGGTGCATGCATGCTCGAGAAAGACGCATACATGAATGTCTGCGACATTCTCGTACCGGACAGTTTCTATGACCCCGTGAATCAAAAAATTTTCCAGGCAATAACCACTCTCGGATTCAACCAGCGCCCCATCGACATGATGACCGTGACCGAACAGCTGAGACAGGACGGAGTTCTGGAGGAAGTCGGGGGAGCCGTACATATAACCGAACTTACCGCCCGCGTGTATTCGGCGGCTAACGTGGAATACCACGCGAGAATCATCGCTCAGAAATATCTCGCACGGCGCCTCATAACATATGCGTCAACTATCGAGACAAAAGCTTTTGATGAAAGCAACGATGTCGACGACCTCCTCCAGGAAGCGGAAGGACAGCTCTTCGATATTTCCCAGACACAGCTCAAGCGGGAGGTGACTCAGATCGACCCGGTCATAAACCTCGCCCTTGAACAGATCCAGACTGCCGCCAACAACGAAAGCGGACTTTCCGGTCTGCAGACCGGATACACCGAGCTTGACAGGATGACTTCCGGCTGGCAGA
>CAMWID010000103.1 GCA_947174235.1 uncultured Porphyromonadaceae bacterium | reverse complement strand
GAGATCTTTTTTTCAGAAATCCGACCGCGTTTCAATACAAAAAAGCGAATCATTAGTATAATAAGACCGCTTCCAACAAAAAATGTGAACGCCGTCCCTGCGTTCACATTTTTTGTTGGAAGCGGCCTTATTTGAACTAAATTAACACTACATCTGTTAATTTATTAAATTCTCTAATCTCCATTTATTGGCTCGACATTATAAAGCGGGCGATTCCATCATGAGGAATCGCCCGCTTTGCATATTCTTATCTTAAAATCACAAATTTTCTTAGACACCAGCCTATCAAAAATCACAACTAAACGCCACCCCTCCCGGACATGCCGTTATCGCCAGATTATGATCTTTGGCAAAGGGGGTGGTAAAAACCAATGCGGATCCTGCTCCTATAGCCGCTCCTGCCAACACATCCCACCAATAATGTTTTTTTGAATATATCCTTCCCCATCCTATATATGTTGCGACAGCATACGCAGGGACACCAAACCGCCAGCCATATCTGCGCTGCAAGTACGTCGCGGTGGCAAACGCCACTGAAGTATGACCGCTCGGGAATGATCGCCGGTCGGAATGATCCGGACGGGTTTCTCTCACCGAATATTTCAATATCAACGTCGCCCCGGCTGTGGCTGCGGCTGTCAACGCACCTTGTCTGAGTCCTTCCCAATCCCGTTCTATCAACACCCCAGCAAGAGTGGCTACCGGGAGCGCCACAACCGCGACATCCGTGGAAATTCCTATACCCTTCCGAGTATCGCTCCGTTCATATTCCGGCATCGATTGCCCCAAAATCATCAACGGAAAAAGTATGCATATAAATAATATTTTCACCCGACTCATATACTACTGATGTTCTTCCCTCAATTCACAATAATCCGGTAAATATAAGGGATAAATATTACAGCACCGGCAACTGCCGCCACCACAGCGAGCACTGTCACAGCCGCTGCACCAAAATCCTTAGCCTTCCCTATCATGGGGTCATTATCCGAAGTAATCCTGTCGGCGAGCGCCTCCACCGCACTGTTCAACGCCTCGGCTGAGATAACCATGCCAATACAAATCAGTATGACACACCATTCTGCCGCCGATATTCCAAAGAGCACGCCAAGCACACATGCAACGACAGCCGCAACCAAATGAATTCGGGCATTATGTTCCTCTTTTACAAGAATCCTGAGTCCCTGCCATGCATAAACAAACGCCCGTGCCCTCTTTCGCCAGGAAAATTTATTGCCTGAAACCATATTCAATAATCAAAATCAAAAGAAAATTCATCCACGTACAAGACAGCTCCTGCGCCTCCGGTGAAATAATCGCCATATTTCGACGCGGCTGCTGTAATCTGGAGATAAGAGGGCATCTTTGAAGTGCTTTTGTATTTAATCTCTATCTCAAAAGGCTGATACCCATCCATGGTACCTCCATATACAAGCTCTCCATATCCTATGACATAATCGGCATCTTTATTGAAAAGATTACGGTTCTTAGGGTTCGTGCGTATCTCGAAGGGGGCTGTCCAGTCTGTCAGAGCCACATAAATATGGCATGAGTCAGGACGATCGCGCAGGTCCGCAAGTTCAGTGCTCACATAATTGATGGGGGCGGTCTTATATTGGTAATACCCCTTCAGTTTTGTCGGACGCAAATTATACGGCTGTCCGAAGTCAAGAATCCCGTTCGTGCCGTCAACCTTAACAAAAGTACCGGTATAAATGGAACCGGCGGCAAGCTTTCCGATTGAGCCGATTCCCACAAAACGGGTGTTAAGTTCGGCAGCCTGCCCGCTCCCGGTCGCTGTATGGTCTGTCGGCATCACGTTGCTCTGTCCGAGGGTGGCGGCTCCAGTATTACCGGTGTCCCAATACTGTATGCCATCCTCATTCCAGGGACACCAGATCTTGCCATTCTTAAGCCACCATTGATCGAAACTTCCGTCTGTGATATCGGCAGTGGCGTCGGTAGTGGCATGAATCTCATTACCGATGTCTGACCCCGCGACTGCCCTGACAACATATTCAGTCAACGGCTCAAGATGAGGGATATAACAAGAAAAAGCGCCTTGCGTCTGTGTCACCATAGATTCCGGGACATCTGTCCATATGTCGGAATCTGCCCGACGGTACTGGAAGCCTCCCCTCATATCGCTCGGACAAGACCCATAAGCCCATCCCACACAGCTCCATGCATCAAACGCTTCCGTCGAAACTACCAGCTCTGTCCGCTCCACATATATAGTCCATTCCTCCGAACGTCCGTGGCATTCCACCTCAACCCTCACAGGACGGGAAAAATCATACTCGCCGACAGTGATATCAGGAGACAAAGTCGTGATCCCAGCCGGACCGAGCTTGACTGAGGTGACATACAATTTCGACAGATCCGCACTTTCCGGCACATTGACAATGACACGACGCCCCACAGCATCTATCGCCGTTTCCCCGATCTGCCCCTCGATTGTGAAATAACGCTCGATATTCTGCTCTGCCCTCACAAGCCATTGATAGGTCTGATACCTGCTGACATTCACTACTATAGGATGCAACAGGTCATACTCTCCCTCAAGAAGATCCGGATCCGCGGCAGCACCGGGGGTAATAGAGAAAGAAGAGAAACGCACAGCCTCTATATCAGTTGTTTCGTCAAGATAGATGGTAACATTCATCGATGCCGAATCAATCAGAGCTGCACGCGCCTCACCCTCCGCACAGATAGAAGTGATATTCTGCTGTATTTTCGGATAAGGAAGATCATTCTTTATGCATCCCGAAAAAAGGATAACACAAAATGCAACAAGGGCGAAATATGTGGAAAAGCTATTATTCATCTAAAATTGATTTCATTGATAAAACTTGAAGGAGGAATAAAAACTTGAAGGAGGCGAAACAATCAACCGCAATCAATATGCAAAGTTAACTCCAAATCCGCTTTTGTCAAAATAATCATCATTAATCAGCAAGCATAAGGGCAATTTCAATACTAATTTTATCATAAGCCCGCTTCGCCCGCAAATCCCGAAGAGAGGAAGAGGAGAGGAAGAAGCGATGATATAAGCGATGGATAAAGAAGCGATGGAATATTGCCATCAGGCTTTATCCGCTTTATCTGCTAAATCAATGATCTTTTGATTTTTGCAAAGCTTTCGCTATATTTGCATTCTGAAAGAAGGACGATCGCGCTGAATGACGAACGATCGCGCTCACTTCGTTCGCACCACACTCATGATCTGAAGCAAGCATGCCCCGGCTGGAGCAAGCCTCCCATGACTGAAGCGGGCCTCCCTGACTGAAGCAAGCCTGACATGATCTGAAGCAAGCCTGCCATGATCTGAAGCGGGCCTCCCTGACTGAAGCGGGCCTCCCCCGGTCCTATTTCGCATCTTGAGTGTGGTGCGAACGAAGTGAGCATTCCCCAAATTGCATTCCCATAGTTTCCATCTCTAACCCAGCTTTCCATCAAATGGCAAATCATCTTAACCGATACCTCCGGGAGCCGCTTCATCCGAATTATTGCAGGCGCTGTAAGAATCATGATTACAATCGGCCATCATATTATATGATCACTCTCTTGAAAGCTGAAACGACAGGGGCACTGTCTAATGTGGTCGGCAATCCGGTGATTTCATCAAATAATGAAGATTTGCCGCGAACTGAATTGCTTCAATCAGGAAAATTTGTGGAAAAAGCCCTGCAGGATTGGGAGAAAAAATATACTCAAATCCGAGTCACCAAGAAGGTGATAATGCCTGATCATATTCATCTTTGCCTGCACGTGCATGAATATCTGAAAGTCGGGCTCAGCAGAGCGATCAGCAATCTGATGGGACGGGCGAGCCGTATCAGGCATGACAGTATTCCCGAGCATCTGCGACCGGATAAAATGCAACCGTTTTTCCGGAAGGGCTTCAATGACAGGATCGCTTTCAACGACCGCCAATGGGAACGGCAACAGAAATATATTGAAGATAATCCGCGCCGATTGCTGATAAAAAGAAAGCATCCTGACCTTTTCTTCAAAAAATGGCTTATAACCATGTCTTCAGGTATGCAATTCATGGCGAAAGGAAATATAATGCTGCTGAAGAATCCTGACATTCAAGTGGTGAGATTCAGTCGGAAATTCTCCGAAGAGCATTATCAAAGTCTGGTAAAAAGTTGGGAAGCATGTATCGACAACAACGGAGTGCTGGTATCGCCGTTTATTCATCCCAACGAAAAAGATGTCAGAGACAAGGCATTTGAGGATGGCGGTTCAATTATCCGGATTTGTGAGAATGGTTTTGGCGACCGGTTTGCCCCTGTGGGGAGGGAGTTTGATTATGCCGGCACATCAAGACTGTTGCTCATAGCTCCCCTGCGACATGACACCCGCTCCTCTGATTTATCACGACAGAAAGCAATGGAAATGAATACCATTGCCGAAGCGGTTGCTGAAGAAGACTGGCTTACAGGTAAAGCCAAGATCCGTGAATTTAAAGATTAGTGGATTAGCGATAACGAAAGCTGCGGCTGCAACCAATGGAGGTTGCAGCCGCAGCTTTCGTTATCGCAGTCACAATCAGGCTTGCGCGACATCCGGTCGATCACAAATCCGGCTGTGGCAGCTATTCTTATTCATACACAAGCTCGAAGTCATCAAGATACAGCAGAGAGCCTTCTCCACCCTCAAAATAATCACCAAACTTAGACGCTGAACATACGATAATCAGATGAGTTGGCTTTACTGACTTCGCTGCAGAAGTATATTCGAGTGGAATCCTTAGATTGGAAAGACTTCCATCATCACCATAAGCAGATTCTAAAGTGAATTGACCATATGCGACAACGGTATATTCACAATCATCATTTTTATCACCGTCAGGATTAAACAATTGCTTTATCTTTGTCTTAACCTTGACAGGACCATTCGTAAGAGCTACATATATCTGTCCTTTATCAGAATCGCCTTCATTAAGATAATTATGAGTTTTAACCTTGCTGTCTACAATTCCAGGGCGATAATTGACCCATATTGACAAAGCACTTGGATGACTGCCGTCATACTCTCTACCGAATGTGAGTTCTCCATCCGTGCCATCAGTTTTGTCATATGAACCAACAAACAAGTTTCCTGCCGCAAATTTACCTATCGAACCAATTCCGACAAACTGTGATTTCAGCTCTGCAGAGGTAGTTGATGAATGGAATATGGAAGTAGAATAGTTTGTAACAAGCTTATTCATTGTTGAAGATCCATGATTTCCTGTATCCCAGAAAGTCACATTTCCATCAGCACTTGGAATTAAGACTTTGCCATTCATTTGCCACTCCTCCATTGAAGCATTCGGAATCACAAATGCAGACTCCGTAACAAGTGTGGATACAGACGATTCAAATTCATATTTACCGTCAATCTCGGCACCAGCCACTACCCTATATTCGTATTCGCTTGCCGGTTTGAGTCCGGTAATCTTGACAACTGTATTCACCGCACGGGTCTGTGTGATGGCGACTGAATTCCATACGGACTCACCGACCTCACGGTACTGAAGTTTGGGATCTTCCACATTATCAGCTGTAATAGACACCGGTATGCTTACCGACCTCGCACTGACATTCGTGAGATCATTCTCGAATCCCTCGATGTCTATTATGATCGGATCTGCATAGACAATAGCCTCCTCAGTATTGGCGATCCTTACATCCTGTTCTCCTCTCTTCCCGTTGACATCAACAGCCACCACAGACATGATATATTCCGTATCCCTCGCCGGAAGTGAATTGAGAAACGATTCCGAGAAAGTAATAAAATACTTATACTGATTTTCCGTAGGAGATCCCTCTATGAAGGTTATGCCTTTCGATTCCAGACCAGCCTTTCCGATTTCTGTGATACCCTTAAGTTCAAATTCCGAACCACCGAGCACAGACTTTATCCCCTCATCTTCCGTCTTCAATATAAGAGATCTGAAGCCGTCATACGCATATACGCGCAGGGTCTTGTCGCGAAACTCTCCGGGCAATCCTATAATCTGAGCGTCGAGAGCGGGATCATTGTCCAGCCATGAATAAGCAGGCTTACCCTTGATTGTCACCTCCTCTTCATAAAGTTTCTCTTCCACAATCGATATTGTGAGGAAAGCGCCACCCTCGTTACCACCGGAAGTGTTATATTCAAACGTCAGGCGATAGTTGTATGCCGGTTGCACATTGTTTATCACGCCCTCTTTGATGAAAGAATTCCCTTTGCTGTTCTTACCGCTCACCGTATATTTCAACGACGTGTCGCCGGAAGGCATCATGAAATATCCGTAGTTCATGATACTGTCTGATGCATAGGTCAACTCCCCGCGGGAATTGCCGATCACCACCTTAAGATCACTCATAAGACCGGAGTCAATAGTTGATTCATCTATGGAAGCGACCACATTGGCGATCTTGCAGCTCACACTCACCTGTGTCGTAGGGGAAGATGATCCGATATAAAAATCAGACGCACCTTTGTAATATTTCTTGGTAAAGGATGCCGACACAGAATCTCCTGCCATAGCCTCCGCCACATAACTTCCGTAACGGAGCGGTATCCCGTCGGCAGGTATGCTCTGAGTACCAATGAATCGGTTGAGCACACCTTTCTCGTTGCTGATATATATCCTTGCATTCGCTTTCAGTTCATCCTCACCTTCCACGGCACGTGTAAGTCTGGAATCCACATCAACGTTAAGGCGGAGCACCCCTTCCCCCTCGTCAGCGAAAGGAGCCTCAGATTTACAGGAATTCAACAGCAATCCGGCTGTCAGCACGGCAGCGGAAATCACGAATATATTCTTAATTTTTTTCATAGCTGCCTATTTAAATAGTTCTTAATTTCAACTCAATAACCGTTGTGCCCGAAGCATCCTTGACAGTCAGAATAAACTTATGATCAGCAGCCCCATATATACCTAAAAGACCCATAAAATCGGAAACATCAAATATCACATCATTCTGATCCTTGACCTCATCTTTTACAGGAAGATGTAAACCACGTAATCCCTCCTCAATATCTTCACCTGTTTCAGTCAGACCACTTATCAAATCAAACTTAGCAGCCAGGCTAACATCAGTAAGAATGTCTTCTGTTAACGTAGGAGAATCAATTTCTACTGTAAATCCCGTCAAACCGGTATCACTATGAACATTGAGCACACACTTCAATCCTTCTTCCGCAATATTCCAGTCATCAAGATTTATGGGTTCCTCAGCTGTCACCGTCGGACCGGAGCCGGGGACATCGGGATTCTCGGGATCGTTGCCCGGATCATCCGGCCCGGGTTCTTCCCCACCCTCATCCGGATAACGGTCATCGTCCATGTAGATATCATTGTCGGAAGGATCGCCGAGATTGATGCCGTCTCCACCTGTCAGATCTTCAAGCTGGACTGTGGCGTCAATCTTGATCTCATCCCCGGGATCACCGGGATTGATCTCACCAGGCTCATTCGGATCCACTGAATGAAGCTTGAAGGTTATGCGGTAGTGGTTGCCCGGCTGCACATTGCTGTAAGATTTTGACTCTGTGGTATCATCGCCGTCCACAACTCCGGAAAACACTGTCGATATTGTGGTGCTTCCGGCATCATAGTGGAAATAGCCGCTTTCGTCGGTATCTTTCGTAAAGACCAATTCCCCGCTTCCGCCTACCTTGACAGTCACTTTTGAATCCGGACTCATCACATTTGCAAGGCTCTCGTCAAAAAGGATAGTTACCTTCACGTTGGAGAGCGCGCATTCCACGGTACCTATATTATCCGTGATCCGGTTCTCCTCTATCGAGAACTGTGCGGAAGTTCCGTTATAATACGGAGCGGAAAAAGCTGCCGTGCTGCCGGCGGCTCCATAAGTCCCGCCATAATAAGCCCGTGCCACATAATCCCCTACCGGGAGAGTCACCACTTCCGGCATCTCGCCATAACGGTAACTTTCCACGGGAACCGTCTGGTCCGAGGCGTTCAGAAATTCCACGGTGAAATCATTCACGTCAGGAGCATTCGTTGCTCTCACCAGCCTTTCGTCTGTCTTCAGTTCCACAGCGATCGCGGAAGAGAGGAGTCTACCTTTCCCTTCAGGCTTATCCTCCGAAAACGGCAGTTCGCTGGAGCAGGAAGAAAAGCCTGCGGCAAGAGCCAATATCGTAAATATATATTCAGATCTTTTCATATCAATCATTGTTTCTCTCCGTAATTAAATTTAAGGTCAGACACAGTCAACACCGACCCTACACATAAAGCGTGAATATTGTTCTGATCAAGAGTCTTATTACCAAGACCGGCACCTTCATCCAAAGCAGATCCTGTCGGATATTTCGTCTCGATCGCTATACCATCCTCCAGATCGGAAGAAAGGAACTTTATACACAGCTTGCCTGCCTGCACTCCGAAAGGATAACGTGAGAACGTTATCTTATAGTCAGACAT
>CAMWID010000102.1 GCA_947174235.1 uncultured Porphyromonadaceae bacterium | reverse complement strand
CTGTGTCAAGGGGTTGTAGTAGATTCCCGGAATCTTCCCCAGAAGGTCGCCGGCGGTGTGCGCGTTGCGGCGCATTTCTTTCGTGACAAGATATGAGTCGGTCATAGCATCATGCGACACCTTTGACACGCTTATAGTCAGGTCGGGGAGTGTGTCGGTGCGTACCGTGTCCGGAGACTGGACAGTCCGGCTCAAGGTGTCGGCGGCTGATGTGGAGCGCACGATGCCTGCGGCAATCGCCGGGATCAGACTCGGCTCCACAATCCGCGTCGAGGAATATGCTGTTGATCGCCATTCTGCGCATGATGCCTCAGATATTGGAAACAGGAAAGACATCAGAGGCAGTATGAGCAATATCGTATTTCTGTAGGGTAGCTGCATAATGGAAATCTAATTAACAACGTAATTTTATAATTGAATCGTTAACCGGGTATTTAAAGGCTGTCGAAGATAACGGGCTTGGTAAAATCCGGTAGTTCCTTGAACAAAGGTCTCTGCTTTTGATATAGGAATCACATTTATAATAACGGTCAATGTCTGATATTATTGAATCCTCGAATCGGAAATCGAAAATATCATCGTACACCCTTGACTCGATATGATCCTGAATGTAACACCAACAATGACAGTTGCAATTTAATGTCGGTAGTATCATCAGGAAATACTGGTTCTCTTTAGTCTGTCCTTTAAGTTTGTTTTTTACCAATTCAAATTCATCGGTTTCATCATTTACGAAAAAACCATCATTTTTGGTCTTTTCTATAAAAGGGATCACGTCTTTCCCGAATTGGTCAGGATGAGAAAATATCTGTTTATAAATGGGGGCATTGCTGCTGTTGATTTCAAAAAATTTTTCTGTTATCCCATTAAAAACGATAGTCTTTTCTCCATTATCCACGAAATAATTATACCGACTTGCTTTCATAGTTCATTCTATTATATAAAAATGGATATAAAAATGGTTGAGTTAAAGGCATACCACGCCGATGTATGCAAGATTATCCGTTTTGAAACGCATATCTATTAATTTCACTTCCATTATTCTAATATACAAAAGTTGCTGTCCACCAAACTGACTCTATATAAAGATTTAAGATATATTCCTCATTATCTTTCAGGACAGGAAGAATAATAGGTGATTGACATGAAGAAACCTCGTACAGAGTACAATTGTCATACGTCAATATTTTCACAGTAATAGGATCCAACGATTCAATACCGGATACATACAACAGATTATCCCTTAGTGTCACTTCCGGAGTTTTGGGAATATTTTTCTTTTTAGGGACAGTATTTTCCAAACTCGGTATGACCGGAATGTCCTGTTCCTTTGCATTGATTTCAACAGAAACCAATATTACGATAATCATAATGAGTTGTTTCATGATGCTGAGTTTTAGGTTTGCTACAAAGTTAATATATTTGGAATTTAAGTCAGCTATATTCCGATTCACAAAAATTCACAAATTACATTATCCAGACAACCAATCTTTTACACATTTCGATTCACAAAAATTCACAAACTGCATTGTATTGATACTTATACCATTGCGACATATTATAATAAAAAGAGTTTTACTTGACACCATAAAAACAACAATTTTACATGTTGACCCAAAGTCGGCATCAGTCTTGCATCGGTCGTAAATAATTTTTTTTATATCATTTTTATTCTTAAATTTGAAACGTCGTGTGGTTTAACTGTAGTTTTATGTGATGCATGTACATCTATTTGGAATGCATTCTTTGAGAAGCATAGGTTACTCAATATACATACAAGATAAATGTCCCCACATAAAATTATTTTGGACACCGATAATAGTTTATCATATATTGTATAATCTAATTTCCCAAAGAACAATATTTATGAAATTGGCAGGATTGCTTATTGCAGTCGTATTTATGTTTGGATGCAGCTCACAATCTTCAATAGAAAAAGAATTGAAGATTGTGAATTATTATGCAGACAATGGATGTCCTGAAAAGGGATTGGCTATACTGGATTCTTTAGAAAAGAACGAGAATATGGAAATAAAACACCGGATGTATGCCGGCCTTCTGAGAATTAAGACACTTGATAAATTGGATATAATCCCGACAAACGATTCATCAATAAATAAACTGTTACATTATTACATAGACGAAGGCAATGAAAGGAACCTTCACCCGATTGTTCTTTATTATGCAGGGAGAACATATATTGAATTGAAAAATGCTCCAAAAGCATTATTGTTTCTTCACAAGGCGCTTGACCTGTGTCCCGAAGGGAAAGATCCCTATATGTGCAGTTATATCCATTCTCAAATGGCAGGAATATTTGACAAAAGACGGTTATATAAAATGGCACTCCGTCATCACATTAAAGAATTTGAATTGGAGCAACGTCTCAAAGATTCTGTAAACATGGTATATACCCAAACTCATATTGCAATATGTTATCGCGGTTTGGGTGAACGGGACAGTGCAGAAATAATCTATAAAAAACTATTAGATTTCGCGCCCAATTTAAAAAATAACAATATTGACTATTATATAAAATCTCAGATTGCCGATTTTTTAATGGAAGAAGGCAGATCTGCTGAAGCGGATTCATTGTTACAAAGCATGCAGATCACATATAATCCGTTCATCATGCCTGCCGTAACAAGTGTCCAAAATAAAATTGACATGGAAAAAGGCAGATATGACGAGGTGAAATCAAAATCACTTATGCTTATTAATAAAGGTGATATCTTTACAAAAAGAAAGGCAGCCGAAAACCTATCTCTCATATACCTGTCAGAAAGAAATCTGGAAGAAGGATTGAAATATGCCCAAATGTACAAAGCAATGTCCGATACAATCACTCATAATGAAGCTACAGATTATATTGCAGAACTGGAGGCTATCTACAATTATACAGAAACAGAAATGGAGAATCAGGAATTGAAGTTGGATAATGCAATTAAAAGAACGTGGGTATGGTTTTCTTGCTCATTGGCTTTTTTGGCAATTGCAATTGGAATTTATTTTTATTTCCGCCATCTTTTGAAAGAATCGGAAATGAAATTGCAAATAGAAGAGAACAAACAAGAAATGTCTGCCTATGTCATTGCAAAAGATCAAGAGATAGCCGACCTTGAAAGAAAGAAAAATTCGATGGGAAAGGAACTTGCAGAACTTAAGAAGCTGAAAATCTCATTGGAGAATGAACTTTCAACTCTTAAGGGAACGCAAGAGAGCACTGAAAATGAGCTTGACAAATTTCGAAAAAATAAGTTATTGTCTGAAAATGAGCTGAAGGCTTTGAAAGAAAAAAACTCAGCTTTTCGCGAAGAGATCAAATCTCTCAGAGACAGAATTGTCTTCGTGCAACAAGAACTCTCCCACCTCAAAGATGAGAGAATGGTATTTGAAAACAAATTTCAGCTTGCGGAAGTTAGCGCATCAATTATCGGGAAGGCAAGCGTATCAAACTGTAAGGTCTCGGAGGAAGACTTTCTGCGACTTGAAAAAGCGATATTGACAGAAAACCCTAATTTTATCAACAGTTTGAGACAAATGCATCTCCGTGAAAGGGATCTACGAGATGCAATGCTCATAGTATTAAATGTCCCCTTGAAAGTATGTGCCACAATATTGAACCTTACTCCTCAAGGTATTGCAAATGCACGCAAACGTCTTTTTAAAAAGATTGGTAATGAATCCATGTGCGCAAACTGGATTGAATATATTTGGAATATTTACGAAAAACGCTGAACCCGGTGATGTCAATCCGCATGCGCATAGTGGATGAGCAATAAGTTATGAGAATTTCGAGAGAGGTAATAAGTATCCCCGGAACACCGGCATACCATTGCAAGCGAGGCGACGCCACACTGCATTGAGTCTTTTTGACGGACATAATCTCGCGCTTTCATACTGATTCAACGTAACAAAGACTCCAAAAATTGCCTTTCCTAACCATCCTCCCCCATATCACCACCGTAGACCAACACGTCCGTATGACACAAATCCGGATACCAATAACCCAAGTCTATCCCAATAAAATATAATACTATTATATTTTATCCCATTACAATAGACAACAAAAACAACAATACGACACATATGACCACCAACGATAATATATATGCAAAATGCCAATACCTGCCGATAGTACTCAAGTATCGTTTTTTAACTTCATCGTGGTGTCTTCTTTCAATATAGGAATCGTCATTCATACTTGTGGCGTTGTATAGATTAAAACTTAAATAATCTTATCTCAGGCTCCTAACTCCAATTGGTTTTTTATTAAATTATAATACGCGCTTCTATGTTTAATCAAATCATCATGCGTTCCCTGCTCCAATATACTACCGTCCTTAAGGACAATAATGTTATCCGCATTTAACACAGTAGATAGTCTATGAGCAATAATTATCACTGTTCTTCCACAATAAAATTCAGACAAATTATCAGTTATAATTTTCTCTGTCTCACTGTCAAGTGAATTGGTAGCTTCATCCAAAATTAAGATTTTAGGGTCGCGATATATTGCCCTTGCTATTAATATGCGTTGTTTCTGGCCCTGGCTGAGACCCGCCCCTTCTTTACCGAGAACGGTATTCCAACCTGACACCTTCTTTCCAATGAATTCTTCGATATTGGCTATCCGTGCCGCAGTCTTCATTTTCATCCAGTCCACTTCATCTATATTATCAGTCAATGATATATTCTTTGCAATAGTATCATTAAAAATGACACCATTTTGCAGCACTGTTCCAATACCATTTCGCCATTTCTCTATATTTAACGTCTGGATATTCTTGTCAGAAATCAAAATATCCCCTTCTGAACATTTATAATATCCCAATAAAAGTTTTATCAAAGTTGTTTTCCCGCTTCCAGATGCACCTACAATGGCAGTTATCTTGCCTGCTGGAATTCTGAACGATACATTGTTTATAGCAGGCTGACTATTCCCTTCACAATATCTAAAACTTACATTTCTAAATTGAATATCTTTTTTATTTAATTCGGTAAATTCCTCATTTCCAAATAAATCTTTCTCGCTTTTTAAATCATGAATCTCTGTGACTCTCTCAAGCGACAATTTAAGGTCTTGAAAATCTAAAATAAAATTGACAAGCTGTTCAATCGGGGAAGACAGCTGTCCTACAATAAACATGATTGCAAACATGGCTCCCATACTTAAAGAACCATCTATGACTTGAGTTGCGGCAACAACATTCACGACAAGATTTCTGACTTCCTTTATGAACACTTTTCCGCCTTCCAGCTTCTGATGTATTGTGAGATTTTGAATTTGTATATCCATCACGTCAGCCTTCGCTTTTTCCCAATTTAGCAATTGGTAACAATAACAACCTTGAACTTTAATTTCTTGCGGAGCGCTTATCAACTGCATAGTTACATCATTAGACTGGGCATTGCTTCTAAAAAACAGAATATCGGTTGCTTTTCTTTTCTTTAAAAAAATAGCAGTCCACCCGGCAAACAATAATACGCAACCGGATATAACAATGAATATTAAACCGCTAAAACAATATATGACTGACATCAGACCCAATACCATTATAAATGAAAATATCGATGATAGAAGTCTGGATGTAAGAAATGTCTGGATTCTTGAAAAATCATTTATTCTTTGCAATATGTCTCCAGTTGTCTTTCTATCATAGTAATCCATTGGCAATGACAGATATTTAATAATAAAATCCCCATTCATTACCAACCCGATTTTATTTGTAATTTTAACAAGTAGCCATCTTCGGATAAAATCACTTATTGTTTTTCCAAATACTATTACAAGCTCTCCCGCCAAAATCAACCATATCAAATTGAGATCCTTATAAGGGATACCCCGGTCTACTATAATTTTTGTCAAAAACGGAAGAAGCATCTGAATACATCCCGCTATTAAAAGACCAAATAAAAAGGTTATAAAGTACTTAAAATATGGTCTGGAATATTTTATGATATACTTCTTAATTGACCTGTAATCTTGTCTGACATCTTTATTGTTTATAAATTTTGCCGTTTCTTTAAAAATAATGGCTATCCCGGTATTTGAATTATTTGTAATCCAATGTTTTTTCAACTCATCTTCTGTCAACTTTAGTTTTGACACCATAGGATCGGCTATCAGAAACCTATTTTTCTTGTCAATCCCATACAGTACTACATAATGATTGCTGTTCCAAAACAAAATGGCAGGGATAGGTATTTTTTTCAAATTCTCGCAATCCAAACGTCCTGCTTTTGATTGCAGGCCTAAAGCCAAGGCACAGTCTTTCAACATTTTTATTGATGTCCCTTCATTGGTTGAAACACAAAGGGACTCTATAAATTTTATTGAAAACCTTTTTCCCAATAAAGCGCTCACCATAGCCAATGACGCTACACCGCATTGCCTAAAATCACGCTGTCTTACAAAGAAATCACGAATACGCATGACGTTTGACGTTTCAATCTATCCTACATTGTAGCTTTATTGAAATCGGATATTCCGGAATCTGATTCCATATCGCTGACCTGTGTCTGCTGACGTTTCTTGAACACTCCATGGGAGAATGACCAGGTGATCCCGGCCATTATTTGGTTCGCGAGACGGGGGTAGCGCGACCGCGAATCATATTCAAGGATCCCCGGGGCATAGACCGTAGTACGCTCTCCCTGATATGAATGCCGCCACATGAGAGAAACTGACAGGTTCGCCGGTAGCTTCACCAATACGGAACACGACAACTGCCATCCTCCATACTCGGTGATGTCGCCGTTGAAGGTCTTGTAGGGACAGTTCACGTTCACGGCAGACTGGACTTTCGGTGTATTGACACTGACGGTACCGCCGTATCGGAAATAACCTCTCTCGATTGATCTGTTCGGTGTCGAATAGTTGTTGTAAGACCATTCGAAATATGGTTTGACCGACAACACGCCTCCGGGGGTAAGAGTCATGAAAACGGCCGCATCTGCGTTCCTCGCGTAATCAAGGTTGGCATACCTGACCTCAACAGGACTTCCGCCGAAAACCACACTTTTTATCGGATCCGTGGTATATCGGAAAGAGAAATCTCCGTTCATAGCCAGACGCCCCGGAACTATCACATATTCCGGCTGCAACGCAACTCCGTACATTGTCCAGCCTTTCAGGTCCGGGTCGCCACGCCACGCAAGATTGCTTTCCTGGTAGGTGGGCTCCGATGAAAGCTCGCCAAGAGACGGCATTCCTGATTTCACATATCCCCTCAGACGGATGAACAGCTTTTTGGAAATTGTCGAGCTGAGGGTGAGATACGGAGTGAAATTGCAGCGGGTCAGATCCGGATCCTGACGGGTGTTACGGATGTCCTGATACTTCATGGCAACGCCAAGGTTGTAGCTGAGCCTCCTGCCAAGATAAGGGATTTTTCCCGTCATGGCTGCTGACAGGTTGATTGTGTTGCGGTCTGTGTCATATGTGTAGCGGGAGGGAAGAGTGCGGTCATGGTCGGTGTGCTGGTAGCTGTAGCTCCCGGTAAAAAACAGGTTGACTTTCCTGACCGGAAGATAATACATTAGTTTGCCGTATGCCATGTAGGTATGGTTGGTGAAGGAGGTGGAGTTCCCTTGTGCCCCCCTGTACCACAGGATGTTTTCTGACGAGGTCTTTCCTATAGAGCCGTTTGCCTGCATGTCGAGACGCCCTTTGCCCGTTTTTCTCATATAGAAGAAATTAATGCTCCCGACATCAGTGTTGCTGCTAAGACTACGTGAATAATCCTCCTCTTCATCTCCGGCAACAAATCCGTCAGACGCACGGTTTTCATATTCTCGGTCTCCGGGATTGTGGGAGAACATACCGGAGAGATAGAGGTAATCCTTTTTCGCCGTGTTTTGCCATGATATTTTCCCGTATTGGTAATGGCCCTTGTATTTGCTTGAGGTCCGGTAGTCTCTGTCAAGACCCGCCGAGCCGGGATAGATGTAGGAATCATGTTTGTCAGATCTCAGATCCCTGTAATCTATGAAATAATCCGCACGTACCATATTGAGAGAGTCTGCCCAACGGAGCACCGCCTGGTCTGTCCCGTAGCCGGAGTTAACCGAATTTGACACAGAGACAAACGCGTTGATATAATCTTTGTCAACCTTAACCGTGACATCTACAATAGGACCGTCGGTTATATCGCTGTAGCGGGGTGGAGCCACGGGATAATAGGTAACCTTTTTTATCTCTTTGCCCGTATATCCTCTCAGATCCTGCGGTGTCGAGGGGTGACCGTTGATCAGGATCGCAACGGATTTCTGGTCGACTGTGGTCAGGGACATCCCGTCGATCACGGGAGTGAACTGGCGAAGAGAAGATATCGCGTCAAGGGCATTGGTCCCGAAACGCTGGTTCTTGGACGACAGATAATAGATATCGGATTCATCAGTGTGGATCTCGCGGTTTGACTCCCCTACAATATCTGCAAGCTCCTTGGCTACAGCATCTTTTTCTTCCGACACAGTGGTTTTTGCGGAGACTCCTCAA
>CAMWID010000101.1 GCA_947174235.1 uncultured Porphyromonadaceae bacterium | reverse complement strand
CTGATCACCTACGTCACCGACCGTCTCGGGCATGACATGCGCTACGCCATCGACTCCCGGAAACTCCAGAAGGAACTTGGCTGGGAACCGAGCCTTCAGTTCGAGGAGGGTATCGAGAAGACCGTGCGCTGGTATCTCGACAACCAGGAATGGATGGACAACATCACCTCCGGCGACTACGAGCGTTACTACGACGACATGTACAGTAATAGAACCACCAACTGACGTAGTCATCTCACTAATTAGCACAAAAGCATAAATCGAAAATTAGCACAAAAGCATAAATCGAATAGCTTTTTTGTCGTGTGTTCCGTTCCTCGGAACGGAAAGTGTCCTAAGAGCCAATCCTGACATAACTTACAATGGAGTCACTAAAGCAAAAGACATTCAAAGGTACTCTCTGGAGCACCCTCGAACGCTTCTCCGTCCAGGGAATAGCATTCGTGGTCATGATCATCATGGCGAGAATACTGACTCCTGATGATTATGGACTTGTAGGTATGTTGACCGTTTTTATAGCCGTCTCTCAAGCTTTGGTTGACAGTGGCTTTTCACAAGCTTTGATTCGCAAGCTTGACAGGTCAGAAATAGATAATTCAACGGTGTTCTATTTCAATATAGGAGTAGGTATATTTCTATATCTAATCTTATTTTTTTGTGCACCACTGATTGCTAAATTTTACAATGAACCGATTTTGATTCCATTAACACGTCTTATTTCTTTAAGCGTATTGATTAACTCTTTTGTGGTGGTGCAAAGAGCACTACTTACTGTCAATATAGACTTTAAGACTCAAGCTAAAGCATCGTTCTCCGCAGCCATAGTTTCAGGAGTTATCGGCATTTCAATGTCTTATATGGGATACGGAGTGTGGGCAATTGTTTGGTATCAGCTCTCAAATCTCGCTACCAACGTATGCTTATTGTGGATACTTTCAAAATGGAGACCCAAATTATTGTACTCCTGGAAATCATTTAGAGAACTATTCTCATTCGGATCTAAACTGGCAATGTCAAGCGTAATAAATGTGACATATAAAAATGTATATTTACTTGTTATCGGAAAAGTTTTTAGTGCGTCAGATCTTGGTTTTTACACCAGGGCCCATCAATTTGCAGAATTTCCATCATCAAATGTGACAAGTATTATTCAACGCGTCACATTTCCAGTACTATGTTCAATTCAGAATGATGATGTCAGACTGACAAACGTCTATCGACGATTTTTAAGATTATCAGCATTCGTGGTTTTTCCACTTATGATTGGACTTGCTGCTGTAGCACATCCTTTTATCATTCTTGTTTTAAAAGAAAAATGGGAATTTTCCGTGATATTGTTGCAAATTATATGTTTCAGCATGATGTGGTATCCTATTCATGCAATTAATCTTAATTTGCTTCAAGTGAAAGGCAGAAGCGATCTTTTTCTTAAATTAGAAATCCTGAAAAAGTGCATCGGTGTGGTCATAATTGTTATAACTGTCCCTTTCGGATTGATCACAATGTGCTATGGATCTGTCGTTAATTCTATTATTTCACTTATAATAAATACCTATTATACCGGCAAACTTATAAACGTCGGTTTTATGAAACAAATGAAAGATTTGTTACCTACGATTTCATATTCTCTATCTATGGGAGTAGTGGTATGGATTGTGGTACAAATACTTCCTAATAATATACTAAAACTTTCCGCAGGAATATTAGTAGGGATAATCTATTTCCTCGCTATAACTAAAATTACTCGATCTGCCGATCTGCGGGAACTTCTTTCATTTATCAAATCGAAATAAATATAACACTTATTATAATCAGTAATGCATTTCAAATTAATGATGATGCATTATAATTTACGCATTATTATTTGATATTATGGCATCCGGACAGATTACTGTGACCTCTCCCCTTCTCCCTGATTTAGAAGAATTTCAAAATATGTTAAAGGAGATATGGGCGAGCAAATGGATCACCAACAACGGCAAGTTCCACCGCCAGCTTGAGAAAGAACTCGCCAATTATTTAAAAGTTCCCTATATAAGTCTTTTCACCAATGGCACATTACCTCTTATAACAGCCCTACAAGCTTTACGCATAACAGGAGAGGTGATCACCACACCCTACAGCTTTGTTGCCACCACTCATTCATTATGGTGGAATGGCATTAAACCGGTATTCGTTGACGTTGACCCCATCACATGCAATCTTGACCCATCCAAGATAGAGGCTGCCATCACACCCAAGACAACCGCTATCATGCCGGTCCACTGTTATGGTAAACCATGTGATACAAGAGCCATTCAGGAAATAGCAGACAAATATGGTCTCAAAGTAATCTATGACGCTGCTCACGCGTTTGGAGTGGAAGTTGACGGGAAGTCAATACTGAATGCCGGCGATATGTCGACTCTCTCGTTCCACGCCACAAAGGTTTACAACACTATTGAGGGCGGTGCAATGGTAATGCATGACGAACAGACAAAGAAACGCATAGATTACCTGAAGAATTTCGGGTTTGCCAATGAAACGACTGTTGTCGCACCCGGCATCAATTCAAAGATGGATGAGATGCGGGCCGCTTACGGTATTCTTAACCTCCGTCAGGTGGACTTAGCCATAGCGGCGCGTCAGAAAGTTGCCAAGATGTACCGCGACTCTCTCAGAGACATAGATGGCATAACCTTCTTTGACGACATGTCCGGAGTCCGCCACAACTACAGTTACTTCCCCATCTTCATAGACGCTGGAAAATTCGGCAAGACCCGTGACATGCTATATCAGGAAATGAAGAATGCTGATGTTCTCGGACGGCGCTACTTCTATCCTTTGATCAGCGAGTTCAGCACTTATCGTGGACTTCCATCGGCAACAAGGGAGAACCTCCCCGTTGCATACAGACTCGCAGACACAGTCCTTTGTCTACCAATGCATCATGATCTCTCAGAACAAGATGTCATGAGAGTTCTCAATTTTTTTAGGAAATAAATGGAAACAAGGAAGGCAATATTGATGCTGGGAGGATCCGCACAGCAGGTTCCGGCAATTGAGTCAGCAAAAGACATGGGATACCGTACCGTGCTGATAGACTATCTGCCAGACAATCCCGGTCAGCATGTCGCCGATGTGTGGTATCAGGAAAGTACCACAGACATTGAGGCGGTCTACAGGATCGCAATAAAAGAGAAAGTCAGTGGAATTATTGCATACGCGTCTGATCCAGCCGCACTCCCTGCGGCAATTGTCGCAGAACGCCTTGGACTACCTACCAACCCTGCAAAAGCAGTGGAGATACTTGGAGTGAAACATCGTTTCCGTGAATTTCTAAAGACAAATGGTTTTCCATGTCCAAAGACATTCACCTTTTCCCCAGATTCTGAAATTGCAGACATTATATACGGACTAAGAAACCTTAACTTTCCCATAGTTATAAAGCCGACAGATTCTTCAGGCTCAAAAGGTGTGTCATTCCTTTCTAATGAGGACGGAATTGAACAAGCGATCTCTCATGCAGATATGTATTCACGCAACAAGATCCTGATAGCCGAAGAATTCATAGAAAGAGGGTTTCCCGATGTTATTGGCGGCGATATTTTTGTAGAAGACGGAAAGATAACACTCTATGGAGATATGGCAGCATTGCGGGAAGACGAAGGCAGGAGCCTTATCCCTGTGGGGGAAAAACTTCCTAATGGTCTGAACGAAAAGCAAAGAACTGCGTTGAGAAATGAACTCCAACATATTGTTTCTGCTCTTGGCATAATAAACGGGGAACTTAATATAGAGTTGCTTATTGACAAGGATGACATACCGCATTTCCTTGAATTAGGTCCACGTGCAGGAGGAAACATGATACCGATACAGCTCTCAGACGCATATGGTATAGACCTGATACGAGCAAATATATCTTCAGCTATGGGTGAGAAAGCGAACCTGAATCCATGTGAACCGTCAGGATGCTATATGACCTATGTTCTTCACAGCCATAAAGCCGGATACTTCGACGGCATAAATATTTCTGATCAATTAAGACAATATGTGTACAGGGAAGTAATATATAAGCGACCCGGTGAGGAAGTCGAGATATTTGACGGAGCAGGTAAGGCATTGGGGATATTATTTATGCGTTTCCCGAATAATGAAACAATGAATGCGTTACAACCTTGTCTTGAGGAACTTATTGATATTCGTCTTAGATGAAAGAGATCGGTGGATATTTTGAATTAGAACTTCCATATCAAAACGGAGATTTCATACACTCGAAGTGTCATCTTGTGAATTCAGGAAGACATGCATTGGAATATATTCTACGTTCACTTGGTGAAAGAGTCGGGAAAGTATGGTTGCCATATTATACATGTGAGGTTGTATTGCAACCTATTGAAAGGCTTGGTATCGAATATGAGTTTTACCATATCAATGAACAATTTGAAATTATAAATTTACCTTCTCTCAAAAATAGAGAATTCATTATAGCCAATAATTATTTCGGAATAAAAGACAAATATATAAAAGAATTATACCATAGCTACGGGGATAGACTTATTATTGACAACGCGCAGGCTTGGTATGCGCCGGAATTACCGGATGTAAACAGTTTCTATAGTCCAAGAAAATTTGTCGGGATTCCTGATGGTGGTGTAGCGTGTGTCTGTAAAGATATATTTCTGAATCTTAACTTAGATAAATCCTATGAACGGTTCTCCCATCTAATAAAAAGGATTGATGCCGGAGCCACTATAGGATATGACGACTTTAGGATAAACTCTTCTATTCTTAATGACGAACCATTAAAAAGCATGTCATTGCTGACAAAACGTATCCTTTCATCAATTAATTTTGAGTCAGCAAAATATATTCGCAGAAGTAATTATGAATATCTCGCACAAAATCTTGATTGTACAAATCTTCTAAATTTACCGGATCAAATCAGTTTTGCGTGTCCTATGGTATACCCATACTATTCGGAAGACATCACTCTCAGACAAAGATTGATCAATCACAAAATTTTTGTGGCTACTTACTGGCCGAATGTCTTGCAGAAATGCAAGCCTGAGACTTTAGAACATAAATTGGCAATGAATATAATTCCTATTCCTATAGATCAACGGTATGATCAAATGGATATGGATATCATATTATCAGTGATAAATTCAGATATTTAATTCATGGATAAATTATCAATATATTTAAGACCTTTCAGAGAAGATGATTATAAACAGATAAACATCTGGAGGAATGATCGCGAAATCCAAAAACTTGTCAGCACAAGTTTCAAATATGTTTCAGAAGCCATAGAGAGAGAATGGGTGAAAAGCAAAATGATGGATAATCGGAAGGATATATATCTATCAATTTGCTTAAAAGAGAATGATATAATGATTGGCTATATTTCTATTAATGATATTGATCTTTTAAACAGAACCGCGAAAGGCGGAGGAATTGTTCTTGATAAAAAATATCAAGACGGGATTGCCCGCCATGAAGCAGGCATCTTGGTTCGTAAAATTGTTTTTGATGATTTAAATATTAACCGATACGAAGGAAAATGTCTGTCTGAACATATGACCTCTCGCATTGTGATGGAAGCCACCGGCTACCAACTTGAAGGGATCGTCAGACAATCTGTTTACAAAGATGGCATTTATCATGATCAATGTATATATTCATTATTGAGAGAAGATTATTACAGGTGGTTACAAGAAGACCGTTATTCTTTGAAATCATTTGCAAAAAAAGTGAGATTTCTTAAGAAACAATATGAAAAATAAAAAAATATTTTTTTTTCTAATTTCACTACTGTCATTCTGTATTTTGATGGCTGAAGATGCATATTCCAGACAAAAATCAGACCTTGAGAAAGATATATTAGAAATATTTGATAAATTAAGGATGACAGGTCTTGGAATTGCTGTTGTAAAAAATGATTCTATTATTTGGAAACATTCCTTTGGGTATAAAGTTTTACCCGAAAATGGAAAAAATGGAATAGAATTGGACGATGACGATCTTTTTAGAATCGCATCAATATCTAAAACTTTTATTGCGACAGCTATAATGCAGTTGGTCGAAAATAATGAATTAAGTCTTGACGAAGATGCCGGTAAATATCTGCCTTTTAAGCTTAGAAATCCGTATTTCCCGGAATATCCAATAACAATTAAAATGTTATTGACTCACACATCCGGGATTAATGACTCAAACGGATGGTGGTCAATTGATTTGATAAATCCGGACGAAAATACGGACTATATTAAATCATACACCGCTGCCAAACCCGGGAAAAACTATAAATACTGCAATCTTAATTATTGCATATTAGGGGCAGTAATTGAAGGTGTCACACAAGAAAGATTTGATAAGATCATAAAAGACAAAATAATTGATCCTCTCAACATTTATGGTAGTTTTAACCGATTTGAACTTGATCCGGATAAATTTGTAAAACTTTACAGATATAATGAGGATACAGATACTTTTAATGAAGATGATGAAGCATATAGATCTTATAAAAAACAATTGATTGATGACTATAAATTATGTAAATCATTAGGATTGGAATATCCAAGTTCAGGAATGAAAATATCACCTTCCGGCTTAGCTAAATATATGATGATGCACATGTATGATGGTTCCTTACACGGCATTGAAATTATATCTAATGAAAGTGAGGATTTGATGAGGGAAAATTATGTAGGGGAAAATAATTATGGATTATCTTTTAGACAATATAAAGGACTTATTCCGGGCGATACTCTTTATGGACAAACCGGGGGTGGTTTCGGACTTAAAAGTGCGATGATATTTAATCCAAAAGACAAATATGGTTTTGTAATACTGTGTAGTGGCAGTAGCTCAAAATACATAGACGGCTATGTAGATATTCATAAGCCATTGATTAAAATACTATATAAACACCTAATTTCAAGTGATTAAAGCAATTAAATCTGATTGGCAACCCGGTAGGGCGACTATGGTATTTATGTCATGTGCGATATTGCTCATGATGTTCAAATCGCAAAGGATATTGTGGGTTCGTAATGTCTCGGAAATATTGATATGTTTAATTGCTTTTCTTGTTTTTTTATATTATGCTTTGAGACGTAATAATGGTCTAAGATATGTTGAAAATGGACAATTATATTCGGTATTGATCATTTTTCTTGCTATGTCTTATGATGCATTTTGGGTGAATGATCTTTCAATATTTGGAATATCTGCAAGCATCATAACATTATTTTGCTCAGTTATTCTTATACTTACATCATTAAAGACGAAAGCTTTTATACTTAAATTTTTAACAAAAGCCATACAATTAACCATTTTTATATCAATAATGGGATGGATTATGTTTTTTATAGGTATTCCACTTCCTCATTATTTAGACACGTCAGATCCTTATTATACACATGAAGTATTTTATCTTTTTAACCTTAACTTTAGTCCAGATCAGATAGTTCCTCGATTTGCCGGAGTTTTTCTTGAACCCGGACATTTGGGGACCATGTGTATCTTTTTACTATATATCAATAAATTCAAGTTAAAATCAGTTGGAAATATTACATTGTTGTTAGGAGCGCTTTTATCATTATCACTTGCAGCATACGGTCTTTTAGTAATTGCCTTTTCTATCTATCTGATAAATATCAAAAAGGTATTTTGGTTATTCATTTTTGGTATATTATTTGGTTTTGGATGGGTTATATCCGCCAATTATCTTAACGGAGATAATATCATGTATCAGTTCATATATCACCGCTTTGAATTTGAAAATGGAGAAATGGTCGGCAATAATCGCACATCATCATATTTTGATTCTGAATATTCAAAATATTGTTCGACGGAAAGGGTAATAACCGGAATGGGACAAGACGCTTTTGGCTCGGAAAAAAATGCGTCCAATAATATAACTATAGGTTGTGCCGGATATAAACGATATTTCTTCATTCGGGGTATTATTGGTTCGATGTTGACAATATTGTTTTTAATTGGCTATTATTGGATGTATCGTTCAAAATATTCTTTTGGGTTTCTGATAGTTTATATAATTGCTAATTTTATCAGGGATTATCCATTAAAACCCATTTGGCTGTTTTTATTTATAATGGCAATACCAATCTTAACATATCAAAGTAAAAAAAATAATACAAACAAACATGATAGCCTTGCATATTTGTCTTGATCATAATTTTATTGAAAATTCTAGGAAAATATTTAATAAATATTATCCGGATCAAAATATATTTATCGTAAACAGTAAAAAAAAGACATTAAACATCCTCAATAATTCATCTGGCTTTCAAATATATAACTTAAAAGATCCCTCAAATTATGATGCCATAAAAGATCTTTGCATCAAAAATGATGTGAATAATATTGTATTACATGGAATGTCCTCAGGATTACTTCCTCTCATACAATATTTAAAAAAATCTTGTGAATTTAAAATTTATTGGATTTTTTGGGGATATGAATTATATCAGTTAATAGGATACGAAAAAAATTACAAATTAATAGATTCAAAATTATCTTTTTTTCATAAGGAATCATAT
>CAMWID010000100.1 GCA_947174235.1 uncultured Porphyromonadaceae bacterium | reverse complement strand
CTATAATAAGTTATTGGAATTCAAATTTGAAGAAAAAACTAATCGTATCTTAATAAAATAATTTTGGAGGAAACTATTGTGTCATTTGTCTTAATATGAATAAAATTCAATAAATATACTTATAATAATTTCTATAATTAACATATATTAACCAATTTTATTTTGATTTCAAAAATACATCATATAATTTTGCTAATGATAACGGTTGATGTTTGTTTTTAACAATAAATATTAGTTCTATTGGCCAATTTTATCTATATCTATTCTCCGTTATAAAACCTTACAAAATATTTTGAAGGGTATTAGCGGGATAGTTTCCTCCAAAACTATTCTTTATTGATATATCCAATTTAGACAAGATATTTTGAGATCCGCATGACGAATAGAAATGTGAGATGATAAGGTTTGACATGTGCTGTTTTTGGGATCTGTCATGATATCAGATGGTTTAAGACTTGATGCGATCTTTGATAGTCCCTGTTTTTTAACTTAAACCTAACATCTATGAAGCTAAGTCCAATTCTGTTTAGTGCATTCATGGGGACATTGTTCTTTGGAGGATCAGTGTCATATGCGTCAGGAGGTGCGCCGATAAGCATGCATGCCCCTGTGTCGGATTTTACCGCGACAGGAACAATTCTTGATAAAAATGGCGAACCTTTAATAGGAGCTACAGTACGGGAAAAGGGGAATCCTACAAACGGTTGTTCCACAGATATTGATGGGAACTATACCATCAAAGTAAAAAAAGGTTCAAAACTTGAGATTTCGTATGTAGGGTGTATACCGGTAACGATAACAGCAGGCAAAGGGATCGAGACTGTGCTTGAGGATGATTCTCAAGTATTGGATGATGTCGTGGTTGTGGGATTCGGCACGCAAAAGAAAGCTAACCTTACGGGCGCAGTGGCGGTGGCGTCTGGTAAAGAGATTGAAAACCGTCCCGTCAGGAATGCTGCCGAGGCATTACAGGGAGTCCTTCCCGGTCTTCAGCTCACTCGAGAGGCGGGAGATATAGAGACCACGATGAGCATCAGCATACGTGGTACTGGTACTATAGGACAAGGTTCAAGCGGATCACCTCTTATTCTGATAGACGGTATGGAAGGGGACATAAACACTGTCAATCCGCAGGATATCGAATCTGTGACAGTCCTTAAGGACGCCGCCGCCTCGTCAATCTATGGCAGCCGCGCTCCGTTCGGCGTGATCATGGTCACGACTAAAAAGGGAAGTATAGGAAAAGCGAAAGTTAATTATAACAACAACTTCCGCTGGAGTTCTCCGATCGGTCTTCCGGAGATGATGAATTCTTATGATTTCGCTCTTTTCCAGAATCAGGCTTACTGGAACAAGGGTTGGAACGGTTTCTTCAGCGATGAAACCATTGAAAATATGATCAACTTCGCCGCACAGGGTGGAACGAATCGCGGAGGACTTCCTACAAGATACAACGGAACGGAATGGGGAAGCGAATGGCAGCATGCTTTCAATGTGGCTTATGCCAACACAGACTGGCTTCACGAGCTTTACAAAAGATCTTTCTCACAGGAGCACAATGCGAGTGTGAGTGGAGGAAATCAGAATTTTAATTATTATGCTGCGTTCGGTTATACCGACATCAACGGCATGCTCAACCATGGCAGTGACTCACGTCAACGTTACAACGCGACAGGTAAATTCTCTGCCAAACTGACAAGTTGGGCTGAATTCAAGTATAGTGTCAGGTATGTGCACAGCGACACAGACGTGCCGACGACATTCGGTTCGGGATGGTACAGCTATATAGGCGCGCAGACATGGCCCAATCTGCCGATATATGATGAAAACGGATATTACTACTCCAACGAGGGTGGAGCTCCCGCAATGGGGCTGGCTCTCGGCGGCACACGTCAGGTTGGCAGGGACGAGACATATCAGCAGGCTGGTCTTACGCTTGAACCGTTGAAAAACTGGTTCATACGCGCTGAGTTCAATTATAGTATAGACGAGACAAAATCAAGACAGACAAGCATTCCATATTATGACCATTATGTAGACGGCACGGTCAAAGATATGCAAAGGTCTTCCACTCTTTACCAGACCCAATATCAGGACAAGTACATGAACTGGAATGTGTATTCCGATTACACTTTCAGTATTCAGGATGCAAATAATTTCAAAGTGATGGCAGGTTTCCAGTCAGAGGAAAACAGGCAGGATTATTTCAATGTGTATGCCTATGGTCTGCAAGATTATGAGCTTCCGGAACTTGATCTTACGACCAATCTTCAAGGCAATGGCGAGGATAAGGCGCCGTCAGCCCACGGACAACGCAACCAATGGTCAATTCTCGGATTCTTCGGCCGCATCAATTATGACTATAAGGGAAGGTATCTTTTTGAAGGTAACCTGAGGTATGACGGCACATCGCGTTTCCGCTCAGGAAGGAGGTGGACATGGTCGCCGTCAATGTCGATTGGATGGAATATCGCGGAAGAGAATTTCTGGGAGTCGGTACGTCCGGTTGTCAACCAGCTTAAATTGCGTGCGTCTTACGGACATCTTTCAAACCAGAATACCAGCTCATGGTATCCTACATACCGAACAATGTCCACAGGGACTGCCAACGGAAGCTGGCTGATCGACAACAAGCGCCCAAACGCGTCTTGGGTCAACGGACTTATAAGTACGTATCTTACCTGGGAAAAGGTGAAGTCCTATAACATTGGTCTTGACTGGGGACTATTCAACAACCGCCTGACCGGTTCGGTCGACGCATTTATACGCGATACTGACGACATGGTAGGCCCGCCTGTGGAACTTCCCAACACCCTTGGTCTTTCCGCTCCTTACGTCAACAACTGTTCTCTCCGTTCAACAGGGTGGGAACTCCAGATCAGCTGGAGAGATGTCACTTCTTTTGGACTTTCCTATAGCATCAGCGCCAACATCTCGGACGCGCGATCAAAGGTGAGATCATATCCCGGAAACCTTACCGGTGATATAGCCGGCTATAATGCCGGTCATTATCTTGGCGAGATTTTAGGTCTTACATCCATAGGCATCGCGAAATCACAGGCTGAGATGGATGCGCATCTTGACGCGCTTGACAGAAGATTCGAAGAGGTGAACGGATATGCACCGGCGGTAGCACGTCAGGGTCAGAGCTGGTATGGCACCAATTGGTCGGCAGGCGATATGATGTATGAGGATGTAAACGGCGACGGACAGATTACATGGGGAGACTGGAACTGGAACAACCCCGGCGACATGAAAGTGATAGGCAACTCCACACCGCGCTTTTTGTTCGGTATCGATATTAACGCCGCCTATAAAGGGTTTGACTTCCGTGCGTTCTTCCAAGGTGTAGGTAAAAGGGATTTCTACAGCCGTTCTCCTCTCTTCTGGGGCGCATTCGAGGGAGGTATATGGCAGTCGACAGGATTTAAAGTCCATGAGGATTATTTCCGTGCCGAGGATGTGGTTTTCGAATATACCGATCACAACGGAAATCCAGCTCAGTATGTGCTTCCTGCCAACCTTGATTCCTATTATCCCAGACCACTTCACGAATTTAAAAACCAGGAATGGCAGACTCGTTATCTTCAGAACGCCGCCTATCTGAGATGTAAGAATATGCAGCTCGGCTATACGTTGCCGTTCTCGATTACCAAGCGTTTCGGTGTCAGCAACCTCAGGCTTTATGTCTCGGTCGACAACCTTTTCACGGTAACATCCCTGTCGAAAGTGTTTGATCCGGAGACAGTGGGTGGCGGATCTTCTCTTGGCGGAAGAACCGGCGACGGCAACACGTATCCTATGTCACGCACATGGTCGTTCGGACTTTCCATATCGATCTGACGCTATCATTATATCTACTAGGAATTATAAAACCCGAAGTGTTGGCAATCAACATTTCATAATCTAAGATATTTCCAATGAAAAATAAAATAATAGGTATTTCTTTAACAGGTTTATTAGGACTGGCGGCGATGTCGTGCAGCGATTTCCTCGAAAAGACCCCTATGTCGCAGATATCTCCCGAACAATACTATTCGAGCGCCGCCCAGATCGATGCCATCCTCATGGACAATTATAACGCCATATTGCCCGGACATGGATCATGGTACGGTTATTTCGCATCAGACGACGGGACTGATAATCAGGTGACAATGGGAGGCTGTTCAAGTGTCTATACCACAGATCTGTGGAGGAACAACAATGAAGCCGGCGAATGGTATTTCAGCCGAATCTATTACCTCAATTTCGCATTCTCCAATATCCTTCCCCGTTATGGAGAAAGCCTTGACGGAAGCGAAAATACAATAAGCGGTGATCTACCTCTGGTACAGCACTATATCGGTGAGCTTTATTTCCTGAGGGCGTATCATTATTTCTCCAAGCTTAAGACTTTCGGTGATTTCCCGATAATACTCGAACCGCTTGCCGATGACTGGGAGACTCTTTCCGACGCCGCCATGAGAAGCCCGCGCAACGAGGTGGCGCGGCAAATCATAGATGATCTGGACAAGGCGATCTACCTGATGCAGTTCACCAACCTCAGCACCAACCGTATCAACCGCGACGCTGCGTTGCTACTCAAATCAAGGGTGGCGCTATATGAAGGCACATGGCTGAAATATTTCAAAGACACTCCATTCGTGCCCGGAGGAGATGGATGGCCTGGAACAGCTCAGAATCCGAATTATCAATTCCCCGCAGGTTCTATAGAAAATGAGAGTAATTTCTTCTTTGAACAGGCTATGGAAGCAGCGAAGGAGGTTGGAGACAGATATGTTGACAGACTTGCCAACAATCCCGGCAAGATGCAGCAGTCGGTAGATGACCCGGTCAATGATTATTACGATATGTTTGCGGCACTCGACATGAGCGTATATCCCGAGATCCTGCTTTGGCGTCAGTATAACCGTAATCTCATGCGGCATGATGTGTGTCAGAACGCAGCCAAATCTAATGCCTCGCTCGGATTGACCCGCATGTATGTGCAGAATTTCCTCATGGCGGACGGTTCTCCGGTTTATACCCACGGCACTTATGCGGACGGCGACGGATATTATCTCGGAGACAAGGATCTGAGAAATGTAAGGGAAAACCGCGACGGTCGCCTTCAGGTGTTTCTGAAAGTCCCCGGAGATGTCAACCAGATATATGATCTTGACGACAATACCGGACTTCTGCTCCAGTATGAACCTATCCCCGATATCACAAGCGGAACATATGGAGAAAACTATCCGACAGGTTATGCGATACACAAAGGTGGTAATCTCAGCCGTAAATATTATGAAAACCAATGGTGCTATACCGGTTGTCCTATAATGCGGGCATCAGAGGCGCTTCTTAACTACATGGAGGCTTCTTACGAGCTTAAAGGCTCTATCGACGGGACGGCACAAAGATATTGGGAAGCTCTCCGCAAGCGTGCGCATGTCAATCCCGATTATAACTATACCATCAGTCTGACCGATATGGCTAAAGAAGCTGAAAATGACTGGGGTGCATATTCCGGGGGACAATTGATCGATCCGGTTCTCTACAACATCCGTCGCGAGCGTCGTTGCGAGCTGCTTTCGGAGGGGTTCCGATATTCCGATCTCAAACGGTGGAGAGCGCTGGATCAGTTGATCGCCAATCCCTGTCACATCGAAGGGATGCATCTATGGAACACACCGATGCAGGAGTGGTATACCAATCTTAAATACGATGCCGGTGCTGATTCCAATGTGTCGTCGCCCGACAAGAGTGAATATATCCGCCCGTTTGAGAAAAACAGTACGCAGTATGGCTACAATGGGTTGACATGGAAGATGGGACATTATCTGAGTCCAATTTCTTCAAAAGAGATTCTTCTTTCTTCTCCCGACGGGATAACTCCTGACGCTTCCAAAATCTATCAGAATCCGTATTGGTCGAATTCCGGGAGCGAGCCTGCTTCCCGGTAACGGATAGTTTTTAACAGAGTCCCGCTATTCGTGGTGAATATACACGGAGGCGGGACTTTGTCATAACCGCTCCAAGAGATAGTGATAAATTTTATACATCTTTCCTCTAAAGAAAAAATCATTTCTTTATTTTGCCGGTGTCGAAATCTCACGATTTTCATGTAAATTTGTAAAGTATTGGAAACCTAAAAATATACACATGAAAAAATTTCTACTTTCAGTCCTTGCATTAATGACATTCCCGACGATCGGAGCAGAAGTGATTTCTCCGGACATCGCTTTGGCACGTGCCGTCGGCTCAACCAGAAGTTATGGCGGATCGGAGAACTATGTTCTTCTTAACACTGTCAAAACGGGAGCCGGAGATGCGGCGGTATATTTGTTTACGGATGGAAGCCGGTCATTGATCCTAAGCGCCGACGATTCCACACCGTGTGTGCTTGGAATACTTGATTCCGCTATACCGGAGTCAATAGAAAATGCCGAGTTCAACTATTGGATGGATAAATATGCTGCCGAGATCGAATGGCAGAGAAACAATCCGGTGGTTCCACAGACGAGGAGTGACGAGACACCGACGAAAGATGCGATCGGTCCGTTGCTGACTACTACCTGGGATCAAGTGTCTCCATTTAATGATCTGAGTCCCGTTGTCAATGGAGAGAAATCATGGGCAGGGTGTGTTGCCACGGCGATGTCGCAGGTTATTAACTATCATGAATGGCCTGAAAAAGGGAAAGGTTCAAATAGGTATCTGGCAACTACTGCAAAAAAGGAATTCTCATGCGATTTTTCCAATATTACTTTCGATTGGGCGAATATGCTTGATTCCTATAAGGGCACTTCGACACAGGCGCAGAAAAAGGCAGTGGCGGATCTTCTCTATGCATGCGCGGTAGGAGTTAACATGGATTTCTCTCCTGAAGGGAGTGGCGCCTGGACTGAATACGTTCCACATGCCCTTGTCAATTATTTTGATTACGACAAGGCTTTGAGGATTGTATATCGTGATTACTATTCCCTCTCAGATTGGAACGAACTGGTTTATGAGGAGTTGGAGAAATATGGACCGGTATATTATGCCGGCGAAGGGGATGACGGCGCACATGCCTTTGTGTGCGACGGTTATAAGGACGGATATTTTCATATCAACTGGGGGTGGGGAGGTTCTCTCGATGGCTATTATCTTCTCTCATCTCTGTTTCCCGGCACGCAACAGGGAATAGGCGGTTCTATCGGTACATATAATTTCGGTCAGATGATCATTCATGGCGTACAGCGTCCCCGCGAGGGATCAAAGATGGTGCCGGTGGTACTAAGTCATTGGGGATATACCCTTAAGCAGACAACGGTTCCGGTCAATTCAACCGTGACTTTCTTAGGATATGTTTCAAGTTTCTCGACAAACATCCTGACGGGTAAATTCGGTATTATAGTTGAAAATTCTGACGGCGACAAGCTTTATGGCGAGGGTCAAACCGTTACATTCGATAAAATGTTTTACGGATTTAATGAATATACCGTAAAACTTCCGAGAGATCTTGCTGACGGTGTATATCAGGCATATCCGGGATTCTTGCCTGAGGGCTCAACCGAGTGGGTCAAGATCGAGGCAAAAAGAGGTTTTCCTTCGGAATTTATCATGACTGTTTCTAATGGATATGCAAAATTCACCCCGGAATCAACCGCAACCATATCAATCAATAATTCGGAAATTGTGGGAAAGACGTTCAAGGGTAAGAATATCAAGATACATACGAATATATCCAATAATTCGGGTATAGATTATGAAGGTATCATAAGGCTTTCTGTCAGAAACGCAAATGATGAGGAGGTTGCAGCCGGCGAACGGAGATTTGTAACCGTTCATGACGGCGAACAAATGGATTTCAATTATAATTCAAGGATCCTCTCAGAGATCAATGCCGGGGTGTACACTGTCGGATTTGTTGATGCCATCACGGGACATTGGATTTCGGATGTGATCAAGATGAATTATGAGGTTGCTCCGGTGACAGAGATTAAAGTTGACGGTTTCTATTTTAATGGGGATTCCAATAATGCTGATCCTTCAGACCTTGAGTTTATATTAAAAGTGAACTGTGTGAAAGGATATTTCATGGACAGTATGTATCTTACAATCTGGACATGGCCTCAGGTGGGCGATATGACTTATGTCTCTACAATCTATACAGAAGATCTTGAGATTGAAGAGGGTCAAAGTGTTGAACTTAAGTTGAATGGAAAAGTCGATAATCCGATAATCGGCATGCGCTATATTGTAGGGGCATGGTATGATAGCATCCAATATGGAAATTCTGTCAGTTTTACTGTCGCTTCCTCAGGCACTGATGTCATCGGGCAGGATTCAATCCGTAAAACAGAAGTGTATGATCTTTCCGGTGTGAGAGTGCTTTATGCAGAAGGGGGAGAGATAGACCGTTCGCAACTTCAGAATGGAATCTATATTTTCAAGACAACCAAATCATCCGGCAAAGTCGAGACCAGGCGTATCATGATAAGATAATCTCGGGTAAAATGACATTAATCATGATTCGATAACGGTAAAGAATCCTGATTATGAAGTTGTTTAAACTTATTTCTATAAGTTAATAATTCTGTTGTGCAGAAATCGGAACTGTCAATCACCCTTTTGAGGGTAGATATGACTTCATTATAATATTTGACGGCTAACAGAGTGCTATAGATAAAATTAGAATTAGTGAGCTGATTTTTTATCTATAAACGGCGTTAGCCGTCTCTTATTTTGATATTTCATTTTGCACAAATACATACTTCGTCAACTATAAAGTCTCTTTTTTATGAGGCAGTTTATTCTATACCGTCTTGGGCGATCATGGTATCAATAATCTGTCTCGATGTAATCAACGATTCCTTTTGGGAGATATTTTGTATAAGTTATTCCTTTATAGACTATGGTGTTACCTCCGGTTCCGCTATTTCGTGAGGGATTGTCGAGACATTCCCTACGCAACCGCCAGAATTCCTCACGCTTGATTGGTTCCCA
>CAMWID010000099.1 GCA_947174235.1 uncultured Porphyromonadaceae bacterium | reverse complement strand
TCCGGTCTGCAGACCGGATACACCGAGCTTGACAGGATGACTTCCGGCTGGCAGAGTTCCGACCTTATAATCATTGCAGCACGACCGGCTATGGGTAAAACCGCTTTTGTTCTCTCGATGGCAAAAAACATGGCTGTAGACTTCAACACTCCCATCGCAATATTCACATTGGAGATGGCTAACGTTCAGCTTGTGAAACGTCTTATAAGCAACGTAGCCGACCTCGAAGGCGAGAAAATCAAAAGCGGACAGCTCTCTCCCGAGGAATGGGACCGTCTGAATTCCCGTATCCGTACTGTCTACAGCGCGCCGCTTTATCTTGACGAGACTCCCGGTCTCTCGATAACCGAGCTAAGGACAAAAGCAAGGCGGCTTGTCAGGGAAAAAGGGGTCAGAATGATAATGATCGACTACCTCCAGCTTATGAACGCCACAGGAATGAAACTCGGGAGCCGCGAACAGGAGGTCAGCACAATCTCAAGATCGCTGAAAGCTCTCGCAAAGGAGCTGAATATCCCGATAATCGCACTGTCACAGCTCAACCGAAGCACCGAGACTCGAGAAGATAAAAGACCCGTGCTCTCCGACCTCCGCGAATCAGGTGCGATAGAACAGGATGCCGATATCGTATGCTTTATTCACAGACCGGAATATTACACGAAAAGTTCGGAAGACAGCGAGGGTAACGACATCCGCGGACTTGCTCAGCTTATTGTGGCGAAACACCGCTCGGGAGCCGTCGGTGACGTGAAACTCAGGTTTGTGTCAAAATACGCAAAATTTGAGAATTGGGAACAAGGCTACAATATGCTGCAGGAGACTCTCGCCGAAGCGCCTATGAAACTGGAATCAAAAATGAACAGCGCAGGCAACGCGGGCAACCCCTCTTCTCCGTTCTCTTTAGGATCCCAGCTTTCCGGAGCTCCCATGCCCGATATCATGCCCGGTCCCGGAGAACCGGATATACCTTTTTAACTTCCGGTGTGAACCTATCCCCCTGTCTTTACGTTTTATTTGCAAACATTAAAATAAAAGGTTATGGACAGCAAGGAAAAACATATCAATGATAACGAGGCGCCCAATGCCGACATGATCGCTAATTCTCTAAAAGCGGAAGGACGTGAACGCCATCGTGAAAACACACGTAAAATCAACCGCCTGTGGCTATGGCTCGGTATATTGGTGCTGGTCGCCATTCTGCTATATTGGCTCTTCAGCATGGGCATGATGAAAGCTATCGCCGGATAAAGATTGACGTGTCATGAAAGAAAACGGTAACGGCAGACGGGAGTCTGACTCCAAGAAGACAAGCCGGCTTTGGCTCTGGCTCGGAATTCTGATCCTCATTGCCATCCTGCTGTACTGGATCTTCAGCATAGGCACCGTGGAAGATCTTGCAGGCTCTATCAACGGCTGATGAAATATCATTATATCACCCGGTCATTCATAGTTCTATTAAAAGGGCTCGTCATATTTGAAGACGACCGGGATGACCGCCCCCGAGTTCACACTCCGGGGGCTTTTTTATTTATCCGGCATTTGCGACAGGCAATAGTAAAGCGGGCGGCAGAAAAATCTGCCGCCCGCTTTACTATTGCCGACTTGACCTCCGGATCACTTACCGGCGATATGGTCTGAAACGGTAAGTGACGCGCGACCTTTCGCACGACGACGCGACAACACTTTGCGACCATCTTTTGTCGCCATTCTCTCACGGAAGCCATGTTTGTTTACCCTTCTACGGTTGGAGGGCTGGAATGTTCTTTTCATTGTATATTGATTGTTTAATTTCTGATTTTCGGAGTGCAAAATTAGGAAATATCTTTCATTTTCACAAATTTCAGCCTATTTTTTTGTGGTCATCAACCCATTAGTGTGCCATATCGTCCCATTTGATGGCGTTTCCCTCTTTCTTTTTTTCCATTTTTTTATTAATTTTGCATCCGTAATTGCAGAAACTGAGGTTGTCAGATTTTTTTCTTTTCAAAATCATGTCGGTTTTTCCTATTGATTTTGAGTCATGGGCTACACGATCCCGGGGAAACTACCGGCGCACACCCCAACGACTTCAATATGCGATACGTATTAAAAACTTGACAAGAATCAACAAAACACTTTTAGACATATGATGAACGCTCAAGACATCAAGAACGGCACTTGCATCCGCATGGACGGCCGTCTTTATTTCGTCGTGGAATTTCTCCATGTAAAACCAGGCAAAGGAAACACCTTCATGCGCACGAAACTCAAGGACGTAGTTGACGGTCGTGTGCTCGAACGCCGTTTCAACATCGGGGAAAAACTTGAAGACGTGCGTGTGGAACGCCGTCCCTACCAATATCTTTATGCCGACGGCGGCGACGACATCTTCATGAACAATGAGACCTTCGAACAGGTCCCCATCAACAAGGAGCTCGTGACCGGAGCCGCTTTCATGAAGGAAGGCGACACAGTGGAAGTTGTAAGCGACGCCTCAACCGAAACTGTCCTTTATGCCGAAATGCCTATCAAGACCGTGCTCAAGATCACTTACACCGAACCCGGACTCAAAGGCGACACAGCCACCAACACTCTCAAGCCCGCCACTGTTGAGACTGGTGCCACTGTACGTGTGCCCCTCTTCGTAAACGAAGGCGAACTTATCGAGGTAGACACCCGTACAGGTGAATACGTAGGCAGAGTCAAGGCGTAACACGGTCATGTCTTCCAATTCCCCTCTCATGTTCTCGATCATCATTCCGGTATACAACCGCCCTGACGAGATAGCCGATCTGCTGGCAAGCCTTGCCAAACAGACCGACAACGGGTTTGAGACCATAATCGTGGAAGACGGCTCGACCGTGAGATGCGACAGACAATGCGGGGAATATGATGACAGGATACGTATAAAATATTTCTATAAAGATAATGAAGGGCGAAGCATCGCCCGGAATTATGGCATCGACAGAGCCGACGGAGATTTCTTCATCTTCGTCGACTCTGATTGTATTTTACCACCGGACTATATCGCGAGACTCCGCGAAGCCCTGAAATCAAATCCTTCCGACTGTTTCGGAGGTCCCGACGCGGCACACGAATCTTTTTCCGACATCCAGAAAGCGATAAACTATGCGATGACCTCTTTCCTCACCACAGGCGGAATACGCGGCGGGAAAGTGAGCATGGAGAAATTCACCCCACGTACATTCAATATGGGATTCTCCAGAAAAGTATATGACAAGGTCGGGGGATTCCGCGAAATGTTCAGCGAAGATATAGACATGAGCACGCGCATACGCCTCGCCGGGTTTAAGATCTCTCTCTATCCAGAGGTGGCGGTATTTCACAAACGGCGTGTGGATTTCAAAAAATTCTGGCGGCAGGTGCATGTGTTCGGAATGTCGCGCATCACACTGCAGCTTCTTTACCCGGGTTCGATGAAAGCTGTCCACTGGCTACCCGCCGTGTTCGTAATAGGATCAGCAGCCATGATTGTGGCTGCATTCTTCTGCAAATGGGCAATCATCCCCCTACTTCTTTACATCATCGCCCTCTGGATCTGGGGAATAATATCTACCCGAAGTCTCAAGATCGGGTCTATGGGGGTAGCCGCATCACTCGTCCAGCTCACCGGATACGGCACCGGTTTTATCCGCGCATATGTATGGAAAATAATCCTGCGTCACGGCAGGGACATAAATGACGAGATTGAACGGAGAAGGGGGAAATAATATCATACATCCGACAAGCCATGACAAACGACCATATCCCGACCGGATGTCCGGACTCTTCTCCCCCGTGCCATCCCCGCACTGTCAAAGAGATGGATCCCGACCAGCAGCCTCGCGAAAAAGCCGAAAAATTTGGATGCGGTGTCCTTTCCATTCCTGAACTGTGGGCTCTAATACTTCGTGTGGGCACCCCCGGAATGCCGATAACGGAATTATGCCGCGCCCTTATGCGGGACAACGACAACTCTCTACACAAGCTCGAACGCCGCACCAGGGCGGAACTACGTGGAATAAAAGGGATAGGAATCACCAAAAGTATACAGGTCGAAGCAGTGATAGAGCTTATCAAGAGATATTGCACTGAAGAAATCCCCGCCAACGAACCGATCAGATCTTCCAATGATATTTTTGAAAGGATGCGTCACACCATCGGGAATCTAGATCATGAAGAAGTATGGATACTGCTCCTCAACCGCAGAAACCAGATAATAAAGAACTACAAGCTGACTTCAGGATCAAGCACCGCATCTATTTTTGACCTTAAAAAAGCGCTCAAGTTTGCAATCATAGAAAATGCCGAAGGGATTATCATGGTACATAACCACCCATCCGGAGGCACTGTCCCGAGTCCTCAGGATGACAAGATCACACGTGATCTGAAAAACGGATGTGATTTTCTCGGATTAAGGATGTTAGACCATGTGATAGTTACCAACTGCGCGTTTTTTAGTTACAACGACAACGGAAAATTGTAATCGAACCCTGAATTTCAGTGATTCCCGACAAGCCTTTCATACAGTGTGGCGGCTCCTGATCCTACATCTTCCCTCAGACCTGAAAGATCCATTTCCTTAGGGTCAAATACTCCCGCCAAAATTTTATAAAACAATATCCGGCGACATCTGTCGTTGATTATTTCCATTCCAATTTCCCCTTTTCTTACTGATTCCACAACATTATGAATCTCCTGTGCCGTATTGGCGGGAGCCACAACTATGTCTGCACCGGCTACCAATGCCGCAGAAGAGGCATATCCTTCCACCCCTCCCATATTAAGCGCGTCAGTCAGGACAAGTCCGCTGAAGCCAAGTTCATTCCTGAGCAGACCTCTTATGACAACCGGTGACACCGCCGCCGGCAGACCTTCCGGATCTATCGCCGGAACGGCAAGATGTCCGACCATAACTCCACTGAGCCCCGCATCTATATAACTTCTGAATGGATAAAGATCTATGCTGTCAAGCTGATGAAGAGATCTCCGTATGACCGGCAGCGACTTGTGGCTGTCGCCACGGGGGCTTCCATGTCCCGGAAAATGTTTCGCCACACTGATCACCCTCCCGGATTCAAGTCCGCGTGCATACGCCACCCCGAAATCCGCCACCAGGCGGGGATCTCCTCCGAATGAGCGGCTTCCTATGACCCCCTTCGGATTTTCCGTCACATCCACCACGGGGCCAAGAACCATATTGATCCCTATCCTGCGGCATTCCCTCGCTACCTCAACCCCATAATCGAACAACAGGGATTCGTCTGCCCCGGGACCGAGCTTGCCGTTACGGGGAAAATCCGGGGCATCGGAAAGACGCATTCCAAGACCCCATTCCGCATCTATAGCCATCATAAGAGGCACCTCTGCCGACGCCCCCGCCGCCGACATGACGGCAGCCGACGTGAGATCTCCTTTCAACAAAACGACTCCTCCGACATGAAGATCCGACATATACCCTCTGAACCTTTTCATGGTCAGGGAATCATCGCTTGCATAGATGGCAGGCATGAAACACTGTCCCACCTTTTGATCCAATGTGAGAGACGACAGCACGGAATCAGCTCTTGCCATCACCATAGACGTGATATCCACAGAAACGACGGAGTCATTTCCGACAGCGCTTGCGCTACCGGAAATGACCCCGCCTGACATATTGGTTCCCTCTCCTCTACAGGAGGAAAGACATAATGCCACTGCCTGAAATATCAGCATCCACCATCTTCCCATGACGGACGCTTATTGTGCCACACTTCGCACGAAACGCGGATCACGCGACGGAGCCACCGGAAGTCCAAGATCATTCTGCCTCTTGAACCACATCAGGATCGGGACACTTACCTCCTGTTCATCAACCCATATGCGGGAATGATTCGCCAGAGAGACCATGTCATCGTTTCCTTCCGCCACATAATCTATCGTGCCGACATAATATGTCTTGTCGGGATCCACCTCTTCCCCGTCAATGACAAGCCTTATCAGATTGCCGTCGGCATCGGTGACAGCCCTCACGTTTCCGCTGACAGCCTCCCCTCCCTTGCGGGCGGCGACGCCCATGGCTTCCAAAAGATCCTTACCCTTGATACTCATGATCATGAAACGGTTGGAAAATGGATAAGTGGAAAGTATCTGACCTTCAGTAACGTCGCCCTCTGTCATATCCTGACGGATACCTCCCTTGTTCATTATCGACATGTCGATCCCGGGAATATTCTCCCCGGCGTTACGCAGAGAATCGGCGATATGGTTCGCATACCAATATCCGAAATCTGCCGTGAGATTTGACATCCCCCACGAGTTGTTTCTCATGTCATACAATGAGGTCGCTATCTTGTGATTGTTGACAGAATCAACCACATGCTTGTAAGGACGCAGGAAATCAATCATTTTCTTGTCATATGCATCTTCCGGAAATCTGCTCGTCACCGGTATAAGCTCATATCCTACCTTGCTTCCGTCAAGTCCTTTCAGATCATCAAGGTCTATCTCGAGTTTTCCTATATGTCGCCCGTATTTACCCGTCTGGACCACCCTTACCGGACGTCCTTCAGCATTATTTATGAGAGACGGATATTTCTCGGGATGAGCGGGATCGATAAGGGTATGCGAATGTCCGCCGATGATAATGTCGATGTCCTTGCTCGCTTTCGCAAGATCCACGTCTCCAGGCTTGTCGTTCGATGATTTATATCCTATGTGAGTCACTGCCACTACGACATCACATTTCTCCTTATTCTTCAGATACGCGGCGGTCTCATTCGCTACCGGTATGACATCCTCATATTTCACGTCGATGCATTTCTCGGAAATAAGACTTCTGGGATCGATATTGATTCCGAAAAATCCGATTTTCTTCCCGTCGATCTTTTTCACGATATAAGGTTGCATCACCCCTTCCATCTCGGTGCCGTCAAAATCATAGTTGGCGGAAAGACGCGCCCCCTTCAGAGTCTTGTACCTCTCCGCGAGATCTTCCATCCCATTGTCAAACTCATGATTGCCGAGGATGTTGATGTCATATCCGAGCATGTTCGCCACCGGATACTCCACCTCTCCACGGAAATATTTGAAATACAATGATCCCTGCACGATATCCCCGGCATTGACCAGAAGCACATTTTTCTCAGCCTTTCTTACGGAATCAACCACCGCCTTCAACTGAAGCATACCGCCCGTGCCATCCTTATTGGGTTCGATGGCGGAATGCGTGTCATTGGTATGAAGAATCACAAGTTTTCCGGCGTTTACCGGAAAACACAAGGCGGCGAGCCCCATTACAGAGACCGCCGCCTTGATAATTATATTTCTCTTCATCTTATATACAGTCAGTCTGAAATAAGATCTTCTCCTGTCATGTCGGATGGCTGGGGAACTCCCATTATGTGCAGCAAAGAAGGTGCCACATCAGCAAGCCGTCCGTCCTTTACCTTGGCATTCTTATCGCCGATATATATGAACGGCACCGGATTCAAAGAATGCGCCGTATTGGGCGTGCCGTCTTCGTTAAGCGCATGGTCGGCATTACCGTGATCGGCTATAATAATCGTGCCATAACCGTGAGCCTTGGCAGCCTCCACCACTTTTTCCACACACGTGTCAAGTGTGGCTACCGCTTTCTGGATAGCCGGATAGACTCCTGTATGACCCACCATGTCTCCGTTGGCGAAATTCACGACAATGAAATCATATTTTTCTGAATCGATCGCCTCGACAAGTTTCTCCGTCACCTCCGGAGCGCTCATCTCCGGCTGCAGATCATATGTGGCAACTTTCGGTGAAGGCACAAGGATGCGGTCTTCCCCCTCAAACGGAGCCTCACGTCCGCCATTGAAGAAAAATGTGACATGCGCATATTTCTCAGTCTCAGCTATATGAAGCTGTTTCTTGCCGGCGCGAGACAGAACCTCAGCGATAGTGTCAGGCACATCTGATTTCGAGAAAAGCACATGCACCCCCTTGAACGAATCGTCATAGGGAGTCATGCAGTAATATTGAAGATCCGGAATAGGATTCATCCCGTCTTCCGTATGCTGAGTCAGAACTGTAGTAAGCTCTTTTGCGCGGTCGTTGCGATAATTGAAGAAGATCACCACATGACCAGCACCGATCCTTCCGTCTACCTTGTCGTTGACTATCGGTTTGAGGAACTCGTCGGTCACTCCTTCCTCATAGGATTTCTCGACAGCCTCCACCACATTCTCAGTATGTACACCCTCTCCATATACGAGAAGATTATAGGCTTCTTTCAGACGCTCCCAGCGGTGGTCGCGGTCCATAGCGTAATATCTTCCGATCACCGATGCTATTGTACCGGCGCTCTTGTCGCAATGATCCTGTATCTCACGGAGAAAACCTGCCCCGCTCTTCGGGTCAGTGTCGCGACCGTCCATGAAACAGTGCAGATATACCCTCTGCAGATCATATGCCTTCGCCGTGTCGCACAAGGCATACAGGTGCTCGAGGCTTGAATGCACGCCTCCGGCGGAAGCGAGACCCATGAAGTGGATAGGCACATTGTTCTGGCGCGCATATGAGAACGCACTCTTTATTTCCGGATTCTCTGCAAACGAACCGTCTTTGATCGCACGGTTGATCTTGACAAGATCCTGATAAACCACTCGCCCGGCGCCGATGTTGAGATGACCTACCTCCGAGTTGCCCATCTGTCCGTCAGGGAGTCCTACATTTTCTCCGCTCGCCTGCAATTTTGAATTGGGGTAATTGGCAAAAAGGCTGTCCATATAGGGCGTCGGGGTGTTGAAGATTGCATCATCCTTGGCGTGGTCGCCCAAACCATATCCGTCAAGGATTATCAATAATGCTTTGTTTGACATAATTTTATATCTTTTGCTATTTTATTTTCCTTTATGATAAAGCCCTTTGTTTTATAAGGGGCATGATGATTCATCCCTTGAAACGGGTTCAGTCTGCAAAAATACTCAAAATTTTTCATTCATGACGAAATTTCATGAACTTGTTTATACTTTTTATTTGCAAAAATATATTGCATAGCCAATAATGGTGTCCGTGAGAATGCCGGATATATGACGCCGAAACAAATCGGCATAACGGCTATCCGACCTCATTGACCCTGAACGCACAGACGATATGCCCTCATGGGAGCGACTTAAAAAAAGACAGTCCATCTTTTGAAGGACTGTCTTCTGTCGCTTTGTGTGA
>CAMWID010000098.1 GCA_947174235.1 uncultured Porphyromonadaceae bacterium | reverse complement strand
GGTCGAAAAGAGCTATAAAGATTTCATAAAGTTAAAAGTAAACATACTCTAAATTAGTAACGATATTACATTGATGGAATCTGACAACATTATAATCTCTTTGGACAGCGAGCGTCTCGGATATGGGAATGTAGTGCTCGCGAATCCTCATAAAGTAAAAATCCGGAAAGGGATAACGGTGGTTTACGGAAAGAATGGAAGCGGGAAAACTACTCTCGGAACCATTATGGAAAAAGGGAGACATGCCTATGGCAACCGCATAACGTTCCGACCGGAGATCCGCTCAGTCAAAATGCTTTCATTTACCGACATCCACTCTCTCAGCGGAATGGAAGTGCAATATCATGCTCAACGTATGGAAGCCACAATGAATGATCTGGTGCCCGAAGTAGCTGAAATATTGGGATGCAAAATCGGGAATCCATTGTGGCAAGAATTTTGCCGGTTGTTTAATTTAAATGACGTGGAAGGTAAGAAAATCAATTATCTCTCAAGTGGAGAATTAAGGAAACTTCTAACAATAAACGCATTGCTTGACAATCCTGATGTATTGATCCTTGACAATCCGTATATAGGTCTCGACGCCTCTTCCCGTCTAGAATTTGACAACACCGTAAGACGGCTTCCTGACCGTGGAGTGTCTGTCATCATGTTGCTTTGCGACCCCGGAGACATCCCTGAATATGCCTCCGCGCTCATCACAATGGAATCACTGACAATATCAAAACCGCTTATTGATCATAAAAAAATACTCGGGTTCAGCCATTCGCAAACAATTGTTTCAAAACCTATAACCCTTCCACTCCCTCTTGACGGATCACGCTCCCTCTGCCATGAGATAGCCTTTTCTATACACAACGGGCATATCAGATATGGATCCCGAGAGATCCTTAAAGATATCGACTGGACAATAAGAAAGGGGGAACGTTGGGTGCTCACCGGAGCCAACGGATGCGGCAAATCTCTACTCCTTAGCCTCATATGCGCAGACAATCCCCAGGCATATGCCAACGACATAACCCTCTTCGACCGTAAACGCGGTTCCGGTGAAAGCATATGGGAAATTAAAAACCGCATCGGATATGTCTCTCCTGAAATGCAATTGTTTTTCAAATCAAACTCATCTGTCAGAGAGATTGTAATGCAAGGTCTCAGAAATCCGCTCAACAGATACAAACTGCCGACAGAAGAAGAGATCTCGACCTCGGAAGCCTGGATGGAGCTATTGGATCTGTCGCACCTCGCGGAGAAAAAGTTCTCGGAACTCTCAAACGGTGAGCAACGCCTTGTGCTTGTGGCGAGGGCTATGATCAGACAACCCGAACTTCTTGTGCTTGACGAACCGCTTCACGGACTCGACGCTGACAAAAAAAATAATGTCAAGACCATAATCGATACTATGACAGCACAAACCGGATGTTCTCTGATATTTGTCACACATTATACGTCTGAGATACCATCCTGCATAACCCATACAAAGAATCTGACCAAGTTATAGTAACGGTTACCCACAGATTATTGACGTTTCCCGTCACACCAACCAAGTCTGCTTTACATTTGTTAATAAGGATGTGAGATTACAATTCTCGCATCTTTATTGTTTCATTCTATAATCTGAAAAGGTATGCACATGGCAGACGCGCTGGTTTCACCGGCTGTTGCAGGAGTGGCGGGGATTGCGGCTGTAACGCTGATAGGAGTCGCTTCTAAAAAGGTTAAGACGATAAAAAGAGAGGATATTGTTCCTCTTATGGGTGTGATGGGGGCATTTATCTTTGCCGCCCAGATGATAAATTTCTCTATCCCCGGCACAGGATCAAGCGGCCATATCATCGGCGGTGTGTTGCTTGCGGCACTTATGGGTCCTTGGGCGGCTTTCATTACCCTCACGTCGGTACTTATAATTCAATGCCTGATCTTTGCTGACGGGGGATTGATGGCGTTGGGGTGCAACATTATCAATATGGCAGCAATGAGCTGTCTGGTGGCTTATCCTCTGATATACCGTCCGATCGCTAATTCTTCAATATCAAAATGGAGACTGTCTGCCGCCGCCATAACGGCATGTGTGTGCGGACTTGAATTCGGTGCGCTTGCAGTCACCGCGGAAACAGAGCTTTCCGGAGTGACTGCACTATCAGTATCAAATTTCCTGATACTGATGACATCTATTCATCTCGCCATAGGCATATGTGAAGGGATCGCCACTGCTCTTGTCATATCTTTTGTGGCATCATACAAACCGGATATGCTTTACAGCCGCCAGAATCAGATGATTTCCGATGGCAGTCCCGACAGGGTAAGAATGTCTCGTAAAACAAAGATCGTTCTTTGGTCGTTCGCGGCTGTTGCGGCGATTTTTGCAATATCCTTCACATGGATCGCATCCGGAAATCCTGACGGTCTTGAATGGTCTATAGCGAAAATTACCGGATCTACCGAACTGGGAATCGCAAAAATACCCTCCTCCGCCTTCATGCCTGACTACAACTCCACTTTCGCCGGAATTATCGGGGGGCTTATTGTAATGGTGATGCTGTGGTGTGTGTGCGCGTTGATCTTCAGAAAGAAAAAGCATCTGGCGTAATCTTTGATCTCAAATAATGGCAGACATTGAAAAAACATATCTGAAGCTTGCCCGGATCAATACCGGCGGGGGATGCAGTAATACATCCCCCGCCATGCTCTTTATCACCCTGACGTATCTTATATGCGTGTTGAGCGTGCCCCTGTATCAACCACAAAAACTCATATGGCTCGCGGCTTATCCGGTTGCCGTGTCAGAGATTGAAGGTATCGGATATGGTAAAATATTCATCAAATCTCTCTGGATCCTTCCGTTGGTATTTTTCATAGGAATTTTCAATCCTTTTATAGATACCGCCGTCGCTTTCAGAATTGGGAATATATCTGTCAGCCAAGGATGTATAAGCTTTATATCAATTCTTATCCGCGGACTGCTTTCCTTCCAATCCGTACTTATTCTCGTAGCCACCACAGGTTTTATCGACATTTTCAACACAATGCGGAAATTCGGTTGCCCGTCCGTGCTCACCACGCAGCTTCTCCTCTCCTACCGCTATATCTATCTTATCATTGACCAGGCTGTAATAATGAAGCGGGCACGCGAAGCGAGAGGCTACGGAAGGAAAAACTATCCTTTAAAGATGTGGGGACAATTTGTGGGACAACTGCTGATCCGCAGTTCCCAACGGGCGGTGTGGATACATCGGGCAATGGATGCACGAGGATTTGATGGGACTATGCCGACCGGACACTCTCTCACATGGACATCACGTACATGGGTGTGGCTGGTTGCCTGGTGCTCGGTAATCATCTGTCTCCGGCTAATTGATTTTTCCTCCTTAATAAAACATTTCGTATCATGAGCCATCATTTCATAAGATTCACCAATGTCCATTATTCATATCCGGACGGCACGGAAGCGCTCAAAGGTATCAGCCTGACAGTCACGCATGGAGAGCGGGTCGCTCTCCTCGGACTTAACGGATGTGGCAAATCAACACTGCTGCTCCACACCAACGGGCTTTTATTGCCGTCGGAAGGGGAAGTGAACGTCGGAGACGTGCCTGTGACGAAAAACACACTGCCGGTTGTCAGACGTGCGGTGGGAATGGTTTTCCAAAATCCGGACGACATGCTGTTTATGCCTACTGTCTATGATGACGTGGCGTTCGGACCGAGAAACATGAAGCTCCCGGAAAAGGAGGTTGACCGTCGCGTGAGGACGGCTTTGTCTGCAGTCGGGTTAAAGGGGTGTGATGACAAGGCGGCGTTCCAGCTGTCAGGAGGACAGAGACGAAGCGCCGCGATCGCATCCGTACTGTCGATGGAACCTGATATTCTTGTTTTGGATGAACCCTCTTCAAATCTTGACATAAAAGCGAGAAGAAATCTGATCGACCTATTAAAAACATTCCATCACACAATCATAGTCGCCACCCACGATATGGAGATGGCACAGGAATTATGTCCCCGTTCCATCCTCATGCAAGACGGCAGAATAATAGCTGACGCCTCCACCTCCGAAATAATGCAACGCATTTAATCGGCGTGCAGGCTCCCTTCCCGACGAATCGTAAAACCAATGTTATCCCGGATTCAGTTTCGCGATTATCATCTGCGCGCCCGCAAGATAACATACAATATCACCGGTACCCCTACCACCGGAGTAAGTGCATTTATCGGGATAACAGTATTTTCAGGAGTAGTGCTCGCCACATTACATCCTAAACACAATATCGCACCTATCAACATGGCAGCCGGTATCAACACCCAATGATTGTCTGTCTTAAAAATCATTCTTGATATATGAGGAACAGCCAATCCCACAAATGCAACCGGTCCACAATAAGCTGTAACGATCGCTGTCAACACTCCGGTGGCAAGTAGCAACAAATTCCTGACAGTCTTAACATTTACACCAAGATTAGCTGCATAATTGTCGCCCAACAGCAAGATATTAAGCGGTTTGGCAAGCAATAGCGACATTAGCAGCCCTAAAACAGTGAACAATGAAAACCACGGCAACCGCTCTGTAGAAACATCGCCGAATGTTCCCATCCCCCACATCACATAATTCTGCACGCCCTGCGCTGTTGAAACCGAAGACAACAGTGTGACTATTGAACTTGTGAGGTAACCTGCCATAATTCCGGTTATCAGAAGCATCAGGTTATTTTTGACTATATTCGACAGCGCGATCAACATACCCATTATACCAAGGCTACCCACCAATGCGCCGACGACAATCGCAGCGTTACCTCCCCACGACAAAGATCCTACACTAAGAGATCCTCCAAGAAACAGTATGACCAATGCCACGCCAAGGCTTGCTCCCGAACTTATACCCAATATCGACGGTCCGGCAAGAGGATTGTGAAACGCTGTCTGAAGAAGCAACCCGGTCACGGCAAGGGCGGCGCCGCCAAGCATTGCGGTTATTGCCTGTGGCAGCCTGTTGTTGACAACAATAAATCTCAACGCCTCATTTTCCGACCGGTTCAAAAAAGCATCCACGACTTCCGGTGCAGGAATATGGATTGCACCGAAAAATAAATTTGCGGCAAAAAAAGATATTAATAAAACAATAAGTAATCCAAATCTTGTCACGGCTTTATCTTTTCAAAATATAATTTCCCCTCTACAGGCAAACTTAATTCAGGATGAAACAAAGCGATCAGGTTTCCCAACAACCATTGGGGATGGAAAGCGACATCTTCAAAAATTCTTGTCCTGGAAGAATCGCTTCCATAGACTCTCCCCTCTTTATATGCCTTGAATTGAGTATATAACTTGTTGTCTTCCCCAAGAGATTTGAGAGTCAAAGGTGTATATGCAAACCTTATCAACCATATATCGGCATCCTGAGCTTCGTAAAGCACTTTCTCCGGACTGAGTTTCAGGCTTCCCGACACTTTCACATCACTGAACGGATTGATTCCGCCGGCATCTTGAATCATTATCCCCATTGTCGATTTTCCTGCAGGCAGATTCCAAGACTGACCGTAGATCCGATCCATCAGGACCTTCGGTCTCGATGTCGTAGTTGCCGCAATGCGTTTCAGTTCGAGATACTGACGCTCCGTCTCGGCAAATAAAGAATCCGCCTTATCCGGTTCGCCATACAACCTGCCATAAAATTTCATCCATTCCGCACGTGCCAGCGGAGAAGTCTCCATATAATCGGCACATTCAACAATCGGAATCCCCGCCTGTGAAAGTTTCCCATGCCCGCCGGAGTTTTCAAACGGAGACAGCAGTATCGCTCCCGGAGACAGACTCATGATCTTTTCGATATTCGGAGACATGCTGTTGCCGCAATCCGCAATTTCCCCTTTCCTGATCTTATCCTTAAGCACAGGCTCATAGACGTATTCGGAATCGCAGACCCCCGCGATGGCTGATGACGCGCCAAGCTCATTGACAAGTCCGTTGTGAACGGATGAATATATCACAGATCTCTTAAGAGGAACATTGATCACCTGATCTTTCGAAAAACCTGAAGGGACCTCCATCCCGTTATCAACCAAGACATATGTCTGTAGGAGCCGGGTAGTGTCCCAGGGATTCCGCACCTTCACCACTGTATATCCGTCGAACTCTGTCAATGACAGATTATCTGCATATTTCAGCTCCACTTCTTCCCCCTCAGAGGAAACGGTACCGCCATTCCCGCAGCCATGCAGGAACGGCAGTACCGTCAAAAGGATAATAGATGTGAGAGTTTTTCCCAAAGGCATTCTCATGGCTTTGAATTGAAGAATATGCATGGCTCACCTATTCCTATATCATATTTTTTTATCAATTTTCTTTCTTTGTCGTATTGATACAGGATTTCGGGAAGATTATAGGCGTCAAACTTATCCTTATAAGAGGATATCAATATCTCTCCGGTGGAGGGATCTACAGCTATTTTGCTCGGGTTCACGACTTCGCTGAAATCGGTTGTCTCCAAAGTTCCCGAAGACATATCATAAATTTTATATGATGGTGTGCCGCCATAAGGATTATCCACAATATATAGCTTATCCTCATACGGGTCTGCAATTGTCGCGGTCGTAACTTCGGTATATGTATTGTCTGTCCCTATTTTATATAACGCGGCAGCCACATCTCCATAGTTCCCCATACAGATGAGATATAGATTCCCGTTGGCAGAAATGAACTGTTTAGGATTCATTGGTACCGTAATTGTCGACTCCACCTTGAAATCATCAATCGATATTACAGACGCTGTCGTTCCATAGTCAGGATTGTTCATGCCGTCCGAATTTGGAACATAGATCTTGTCGCCATGAATCGCGATTATTTCAGGGTTCGCGCCGACTTTTACAGAAGCATCGATCTCCATTGACACTGTGTCAAGACGGCACACATATCCATCGAACATGGAAATATAGACTTTTCCATCTTTTGTAGCCATAGATCGCGGTCCGGTACCGTCAAATCCTGATTCCGACAACTTGATCTGCTTGACGCTTTTATAGGTGGAAGGATCTACTATCTCTATGGTGTTCGACTGGTGCATCGCTACATATAATTTCGACCCGTAAGCCAATCCCCATTGTGGAGTGGCGCCGATATTTCTCCCGTTGGCTTTAAGAAAAACATCGGTTGATATTGTGCCCTCTGTCAGATTTATGACATCCAGAGATCCCTCGATAAAGGAGTAATAATTACCTTGAGACAAAATATAGGCTGTTCTGGCTGATTTCACCTCGGGTTCCGGTGTGACCCCGGAATCAGGAGCATCTTCATTGCTGCACGATGCGAAACCGATAGCCGCGACAGCGGCTATGCTAAGAAAAATAATTTTTTTATTCATTTGTTTTATAAAATATTATTGTGTTCTATATTTCAAATTCTACAGACAGGCGCCAAGACCTTCCCGGCATCGGGTATCTTGCCACTATCTCATATTGCTTGTTGAATATGTTCATTATATCGGCGCGGACCTCCATCCGGTTATTCATTACACGAAATTTACGGAATATCGATACTCCGGTATCGAAATATCCCTCTATCCGTGTCTGGGGAAGATTCTGGTTGGTGGTGTAACGGGCGCTGCATCCCGACCCATGGATCGATAAATTGACCCATGGATTCAACCATGACAGAGAAACAGACCCGGAATTAAGTGGAATGTAAGCCACTTGCTTCATCCATTCTCCTGATTCGGGATCTGTGCGCGGCTGCGCCCTTTGATAAGAGTAGGAGCCGACAAGCATAAGGGTATTTCTTTCATCTATCAGGAAAGATGCATTGATTGTGGCGTCAAGCCCGAACACCCTGACCTTACCTAAGTTTGTCATTGTCCATACAAACATGTTATACGGTATCGCCACAATCTTGTTATCCACATGATTGATATATCCGTCACAAGTAAGCGTAAAATCCGTCAACCAATTTATTGAAGGCGCCTGATACGTGATCCCCATATTTATCTGGTCTGTTATCTCAGGATCAAGATTTATACTTCCATAGTTGTCGAAATATGATTCGTTGAATGTTGGCATTCTGAAAATGTTCTTGTATGACGCCCGGATATATAATCCCTGCGCCTCCAACGGCTTGAAACTTACGCTTGCCGAAGGCGACAGCCTGTATCTGTCTTTCCCCGCATCCCCGTCTTTGGCATCGTTAAGATATATGGAATACAGCGCACGGGCGATAGCCGACAATCTGCCATAGTTATACTTGACAGCGAAAGACTGCAGCACCGTCTGACGATAGGGACGTATATTGGTTTTCAGATTGCTTGACAGATTGTTCCATGCCCAATCTGCGGAATAATCCATCGACAGACCGGGAGTCACCACATATAAAAGAGAACCGGTGATATAGGTTTCACGCTGGATATATCGGTCATCAAGTTTTCCTCCCGGATATTTGCCGTTGACATCCGTATATCGCGACGCCGCCCAATTGAATTTGGCTGTAGCCGCCAAAGAGAATTTCGATGAAAGCCGTCCCCTGTATTGCAGCTGCCCGAAAAAGTTACGCTCCCTGAGATGCTCTTCACTCTCGTTGACATAATATATGACCGCGCCCGGCAAATCTCGCGAATTGTCGTAATAATATACTTTTCCTACCAACGATGAGGATCCATTGATACGCCAGCGGCCGTTCAACTCCCCGGAGAATGAATTCATCAGTGAATTTTCCCGTTTCTCTCTTGTCACGAGATTGCCGTTGACAAGAGTGAACGGATAATCGTTTTCAGAATAAATATATTCTGCATTGGCGGAGAAAGACAACCCTTTACCGTTGCCGGCTGAGATCCTGGCATAGGGATTGAAGTATCCGAACGAACCGGTCTTCATCTGTGCTTTAAGATGAAAACCATCCTCATCCTGTCCCGGTGCCGTGAACGATGAAATGTAGAGAGATGTTGCCGAGGCTGCAGCCCTCGCCGGAATGAAGATATCGTCATTGTCACCGGAAAATAGGGCAAGACTTTTCACATTGTCAATGGAGTATCTTGACAAATCTATCTGACCGCTCTGGCAATCACTCAGCGACACCCCGTCATAGACAATCGCGGTATGCTCCGAACCGAGTCCCCTCACGGAGACTGTCTTCAGTCCCCCGGCGCCACCGTAATCACGCAGATTCACACCGGGCATTCTTTTTATGGCGTCCGATACAGACGTCACGCCTGTAAGCTTGATCTTTTCGGAATCCATGCCATACGTCGGAGTTGATGAGCGAACATCCCTCTTTTGTTGAGCCGACACAACCTCGATATCAGGCAAATTTTTGGGTATTGTGTCGCCATCCTCACTTGGATATGGACATATATAATTGTTCACCCCGGCTGAAAAAGCCGAGGTGATGATTGTCATACTGATTATTGTCGTCAGAATATGCTTTCTCATCCTCGAAGAAAAACAAAATTTCGTTTACCGTCATAAATACGGCGGAGAAGGGTCGGACTGTTACCGTAGCGAGACTGTCAGGGATTTTCACCATGTTCCTTCAATTTCACTCAAGAGCGAAATCGGCTGCAAAGTTATAAAATATTTCAAACTATTCCATCGTTACAACCAATTTTTATACCTTTGCAAAACTTAGAAACTGTTTAAATTTATTTGTCGAAGGAATTGAGAGGATTTGTCAGGCAG
>CAMWID010000097.1 GCA_947174235.1 uncultured Porphyromonadaceae bacterium | reverse complement strand
GTACCTCCGAGGGGAATCGAACCCCTATCTAAAGTTTAGGAAACTTCTATTCTATCCGTTGAACTACAGAGGCAGACACTTGTTGACGGCAGCCGGATACCCTTTGCGGGGCTTCGGATGCCGCTACGGTGACGCAAAATTAGTGAAAAATTTGATTATGTGCAAAATTCCGTCGGCAAAACGTATGTCGCGGGTGTTATTTAAGTCTTTTTTGCTTTTTAAAACGGTATTGTCCCGCTTTTCCGATGTCGTTCGGGGGCGCTTGCCCATGTTTGGTGGCAGCCGCTATCTTAGTCTGAGGATAGTGCCGGGTTCGTCTTTTGCCTTTTTGTTGAGCTCGCGTATGGCTTTGACCTTGATGCCGTAGCGTTGCGCCACTGAATGCAGGCTCTCCCCTTCCCCGATTGTGACGGTGGCTATCCCTTCGGGGGCGTCTTCGAGTTTCTCTTCAAGATATACTTCTTCCCATGGTTTTATCTCGTGGTCTTTGCCGGCGTCATTGTATTTCATCAGTTTCTTTGCTTTCAGGTTGAATTCTTTTGCAATCGATGCGTAGGTGTCGCCGGGGGTCGCCACCACATAGTGGAGCCCTCTCGACCGGCGGACGGGATGGGAACTTACGAGCATGTCGCGGATGAATGCCACGGTCTCCTCGGCGTTTCTGCCGCTTTCGGTGTCATAGGTATAGAGGGAATATCTTTCTATTATGGTGATGAGGCGTGCAGCGTAGTTGGGATCGGTGGCGTATCCGCATTCCCGGAGACCTTTCGCCCAGTTCTGATAGTCGGTGACATCGAGGCTGAACAGCTTGCTGTAGCGTGTTCGGCGCAAGAACAGGGAATGGTCGCGGAAGCTTTCTTCCACCGTATTATATTTTCTGAAGCATTCGTCAGGGGCGTCGTCGTTACGTTTTATGCTTTTCCCTTTCCATTCGTTATGGCATTTGATGCCGAAATGGTTGTTGGCTTTCGACGCGAGTGTGCTTCGTCCCGCCGCACTCTCGAGAAGTCCTTGCGCGAGAGTGATGGATGCAGGGATTCCGAATTCGTCCTGATGTTCGATCGCGAGGGCGCAGTAACGTTCGATGTATTCCTCATACGGGTCGGATGCCATCACCGCCGACGGAGACAGGGTCAGAATGATAAATATCAAAATAATAAAAGCCGGTTTCATTGTTTCAATGTTATTATGAGATGCAAAATTAAGCAAATTTATTTTCTCATACTTATGATTCCCGCTTAAATCCTTCCGACCCACCGGAGACATGTCATATTTAGGGGTGGTTGCTCTGTTCTCTTGTCAATGAAAGGGCGGATCGGTTTGCCTTTGGATTTATCTGTTTTTTTTATTCCGGCAAACCAACAGGGGTGCTGAGGGGTTTATTTTTTATGGCATATGGCATATGATCATAAATTTTGCCGACCACTTAAACTAAATTTAACGAGATTATACGCGTTATGAAAAAAAGATCTTTTCTGACAGCACTGGCACTTGCCGTAATGGCGGGCGGAAGCGCTTTCCTGTTCAACAGTTGTGTTGACGATGACTACTGGCCCTATTCCCCTCCATCTGGATGGGGATCAAATTATTTCTATGATTCACGCCTTGACGGGGCATGGGTGCTTACCCAGGCGAACTCGTCGGCAGTGGGACGTTATGACACCAATTATCTTGATTTTTACGGAGGCGGTCACGGCAGATATTATTATTACAGCAATTCCCGCCCTATGTCGGAGGAGATGGCATATTTCTGCCAGCGTTCCAATTCCAACACCACTAATTATCAGATCAATCTTCAGTATGCCTCGGGAAGTGCGTCGACAATGGCATATTGGTTTACCGACAACCAGAACAGTCTCTGGCTCCAGTGGCAGACCAACGGCGGCCAGGTGGTGACCTACCTCTATACCCGCACCGGCAACATTCCCTGGTAACAAGCTTATTCAGACCCCTTCCCACAAAAAATGTTAATGCAGGGGTCGCAGATTTTGGTCAGATTTGGTCTTGCAGATGAAGGAGCATAGCGGGCTATGTGACTGAATCAAAAGGCCAAAGCTGGCTAAAATCTGCGAGACGGAGGTAACTTCTTTTCGCATATAGATAATGCTATTATTATACAGATTTTAGCATATTGACAGGTATTCCTGATTTCAGGCACAGGATTTGAGTCAAAAATCCTAAAAAGGATTGAAACATACCAACGATTTTTCAGCCGGATACTCCACGGATCTGACTCCGAGTCAGACCTTATTATTGAAGGCCAACCTTGACGGAGTATTGTCAAAATTGAGAAAATACAGGCCGGAAGCGATAATCAATGCCATATGCTATGTGGTCAAAACCGGATGCCAATGGTCGATGCTTCCTAAGGATTTCCCAAATTGGAAGATGGTATATCATCATTTCCGGTCTCTATGCGAAAGAGGATGGTTCTGCAAATTCCTTAGAGTGCTTGTTGAAGACCGACGCGCATCTTTGGGACAATATCCCGAACCGTATGAATGCGTGATTGACAGTCAGAGTGTTCGCTCCGCCCTCTCTGACTCGCAGAAGGGCGTTGACGGAAATAAGAGAATCAAAGGCATTAAGAGACATGTGGCAGTTGATTCCAACGGATATGTGCTCGAAGTGAACACTACCACAGCCAATATCCATGATTCAAAAGGGGCTATCCCATTGATTGTCGGAATTCTGAGCAATTTTAGAGACGTTGTTTCCCTAAAGGCGGATATGGGATATGCCCTGCTAAAAAATACCATTTACGACATTGACAGCATTTTTCTTGACTGTGTGAAGTCAAATTTCGGTACACCGGATTTCATCCCCATACAGGGGAGATGGGTAGTAGAGCGTACGTTTGCATGGATGGAGAATTATCGGAGGCTGACACGCAATTATGAGCGACTTCTGAAGGTAAGCCGACATATGTTCATTGTCGGTTGCGCGTTCTTTATGTTGCGCTATTTCGCCTGATACCACACCCTTTTTCCTACGATAAAATAATTCCCCATGATAATAATCTCATTCCCAAAAATGAGAACAGTCTGTCATATCCATATGCGTCATAATCTATTGATTAGGGAATGAAATTACTTCTGTCCGGCGTCTTTTCGGTAAATTTCGCCAAGTCTCATCGGTCGTGTAGCTCGCTACACTCCCTCTTCAACTTGCAAAATTTCCTCGAAAATTCGCCGCCCCTGCATTAACATTTTTTGTGGGAAGGGGTCTCAATTGGCAAGTAAAATACAAGACTCACAACTATTTTTGCGAGATCGGTTCTGATTTATTAATTTTGCACAAAATTAATAAACCAGAATAATGTCTTTAAAATGCGGTATAGTGGGTTTGCCCAATGTCGGCAAGTCCACACTTTTCAACTGTCTGAGCAACGCCAAGGCTCAGTCCGCCAATTTCCCGTTCTGCACGATCGAGCCTAACGTGGGTATGATCACTGTGCCTGACGAACGTCTCAACAAACTCGTGGAGATGTGCAATCCGCGGAGTGTCGTTCCCGCTACTGTCGAGATCGTCGACATCGCCGGTCTTGTGAAAGGCGCGTCCAAGGGTGAAGGTCTCGGCAATAAATTCCTTGCGAACATCCGTGAGACCGACGCCATACTGCATGTGCTCCGCTGTTTCGATGATGACAATATCACGCATGTTGACGGCAATGTGGATCCGGTAAGGGATATGGAGATCATCAACTATGAGCTGCAGCTCAAGGATCTGGAGACTGTAGACGCCCGTCTGTCAAAGACTCTGAAGGCAGCGCAGACAGGCGGCGACAAGACCGCCAGGTTGCAGGCTGATGTGCTCAAGGCTTTTAAGGAGGCGCTCGAACAGGGTAAGCCGGCGCGCAGCGTGCGGTTTGAGACAAAAGATGAGCAACGGTTCGCCCATGACCTTTTCCTTCTTACCAACAAACCTGTGCTTTATGTCTGCAATGTCGACGATGCGTCGGCGGTGGAAGGCAACAAATACGTTGAACAGGTGAAAGAGGCGCTAAAGGAAGATTCCTCACAGATCATGATCGTGGCAGCCGCCACGGAGAGCGACATAGCCGAACTCGAGACAGCCGAAGAGCGTGCCGAATTCCTTGAGGAGATCGGATTGAAGGAGAGCGGCGTGAGCCGTCTGATACGTGCGGCATACGCGCTTCTCGACCTGCAGACATATTTCACTGCCGGTGCCGACGAGGTACGTGCGTGGACATTCCTGCGAGGCACGAAGGCGCCTCAGGCGGCAGGTATCATACATACTGATTTTGAAAAAGGATTCATACGCGCCGAAGTCATCAAGTATGACGATTTCGTCACACTTGGTTCGGAAAACGCCGTGAAAGAAGCGGGCAAGATGTCGGTTGAAGGCAAGGAATACGTTGTCAACGACGGCGACATCATGCACTTCCGTTTCAATGTCTGATGCTATCGGCATTAGACGTAAAAGGCAGCCCGTTAAACAATTACGGGCTGCTTTTTTTCAAGTATTATTATATTCAGACCCTGTTCTCCAATATTTGTTGACGCTGTGGAATAGGTCTCAGATTTATTATATCAGCAGATTATTATTATAGGTGTAGTGAGTGGATGCGCGGAGTGATGGATGGAATGAGTCAAAATGACTAAGTTTTTAAGTTGAAAAATTATATAAATCACGAATTTTTTTTGTATATTTGCGGGCGTCATAATTAACCTAAAATCGAAAATATCTCAAATTTAGCTGACTATGAAAACTAAACGACTCTTATTGGGAGATGAGGCGTTCGCCCTGGGGGCGATCAATGCCGGGCTTTCGGGCGCCTATGCATATCCCGGCACACCATCTACCGAGATCATGGAATTTGTGCAGTCAGATCCGGTGGCGCAAGAACGAGGCGTGCATTCCCATTGGTCATCAAACGAAAAGACCGCCATGGAGGAAGCCCTCGGCATGTCATTCTGTGGCAAACGGACATTCACCTCAATGAAGCATGTGGGTCTCAATGTGGCTGCGGATCCATTTGTAAATTCTGCAATGACAGGTGCAAACGGCGGATTTATTGTTGTCGCGGCGGATGACCCCGGTATGCATTCCTCACAGAATGAGCAGGATTCAAGATTCTATGCAGATTTTGCAATGATCCCGGCTTTGGAGCCATCCGACCAGCAGGAGGCATATGATATGGCGGCTTATGGATTTGAAATGTCGGAAAAATACAGGATACCTGTATTGCTAAGGTTTGTGACGCGCCTCAGCCATTCAAGATCGGTGGTCGAGACCGACAGTGTCCCTTCGGAAGAGAATGCAAACAGTTATCCGGAAAACCGGTCGCAATGGGTGCTCATGCCTGCCATGTCAAGAATTCGCAACCGACGTCTGATTGCCGATCATGAAGAGTTTGTAAAATCTTCAGATTCCTCCCCATTCAACCGATATGAGGATGGCGGCGATCATAGACTCGGCATAGTTGCGAGCGGTATCGCCTACAATTATCTGCAAGAGATATTCGGAGGAAAGGTGCCCTTTACTGTTGTAAAGATCAGTCAGTATCCGTTGCCGGTGAATATGATACGTCGTCTTTACGACTCATGTGAGTCGGTACTTGTGCTCGAGGAGGGACAGCCGTATATAGAATCCAGGCTGCGAGGCATCCTTGATGTGGGGAAAAAGATTTATGGCAGATTGTCGGGAGATGTGGTGCGGGATGGAGAGCTCACCCCCGACCATGTAAGGGATACATTGGCAAATATCGCTCCCGTAAACTCAGGGATTGAGTCTCCGCTATGCCGTAAAGTGTCGGAAAAAGTAGTGTGCCGTCCGCCGGCGTTGTGTCAGGGATGTAGCCACAGGGATGTCTACAAGGCGCTGAACGAGGCTCTTGAAAGTTATACTGATCCCAAAGTTTTTGGAGACATAGGGTGCTACACGCTTGGATTCCTGAAACCTTACTGCGCGATTGACACGTGTGTCGACATGGGGGCGTCAATCACTATGGCGAAGGGTGCTGCGGATGCAGGCCAGCATCCGGCAGTGGCTGTGATAGGCGATTCGACATTCACCCATAGCGGAATGACAGGACTTCTGGACGCGGTAAACGAAAATTCACCAGTGACTGTGATTATTTCCGACAACCTCACGACCGGAATGACCGGCGGTCAGGATTCACAGGGTACGGGAAAGATCGAGGATATCTGCCTCGGACTTGGCGTGGATCCACGCCACCTTCGCACGATTGACGCGCTTCCGAAGAATCATGAGGAAATGGTCAGGTTGTTCAGAGAGGAGATAGATCATCAAGGAGTGTCGGTAATTGTGTCAAGGAGGGAATGCATCCAGACGGCACGACGTAACGCGTCATTGAATAAACGCTGACCCGGCGGGACTGACAGATACTTGAAAATTTAACCATATAGCTGATTTGGGAAAGATAATTAATTCAACGGGTAGTCAATAATTTAAAATATCATGAAAACGGATATAATATTAGCGGGCGTCGGAGGTCAGGGAATCCTGACAATAGCCACTATTCTCGGAGCCTCGGCATTAAAGGAAAATCTTTATCTCAAGCAATCGGAAGTGCATGGCATGAGCCAGCGTGGAGGTGATGTGCAATCCAATCTGCGCATAAGTTCGTCGCCTATATATTCCGATCTTATCCCTGCGGGAGGGGCAGACATTATAGTCTCGCTCGAACCGATGGAGGCGCTGCGTTACGTTCCATTTCTGTCGGAATCCGGCTGGATTGTGACCAATACATCCCCTTTTGTAAATATCGATAATTATCCTGACGTGGAAGGGCTGGAAAAGGAACTTGACGAATGGGGAAATATCGTGGCGTTTGACATGGATGCGGTCGCCCGCGGGCTTATGTCGCCGAGAAGCTCGAATATGGTGCTTCTTGGCGCCGCTTCCCCGTTCATAGAGATGCGGCAGGAAGAAATCGAAGGGTCGATAGAGTCGCTGTTCAGAAAGAAAGGTGACAAGACAGTGGATATGAATATGGCCGCTTTCAGGGCTGGCAGGCGACACACAGAGGATTTGCTTGAATCACGTTAACAAGGATTGGATATGTTCCCGTTAAGTAAAGAGGTATTGGCGGAAGCCATACAGAAAATGTCGATAATAGATCTGTCGACAGCCACAATACGTCAGATATGCGGACTTGCTGCCGAACTTGAAGTGCAGGCGGCTGACCGGATGATACACCTTGAGATCGGAAATCCGGGACTGAGAGCGGAAGAGGTAGGAGTGGAAGCGGAGATCAGGGCGTTGAGGGATGGAATCGCCGGGCAATATCCCAATATTGCCGGACTGCCCCGTCTTAAAAGGGCGGCGAAAGATTTCTTCAAGGCGTTTATGGATGTTGACATTCCGGAAAGATGTTTCGTCCCCACCGTGGGATCCATGCAGGCGAGTTTCACAATGATGCTTCTGCTTGCCCAGAGAATTCCAGGGAAGGACACCATGCTTTTCATAAATCCCGGCTTCCCGGCGCAGCGTAATCAGGCTAAGCTCCTTGGAATTAAAGAGGAGGCGTTTGATATTTATTCATACCGAGGCAAGGCTCTGGAAGGAAAGCTCGAAAGTATTCTCAGCAAGGGCAATATCACAGGAATCATTTACAGCAATCCCAACAATCCGGCATGGACCAATCTCACAGAAGAGGAACTGGAAATCATCGGTCGTCTCGCCACTGAATATGACGCGATAGTTCTTGAGGATCTCGCATATTTCGGAATGGATTTCCGTAAGGATATGAGTGTGCCGCATGTACCGCCTTTTGTTCCGACGGTGGCAAGATATACCGACAATTATATATTGTTGCTATCAGGTTCCAAGATATTCAGTTATGCGGGTCAGCGTATCGCTGTTGTCGGCATGGGAGAAAAAGTTTATGACAGACGTTATGAATTTCTGGAGAATTTTTATGAGATGCCCTCGTTCGGGGATGCATATATATATGGCGTGCTGTATTGCTCTTCGTCTGGCACATCCCATTCTGCCCAATATGCCTTGTCTGCGATGATGGAAGCCGCCGTGAAAGGGGAACTTGACTTTCTGGCACATTGTAGCGAATACGCCCGCAAGGGAGCACGTGCGAAAGAAATTTTCCTGCGCAACGGATTTCATATAGTATATGACAAGGATGGAGACGAACCGATATCCGACGGCTTTTTCTTCACTGCCGGATACGGGGACATGACGGCAGACGAGTTGCATAAGGAACTGTTGCGTTATGGAGTGGCAACTATCACTTTATATTCCACAGGAAGCGCAAGGGACGGGGTCAGGATATGTGTCTCCATGATTCCGGATGAAGATACTTTCAGGCGTCTTGATTCGTTTCTGGAGAGGTTTCATTCCGATCATAGCTAAATGGATTGATTATGAACAGCAAATATATGACAGCTGAAGAGGCTGTGAGACTTATAGAAAGTGGCGACCATGTATATATACAGGGATCGACATCTGTGCCGGAGGTGCTGGTGGAAGCTCTGGCAAACCGTGGAAACGAATTGCGCGGTGTGACGGTATATTCCGGGTTTGCGGTGGCGCGGCGTATCTCGCCGCTGTGCAGGCATGAATACAGGGACTCATTTCTTATAGACTCATTTTTTGTGTCAAACGCATTCCGCGAATGGATAGCGGAGGGATATGGAACGATGACTCCGAGATTTCTTGGAGAGGTGCCGGAACTTTTCCGCGACGGGACTTGCCGGGTGGACGTGGCTTTGATCAATTGTTCGGTTCCGAATGAGAATGGAGAGGTGAGTTTCGGAGTGTCGGCGGACCTTGCCACAAGTGCCGTGGAATGTGCCGACAGGGTTATCGCCCAGATCAATCCGCATGTGCCTTTCACTCCGGGCGACGCCGTGCTTCATCTGTCGCAATTGGCAGCGGCGGTTGAGGTGGATGAGCCGCTCGTGGAGGTGCCCACGGCAGTGCCTTCCGATGAAGAAATCAGGATAGGTAATTATATCGCGGAACTGATTCCCGACGGAGCCACCCTTCAGATCGGAGTCGGTGGTATCCCGAATGCGGTTATCCGTGCGCTCGGGAACCACAGGCATCTCGGACTGCACACGGAAGCCATGACCGACGGGGTGCTTCCTCTGCTTGAGAAAGGAATTATCGACAATTCGCAGAAAGCGGTCATGCCGGGAAAGTCTGTGGCTTCCCTGGCGCTGGGATCAAAAAGATTGTATGAATATCTTGACCATAATGAGGATGTGGTGTTCAAGGATGTGGCATGGACTAATAATCCTTACACCATAGCGCGCAATCCTAAGGTCATGTCGATCAATTCATGTCTTGAAATTGATCTCACCGGACAGGTGTGCGCCGATTCGATAGGGCGTAAAATATTTTCGGGAGTCGGCGGACAGCATGATTTTGTCTATGGCAGTTCAAGAAGTGAGGGAGGACTTTCGTTCCTCGCCATGCTGTCTACCACCGCAAAAGGTATGAACAAGATCAAACCGGTCCTTACAGAAGGAGCCGGGGTTGTAACCACCCGTTTCCAGACAAACTATATAGTCACCGAATATGGAGCCGTAAACCTCAGAGGGAAGAATCTTGCCGAAAGGGCAAAGCTCATGATCTCTGTCGCCGCTCCTCAATTCCGCGAGGAGCTTGAACGGGAAGCGCGTCTGCGTTTCGGACATGCGTTCACACGTATATACTGATCAAAGCTCCCATTACCGTCTGTATCGTTAAGAGTATGTTTACTTTTGACTTATGTTAAGATTTAGAGAATATTTTCGAGTC
>CAMWID010000096.1 GCA_947174235.1 uncultured Porphyromonadaceae bacterium | reverse complement strand
CAGCCCGGTAAAAAGAGAGGCTGCATCGTAAAACCTTAATTACGACACAGCCCCATATTTTTAGATTATTGATTATCAAATAATTGAATTGAAATGCGATTCTAATTTGCTAAATAATTAATCTAATTGTTTAGCAAATGGCAGTTTTTTTACTGTTATATTTTCTTATCAATGAAATATTTATTAACTTTGTAAGCAAATCCAAATCTCTTTAAAAGAAATAATCATTATGTCTGATTCCTGAGAATCGGCATCAAAAAACTAAGGCGGATGTATCAGTCATTGATATCCGCCTTTTATATTCATCCACTACTTTCTTGTTTGTACTAATCTTTGATATATTCCATCAGATTCAGGAATGACGAAACAGCAACTCTTTCTCTATGTCCGAAAGGTCGCATCCCATCTCTTCAAGCAAGACAAGGTAATGATACAGAAGATCCGACGCCTCATATATAAAGCGGCTTCGGTTGCCGTCTACTGCCTCTATCGCCGATTCTACCGCCTCTTCCCCTACCTTCTGCGCTATCTTCTTGACCCCTTTTATAAACAGACGCGTCGTATAGGAATTTTCAGGCATCTCTTCATGTCTTCGCTTCACCAAGGCGGACAGCTTCCGTATGAAACCTTCCTCCTCCGGTGTGTCGAAACAAGATTCCGTACCTCGGTGGCATGTCGGACCCGCAGGATACGCCTTTACAAGAAGTGTATCACCGTCGCAATCCACATACATATCCGCCACTTCCAAAAAATTACCGGACGTCTCCCCCTTCGTCCACAATTCATTCCGAGTGCGGCTGAAGAACGTGACCTTCCCGCTATCCAAAGTCTTATCAAAAGCCTCACGGTTCATATAACCGAGCATCAGAACTTTCATCGACACAGCATCCTGAACTATCACCGGCAAAAGCCCGTCGGCACATTTATCAAGATTGAAATCATCAAACCTCATATCATCAACAATTTAATTTCAAACACCTCACCACCTGCCAATTACATAATGACAAATGACTAATGATAAATTATAAATTACCCGCTACCAATAACTAATGACCACTAACCGACTCACAATCTGACCTCTATCCCGAACGACTTCAGACGTTCCTTAAGGGCATTGACTGTCATATCACCGTAATGGAATATGCTCGCGGCAAGAGCCGCATCGGCATGTCCATCTAAAAATACGGAGGCTATATCTTCCACACTCCCGGCGCCGCCTGACGCTATTACCGGTATTGACAACGAAGAGCACAATCTCGCGAATGTCGCGCAGGGATAACCGCTGCGGGTACCGTCATGATCCATGGAAGTGAACATGACCTCTCCCGCTCCTCGAGATTCCACCTCCTTCGCCCAGCTGAACAGCTCCTTGTCGGAAAACCGCGACCCGCCATGGGTTGTGACTCTCCACACCCCTTCCGTCTGTCGGGCATCTATCGCCGCAACAACAAACTGGCTGCCGTAGCGGGTGGCTATAGCCTCTATCAGTCGCGGATCCGCTACTGCCGCGCTGTTGACAGTGATCTTGTCTGCGCCGGCATCAAGCAAGCGTGAGGCATCATCAACCGAAGAGATGCCTCCTCCTACCGTAAACGGAATGTTGATACGTTCCGCTATCCTGTTCACAAGCCCGGTGAATGTAGCCCTCCCCTCTTTGGTCGCGCTTATGTCAAGATAGACAAGCTCATCCGCCCCCTCCGCCGCATAACGCGCGCCAAGCTCGACCGGATCCCCCACATCGGCAAGACCCTCAAAATTTATACCTTTCACTGTCCTGCCATCTTTGACGTCAAGGCATGGAATTATTCTTTTTGCCGGCATATTCTGTCTCCTTATTCCTTACTCCTTATTTATATAAGCGCCATCTATATAAGCGCCGTGATTAAACCTCTCAATCTCTTCCGGCGAAATCTTCCCTTCGTAGATCGCTTTCCCGACGATGACGCGGGAAAGACCCTTGGCGGCAAGCATCTTTATGTCTGCCATCGACGATACTCCTCCCGACACGGTAAAGACCACGTCCGGATACCTCTCCGCAAGACTGACATAGAGATCTGTCGACGGACCCTGAAGCATTCCGTCTTTCGATATGTCGGTCACGATCACCTCTCTGAGTCCATGGGGAAGGAAACGTTCCATCAGGTCATGGACAGAGAGTGTGGAATCTTCAAGCCAGCCACCCACAGAGACTTTCCCGTCCCTGAGGTCAGCGCCAAGCACGATACGTCCTCCCCCGTATTCTTCAAGCCACTCCTCCATCAGTTCCGGATGTTTCACCGCGACACTGCCGATGATGGCATGTCCGGCTCCGGCGGCGAACACATCTTCCAGATCTTTACTGCATTTTATGCCTCCACCCCATTCTATGTCAAGACCGCATGATCCGGCTATCTCCCGCAGGGAATCGAGATTACACGGCTTCCCCCCCTTCGCCCCGTCAAGGTCAACAAGGTGGATACGCCTCACTCCGGCATCCTCAAACAATCTCGCCATCTCGGCGGGAGAGGAACCGTAGACGGTTTTCCGATTGTAATCTCCCCGTGAAAGACGCACGCATTTCCCTCCTATTATATCTATCGCAGGGATTATCTCTATCGGTGGTTTTGTCTCTATAGCAGGTTGTATTCCCATTTGATACGTTTTTAAAGTTTAAGGAAATTGTGCAGGATTCGTTCTCCCGTTTCGCCGCTTTTCTCAGGATGGAACTGCGTCCCATAGAAATTCTCGTATTTCAAAGCCGCCGAAAACATTCCGGGATGCCGGGAGGTGGCTATAGTGTCGGGACACAGGGGGGCGTAGTAACTGTGGACGTAATATACGTATGACCCGCTCCCGATCCCTGCGAACAGTTTGCCCTCAAGATTTGAGATACGGCTCCACCCCATGTGGGGAACCTTTATTTCGGGAGATTCCTCAAACCGGCGCACCCGCGCGTCGAATATACCCATGCACTCCGCGTCACCCTCTTCAGAGTGGCGGCACATCACCTGCATCCCGACGCATATCCCCAACACCGGACGCCGGAGCCTCCAGATCACTTCCGGAAGCCCGAGCCTTCTGAGATTTGCCATAGCCTCGGCGGCGTTGCCCACGCCGGGGAGTATGACGCGTCCGGCTTTCTTTATCACCTCCGCATCGGAAGTCAGCACCCATTCCGCCCCCAGGCGCCCGAGAGCGTTCCCCAGAGAACGGATGTTGCCCATATTGTAATCTATGACCGCTACCATATTTTTTGTTTATCTTCTTGAAGCTTGTCCGACATGCCAGATGTCGGCAAACGATATCATATCATCCCTTTGCTCGAAGGGATGCCGTAGCTGAAGGGATCTCTCCTCACCGCCATGCGCAATGCCCTTGCAAAACCTTTGAACACCCCCTCTATAAGGTGGTGGTTGTTTTCCCCTTTCGCGGATATGTGGAGATTGCATTTCATTCCGCAGCAAAGCGACTGGAAGAAATGTCGGAACATCTCCGTGGGGGTGTCGCCCACATATTCCCGCGTGAACACCACATCCCATTGAAAGTCGATCCTTCCCCCGAGATCGATCAGCACCATCGCACGGCTCTCGTCCATAGGCAATACAAATCCGTAACGCTCTATCCCCTTTTTATCGCCGAGGGCTTTGAGAAGGGTTTCGCCGAGAGCTATAGCCACATCTTCCATAGTATGGTGTTCGTCCACCTCAAGATCTCCCTTGCATCTGACTGTAAGCGAAATCCCGGAATGGTGGGGGATCTGCCACAGCATATGGTCGAAAAATTTCAATCCGGTATCTATCTCCGAATTTCCGTTGCCGTCAAGATCCACCTTCACATAAATGGAAGTTTCGGAAGTGGAGCGCGACACCTCCGCCACCCTGCCCGCCGACAGTATGTGGCGTGCTATCTCATGCCAGTCTGCCGACGCGAAAGACGCCCCCTCGCAGACCGACTCTCCGAGAAATATCCCACGCGCCCCCAGATTCAGTGCCAACTGCATATCGGTCAACCGGTCGCCTATCACATAGCTCTGCGAAAGGTCATAATCCCCTCCCATATATCCTGTCAGCATCCCTGTGCCGGGCTTCCGCGTCGGGAGGTTATCTTCAGGGAAACTGCGGTCTATCAGCTGTGCGTCAAACACCACCCCTTCTCCCGCGAGAGTCGACAGCATTTTTTCATGTGCCGGATAAAATGTCTCCTCCGGGAAAGAGGGGGTGCCGAGACCGTCCTGATTGGAGACCATCACAAGCTCGTATCCCCTGTTCATGAGCGAGCGCAACGCGGAGATCACACCGGGCACGAACTCAAGTTTCTCAAGGGAATCTATCTGTTCGTCATAAGGTTCTTTTATTATGGTGCCGTCGCGGTCTATAAACAATGCCTTTTTAAGTCGTGTCATTTTCCGTAATCTTTCATGAGTTGAAGTGTCCGTCTGTTCTCTTCCGGAGTTCCGACAGTAATCCTGAGGGTATTGGCACATCCGGGCATCCCCGACCGGTTGCGCACTATCACTCCGTTCTCTATAAGATAATCATACACGGCATTGGCATCCGTCACTTTCACAAGCAAGAAATTTGCGTCTGTCGGATACACTTTTTCCACGCACCGGGCCTCCGGCAAGGTTTCATACATGATCTTTGCCCATTCCTTGATTTCCTGTATACGATTTCCGGTACCTGCATCAATGCGGCGTAGAAGTTCATCCTGCACGATACAGCTCATATTGTAAGGATATTTCACCCGGTCAAAGTACTCTATCACTTCCGGAACTGCAAATGCCATTCCTGCACGCATCCCCGCCATACCCCATGCCTTGGAGAATGTGCGAAGCACAATTATATTATGATGTGAAAAAATATCATGAAGCACAGATCCCTTTTCGGAAAAATCAACATATGCCTCATCAACAACCAGCATTCCGCTGAAACCCTCCGCAAGACGGAGAAGATCCTCTTTCGGAAAGGCATTCCCTGTCGGATTGTTCGGACTGCACACCCACATCAGTTTGGTGTGTCTGTCGGCAGCCTCCAGAAGTTTCTCTACAGGAAGAGAAAAATCGTCATTAAGCTGCACCTCCCTGAGTTGCACGTCATTAATTGCGGCAGCCACCTTATACACTCCATAACTCGGGGTGATAGCCACAGCATTGTCTACTCCCGGCTTACAGAAAATCCTGAATGTGACATCGATAGCTTCGTCGCTGCCTGCACCTCCGACAAAAATAGATTCCGCCGGTACCCCCATCATTCCGGAGATTTTTTTCTTCAGCAATTTCTGATGAGGATCCGGATAACGGTTCACACCGTTATCATAAGGAGACTCGTTTGCATCAAGCCAAACAGAAATATCGCCCCCCTGAAATTCATCCCTGGCAGTGGAATAAGGCTCCAGTGCCAATATATTTTTTCTTATAAGAGTAATCATGTCCACGTTTCTATAATCAATACTTAATTCTTAATGCATAATGCATACTGCTTAATGCTTAATAAATTTATAATGAATTATAATACTGAAATACAAAATTATAAATTATGCATTATGCATTATGCATTATGCATTATGCATTATGAATTACTTGTTCTAACCTCCACCGCCAATGCATGCGCGTCAAGACCTTCAGCCCTCGCCATCGTGGTAATTACTTTTGAAAGCCGTTCAAGTCCGCCACGCGTAAGCTCCTGATATGTGATCTTATGCATGAAGCTTTCCGTGTTGACTCCGCTGAATGAGCGCGCCCATCCGGATGTGGGGAGGGTGTGGTTGGTGCCGGAGGCATAGTCGCCGGCGCTTTCAGGGGAATGGTTGCCTATAAACACGCTTCCCGCCGCAGTGATCTTTTCCGCCGCCTCCCATGGATCGGACACCGACAATATAAGATGCTCCGAGGCATATGCGTTGGCGAACTCTATCATCTCGTCTCTGCCGGAAAATGTGATTATCCTGCTGTGGGAAAGGGATCCCTCTATCGACTCGCGGCGCGGAAGCCGCGAAGCGAGCCTGTCAACCTCCACGGCTATCTTGCCGGCAAACGCTTCGGAATCGCACACGGCTATCGCCTGGCTGTCCGGACCGTGTTCCGCCTGTGAAAGCATGTCTGCCGCCACAAAAACAGGATTTGCGGTACGGTCGGCAAGCACCATCACCTCGCTCGGTCCCGCAGGCATGTCGATGGCGGTGAACCGGCTGACTATCTGCTTGGCTTTAGTGACAAACCTGTTGCCGGGTCCGAATATCTTGTCTACACGTGGCACGCTTTCCGTGCCGAACGCCATTGCGGCTATAGCCTGAGCTCCCCCTATGCGGAACACTTTGTCGATCCCGCACAATCTCGCCGCGAACAGGATTTCCGGGGCTATCCCGTGCTCTCCGTTCTCAGGCGTGCAGAGTATTATCTCCCGGCATCCTGCTATCTTTGCCGGAATCGCCAGCATGAGCACCGTGGAAAACAACGGCGCGCGGCCGCCGGGAATATACAGCCCCACCCGGTTGAGCGGCACCCCCTTCTGCACGCACCTGACTCCGGGAACTGTCTCACACTCCACAGCCGACGGGAGCTGCGCCTTGTGGAACGCCGCGATATTGGCAGCCGCCTCCCTTATGGCAGAAGCCACCTCTTCACTCACCATGGCGGCGCGGGCATCTGTCTCTTCCCGCGTGACCGAAAGAGAATCTCCCGTGAATCCGTCAAATTGTCTTGCAAATCTGAAAAGGGCGGCGTCCCCCTCTTTCCGGACTCCGGCTATTATATCTTCCACCGATTTCTCGATGTCTCTGTCTTCGGGGATGTTGCGTTCACAAAGCTCTTCCCACATCTCTTTAGGGGGATATAAGATCTTCTCCATCATCTTATCACATTTTCAAGCGCAAGCACGAGTATGTCGGTGGCGCCTATGCTTTTCAGTCTTTCTATCTTCTCCCAAAGGTCATCTTCATGTATCACCACATGAAGCGACACCCACCCGGCGTCAGCCAGCGGAAGCACAGTAGGGCTCTTCATCCCCGGCAAGAGCGCCACAGCCTCTTCCGTCTTCTCTTTGGGGAGGTTCATAAGCACGTATTTCATCCCGCGGCTCTCCAGAATGGAACGGAACCGGAACATCAGTTTCCCGATCTCGCTCTCCTTCTCTCCGTCAAGATGCGGATTGGCTATCAGCACCGCCTCTGAATTTATCACTGTCTCCTCCTCCCGGAGTCCGTTCTGGATAAGGGTGCCTCCCGACGACACGATGTCGAAAATAGCGTCAGCCATCCCGACGGCGGGAGCCACCTCCACCGATCCGGCTATCTCATGCACATAGGCGTGTATACCGTTCTCATTGAAATAATTGCGGAGTATGACCGGATAAGAGGTAGCCACACGTTTCCCCTCGAACCATTTCACTCCCGGATAATCCACGGATTTCGGCACCGCAAGAGAGAGCCGGCATGCTCCGAATCCAAGTTTCATCCTGACATCCACGTCCTGTTCTTTCTCAAGAACCTCGTTCAATCCCACAATACCTATGTCTGCCACTCCCATGGCTACCGCCTGCGGTATGTCGTCGTCGCGCAGATAGAGCACATGCAAGGGAAAACCTTTGGCATCGGATATCAACTTGCGATGGCTTGCGGAAGCAGTTATACCGGCATCCGCCATAAGGGCTACCGTGTCTTCATTAAGACGGCCCTTGTTCTGAATAGCGATTGTTAGCATATTTTTACCTGTAGATTTTTCCCCGCACGGATGCGGAATGTTTGTTTTTATAGAAGACGATACACACGCCTTTCTTATCAAAAGAGCGCAAATTTACTGTTTTTATCACACAATTGCAAACAAAACAAAACCAACAGATAAAAATTTTATCAATTATTTTCAATTCTTCATAATAGATGTATATTTTACTAAAAATTCAATCACAACAGCGATTCTACATATTTATGCAATTTCTTATAGAAAGGATGAGCGGTAAGCGTCGGCACATTCCCCACTATCAACAGTTTCATTCTCGCGCGGGTCATTGCCACGTTCATGCGGCGTAGATCACGCAGGAATCCGATGTTGCCGTCATCATTACTCCTCACCATGGATATGACAATCACGTCTCGCTCCTGACCTTGGAAACCATCGACAGTATTGACGGATATGCTTTGACGGAACGGTTTGAAAAAGGGAGTCTGCCTGATCAGACGGCGGAGGTATCTCACCTGTGCCCTATACGGGGATATGACGCCCACGTCTATCCTTTCGCCAAGAAATCTCTCTTTCCCTATCCTCTCTATGTATTTCTGAAGGGTAAGCAGGGTCAGAAGACCTTCGTCTTTGTTCACCCTGCCGAAATTGCCGCCTGACAGAGATTCACGGAATGTCTCCGGAGATTCATCGCCGTCTGCCGACACGGAATCTTCAGGAATAAGCGACGCCGTGTCAATCCATTCTATCGGTGTGTCATAGTCGAGTATCCCCCTCCATTTCACGTCCGGAGCCGCCTCCATCGCCCCTTTGTAGAACCATTCGCTTGAGAATCTCATGATCTCCTCATGCATGCGGTATTGGGTGGTGAGAAGGGTCACTGTCTCGGGATGATTCTCAACGATCCTTTCCATCAGCGATTTTCCGAGACCTCCCTTCATCGCCTCGAAACTTTTTACGGTAGGGGGCAGCTGGCAATGGTCGCCGGCAAGCACTATCCTTCCCGCCCTGCGGACAGGTATCCAGCATGCCGCCTCCAACGCCTGCGCAGCTTCGTCTATGAACAGGGTAGAGAATTTCATACCCTCCAACAGATGGCTCGCGCTCCCTGTCAAAGTGGAGGCTATCACGTGGGCGCCCGAAAAGAGATCGTTGTTTATACGGATCTCAAGCTCCGTGGCACGCCCTTTGAGACGATCCATTTTCTGATGCCAGTCGCCGCTGCCGCGCCTGCGTGCCGAATGCAGCTCCCTTATCGCCTTGCGGATGCTCCACAACGTGGGATAATCCGGATGCGCCTCAAACCGACGTTCGTATGTGAACGAAAGCATCTTGTCGTTTACACGCGCGGGATTTCCAAGACGGAGCACGCTGATGCCCCTGTCGGTCAGTTTTTCCGAGATCCAGTCAACCGCCATGTTGCTTTGGGCACACACGAGCACCTGGCTCTCACGGCGCAATGTCTCGTGTATCGCTTCAACGAGTGTGGTGGTCTTTCCTGTGCCCGGAGGACCGTGGACTATCGCCACATCCTTTGCCCTCAGCACTTTGTTCACGCCTTCCTGCTGCACTCTGTTGAGATAGGGAAAACGCATCTCCCCTGATGTCAGCTCGCCTGCCTTACGGTGCGAATAGATAAGGTCGCGCAATTCTCCCAGCCTCCCTTTTGCCTTGATCGTGCGGTCTATCGCCTCGAACATCGTGCGATAGGTGGTCTCGTCAAACGAAAGCACCACACCCGCCTCTCCCGCCGACAGCAAGGTGAGATCCGCCGAATCGGGCACGGCTATCGCCATCCTGTCTTCATCAACGAAACTGACAGTGCCCTGGAAGAGATGCCTTATGCTTCCGTCTGTCTTTGCCACGAACAGCGACACCGGTTTTCCATATTCGAAATTATGGTCGGCGTCGTCAACCGATTCCCGTGTCACCTCCAGAATACGCTGGTCAAGGGAATTATAATAACTGCGGCAGAGACGCAGAGGAAACCACGCGTTGCCTCTGTCGGAAAGACGCGTCACCCCGATTTTCTCTGTCAGACGGGTGAACGCCCCCTTTTCCGATTCATATTCAAGTTGCAGGAGCCGACGTTGCTCCAAGAGTGCCTGTATTGCAGAATTCATACCGCAAAATTAATAAAATCTTCAAGAACGTATCTCCCGAATGTCTATCCCGGAA
>CAMWID010000095.1 GCA_947174235.1 uncultured Porphyromonadaceae bacterium | reverse complement strand
TTAAAGTGGTTAAGGTGATTAAGGTGGGTAAAGCCTTCCACCTTAATTCCATTAATCACCTTAATCCACCTTATTCACCTTAACCCACCTTATTCTCCTTATCCACCTTAATCCTCATCTCGCAGACTGCCGAGTCATTTCGGCTTTGATTCGCAATATACACAGCGGTAGTCGCCGGAATTGTCGTGGGCGGGACGGAACAGGCTGTCAACACCGACTTCCATGTTGGAGATGCATCGTTTGTTGCGACAGATGTATTTGTTGCGCACGGCGTCTGCCGGCACAAGCTGTGTGGTCTTGGACGGATCGTCAGCCCATTCAAGAAGCTTTACGATCAATGCCATACGCACGAACTTACCGTTCTCTACCTGACGGAAATATGCAGCACGCGGATCAGAATCCACATCCGTACTGATCTCGTTGACACGAGGAAGGGGATGAAGGATACGCATTTCCGGACGGGCGTCCTTGAGCTTCTCGGCATCAAGCACAAAGAAGTCTTTCACCCGGTCATATTCGTCTTCATCGAAGAAGCGTTCTTTCTGGACACGGGTCATATAGAGCACGTCGAGCTCACCCATTACCTCTTCCATGGTATCCACCTCTTTATAAGGGACACCGTTCATCTCGCATACCTCTTGCTTCATATAATCAGGAAGACGGAGCTGCTCAGGTGCGATAAGAACCACCTTGACACCCTCATAGCGTGACAGAGCCTTGATCAGAGAATGGACGGTACGACCGAACTTAAGGTCACCGCAGAATCCGATCGTGATATTGTCGAAACGACCGATTTCCCGTTTGATTGTCAGGAGGTCGGTGAGTGTCTGGGTAGGATGGCTGTGGCTGCCGTCGCCTGCATTTATCACCGGTATCCGGGAATTCATTGCCGATACCGTAGCCGCCCCCTCCTCGAAATGACGCATGGCTATGATGTCGGCGAAACAATTTATCACCTTTGTAGTGTCGGCGCATGTCTCACCTTTGCTCACAGAAGTGTTTTTAGCATCGGAAAACCCGAGCACATTTCCGCCAAGCTCCATCATCGCCGCAGTGAAGCTGAGGCGCGTGCGGGTAGACGGTTCATAGAAAAGCGTGGCAAGTTTCTTACCTTTGCATACTTCTGAATACTTTGACCTATTGCCGATTATGTCAAGAGCGAGGTCAATGATCTCTTCCAGTTCCTGTCGGGAGAGATCTGTGGGGTCGATTAGATGCTTCATCGCTGATAAAGTTTATGCCATCCAGGATTCATCGGAAGGGTTTGCCATGAATTTTTTCAGACGCACCTCTTCTTCCGGGGTGATGTATTTCTCTTCCACCGCCACCTCGCAGAGTGTGTCGAAATTGGAGAGAGAATAGTTTGTGACTCCGGCTGCGGCAAGCCTCTCAAGCCCTTTCCGCATTCCGTATGTGAAGATGCTCACCACGCCAAGGACTTCCGCCCCTGCCTCGCGAAGAGCCTCCACTACCTCTATGCAGCTGCCGCCTGTAGAGATCAGATCTTCTATCACCACAACTTTCTGACCCGGCTCAAGCTTACCCTCTATACGGTTGCCCCTGCCGTGATCCTTGTTGCCTCCACGCACATATCCCATCGGCTTGTCAAGAATCCATGCCGCGATAGCCGCATGAGCGATACCTGCGGTGCTCGTACCCATAAGCACCTCTGCCTCCGGGAATTTCTCCTCCACAGTCTTGGCTATAGCCTCTTCCACGACCTTGCGTGCGCCGGGAGAAGTAAGGATAAGGCGGTTGTCACAATATATAGGACTTTTTATACCGCTTGCCCATGTAAAGGGATTTGCGGGGCTGAGAAACACAGCCTTGATGCCGAGAAGTTCGGCTGCCACTTTTTTTGCAGTTTCCATATGCTGTTCTGTTTTGTAAGTTTCTGTCAAAAATTTATCCGTTCAAAGAGCGAGGAAATCTTTCACGCAGCGTTTATAAGCCGCCACAGGATCTTCCGCCGCGGTTATCGGACGTCCAACCACAATATAGTCCGAACCGATCTCCCGAGCTTTCGCCGGATCTGTGACACGCACCTGGTCGTCTGCCTTCGAATCAGCGAAACGTATGCCGGGGGTGACTGTCATAAACCCGTTGCCGCAAGCCTCTTTCACAAGGCTCGCCTCAAGCGGAGAGCAGACCACTCCGTCAAGACCCGCCTCTTTGGCGTTCATAGCATACCGGGCGATGGTGTCGTTGATCGTGGCGTCTATCAGAAGCTGCTCACGCATCGCTTTCTCTGATGTGGATGTCAGCTGTGTCACGGCAATCAGAAGCGGACGTGTGCCGTCTTCTCGGGTAAGCCCTTCGATGGCGGCGCGCATCATCTCTATAGTACCTGCGGCATGCACGTTCACCATGTCCACATCAAGACCGGAAAGAACTTTCATAGCCTTCTTAACGGTATTGGGGATATCGTGAAGCTTGAGGTCGAGAAATATCTTGAACCCTCTTTTTTTAAGTTCCTTCACGATAGCGGGACCGGCAGCATAATAAAGCTCCATCCCTATCTTGAGAAACGGCTTGCGTTCCTCGTCCTTGAATTTGTCAAGAAAAGCGAGGCAAGCGTCCGCCGAGCCGAAATCACATGCTATTATAACGTCTTTTGCATTCATATCATCTGGTGTTTATGTCAATGTTGTTCAATCTATTCGTGAAGCTGTTTTTTCAAGGCTCCGCAATTGGAGCCTGCTTCCATATCTGAAAGACAAAAGAAAAAACAAATCCATTATCGTATATAGAGATAACGTCAGACTATCCCTATTATTTCCGAGAGCGAGGTTATTCCGAGACGTTCCATCTCCAGGGGCAAATTCTCTACAATCTCTTTGCAGGCGAAAGGATTGACAAGATTTGCAGCCCCCACTTCCACTGCGGTCGCTCCTGCCATCATCATCTCTATGACATCCGATGCCGTCGACACCCCGCCGCAACCTATTACAGGCACTCCGCAGGAATGCGCCACCTGATTGACCATCCTTACCGCCACAGGGAATACAGCAGGGCCAGAGAAGCCTCCCATCCTGTTGGCTATGACCGGACGGCGTGTCTTTATGTCTATGCGCATTCCAAGAAGAGTATTGATCAGACATAAACCGTCGGCACCTGCCTCCACCGCAGATCTCCCGATGGCGACAATATCCGTGACATTTGGGGTAAGCTTTACATATAGCGGCTTGGTTACCACCTTCTTCACTTCTCTTACCACATCTGCCACCGAGTCACAACAAGTGCCGAAACTCATACCTCCGCCATGGACGTTCGGACAGCTTACATTTAGCTCTATTATCGCCACCTGTTCTTCCCCATTGATCTTCTCACAGCACTCCACATATTCATCAATGGAGAAGCCGCTGATATTGGCGATGATAGGCTGATGGAAAACCTCCCGCATTCTGGGAAGTTCCTCAGCTATCACAGCGTCAATACCCGGATTCTGAAGACCTACGGAGTTGATAAGACCTGCGCTGCATTCCGCCACACGCGGAAGCGGATTGCCGAAACGCGGATCCCTTGTAGTGCCCTTGAACGAGATTGAACCGAGGATGTCGATGTCATAAAATTCCGACATTCCGTATCCGAATCCGAAACAACCCGATGCCGGGACAACCGGATTCCGCAGGGTCACGCCGCTGAGTGTGACCGATAGGTCGGGTGTTGTCTTTCTCATTTCCATATAAGTTCCTCCTTTCTGAATACCGGACCGTCCTTACAGATCCTTTTGGAGCCGTCGGCTGTCTCCACACTACAACACATGCATGCGCCGAAACCGCAACCCATGCGGCTCTCTATGCTGACCTCCCCGGGAATGTCAAGACCCATGCAGAGAGCTTTCAGCATGGGCATAGGTCCGCACGCATGAAAATAATCGCCCTCTATGTTTTTTTCACGTATCACGTCCGTCACAAACCCTTTGGTGCCGATCGAACCGTCGACCGTGGCGATATATGCCTCCACGCCCGCCTCCTCAAACCATCTGTCCATCCCGAAGCTGTCAGCCGCGGTGTTATATCCCAGGATCGCCACAGGATTCTTTCCACGGCGTCTGAGCGCGGACGCGAGATTTAGCAGAGGCGCGCACCCTATACCGCCTCCCAAAAGCAGAGGACGTCGCGAATCCGTATCAAGGGTGAAGCCGTTGCCAAGACCGTTGAGGAGATCAAGCGTGTCGCCCTGCCTCATTCCGCTCATGGCAAGAGTGCCCTCCCCTACCACATCATAAAGCAGCACGATCTCTCCCCGTTCATGTGAATAATCGCATATCGAGATCGGACGGCGCAGATATTTGCCGGGAATCGCCACATTGACAAACTGTCCGGGCGCCGTGATAGCCCCGGTGTCGCCACCGAGCGTCATCACCCATGTCTTATGGGTGAGACGCCGGTTGCTTTTGACTGTATATTTACCTTTTATTTCCATTTCAATCTTCTGCATCTATAGTAGAGACCTTCATCGTTATGTCGTCAAGCACATCAAGGAGCACCTCCACCGTCTCAAGGGACGTAAAGACAGTGATATTGTTGTCGACAGCCGCACGACGTATATAATATCCGTCACGATGAGAGTGGTCGGCACTGAGTTCCATGGTGTTGATCACATAGTTCACATGACCCTGACGCAGCGAGTCGACGATATCAGAACTTCCCTCGCTCAGCTTGCGGAGCAGACGGGTGCGGATGCCGTGCGACCGCAGGAATTCCGCCGTACCCCTTGTAGCCTCGATATTGAAGCCGAGCTTATAGAAACGGCGGATAAGCGGCAATGCGCGCTGCTTGTCGGAATCGCCGATCGTCACGAACACCGTGCCATAGTTAGCCACTGTCATGCCCGAAGCCTGAAGAGACTTGTAGAGGGCGCGCTTCAGCGATCTGTCATACCCTATAGCCTCACCGGTGGATTTCATTTCCGGAGACAGATAGGAATCCATGCCGCGCAGTTTAGAGAACGAGAACGCCGGAGTCTTGACAAACCAACGTTTCTTCTCTTCCGGATACAGGCGGTCGATACCTTGCGAACGCAACGACTGTCCGAGCATCACCTGGGTGGCGATATGCGCGAGAGGCACTCCGGTGGCTTTCGAGATGAAAGGTACTGTACGTGAAGAACGCGGATTTACCTCGATCACGTATACATCGTCCTTCCCGTCAACGATAAATTGTATGTTATAAAGACCTTTTATGCCGATTTCCTTGCCAAGACGCACGGTATAGTCAAGAATAGTCTGTTTTACCTCCTGGCTTACGCTGAATGTGGGATATACGCTTATAGAGTCGCCGGAATGCACGCCGGTATGCTCCACATGCTCCATGATGCCGGGCACGAACACGTTCTCTCCGTCGCATATGGCATCCACTTCAAGCTCCTTGCCCATTATGTACTTGTCGACAAGGACAGGATGCTCCACATTGATCTCTACCGCGGTCTGGAGATAGTGGCGCAGCTGCTCCTCATTGCTCACGATCTGCATGGCTCGCCCGCCAAGCACATAACTCGGACGCACAAGCACAGGATAACCTATCCGTTCCGCAGCTTTGACACCGTCCTCGATATGTGTCACCGCCACTCCCTCCGGCTGAGGGATCTGAAGCTTCTCCATGATCGCCTCGAAACATCCGCGGTCTTCTGCATTGCGGATGGCATCGATGCCGGTGCCGATGATCGGTGCCCCGAGAGCCGCCAGAGGCTCAGCGAGGTTAATGGCGGTCTGTCCTCCGAGAGAGACAATAACCCCCTCCGGCTTCTCGAGATCAAGCACGTTCATGACATCTTCCACTGTCAGCGGCTCAAAATACAGTTTGTCTCCTGTAGTATGGTCGGTAGAGACCGTTTCGGGATTATTATTGATGATGATAGCCTCATATCCCGCCTTACGTATCGACCATATGGCATGGACTGTAGAATAGTCGAACTCCACACCCTGACCTATGCGGATCGGGCCAGAACCCAACACCACTATTTTCTTACGGTCTGTCGGAACTGATTCATTTTCCTGCTCATAGGTGGAATAGAAATAATTGGTCTTCGCATGAAACTCCGCGCCACACGAATCAATCATCTTGTAGACAGGGCGGATACCGTGCTCCTTACGGAAAAGATATATCTCCGCTTCCGACTTGCCCCACAGTCTGCCTATGAATTTATCGCTGAATCCCATCATCTTTGCATCCGACAGGACGCCTGCATCCATGGGATTCTCCTTCAAGACTTTCTCGAAGTCCACAATATTCTTGATCTTGTCGAGGAAGAACATGTCGATCTTCGTGCGGTTGTAGATTATACCTGCGTCTACTCCCCTTCGTAGCAACTCGGCAAGGGCATATATGCGGTCGTCGGTAGCCTTGCGGATATAGTCGAGCATGGCATCCGTCGACATGTCGTCGAATTTCTTATTGTGGAGATGGCAGACCCCGGTCTCGAGGGAACGCACCGCCTTGAGAAGAGACTCTTCCATGGTGCGCCCTATACTCATCACCTCTCCTGTGGCTTTCATCTGTGTGCCCAGTTCATTGGAGGCGTCGGCAAACTTGTCGAAGGGGAAACGCGCGATCTTCGACACCACATAATCTATTGTGGGTTCGAAGCTGGCTGGGACATGACCGAGATCGATCTCGTCAAGATGAAGTCCCACGGCTATCTTCGCGCTCACCCTTGCGATAGGATAGCCCGCCGCTTTTGACGCAAGCGCCGAGGATCGCGACACCCTCGGATTTACCTCTATCAGATAATAATCAAAAGAAAGCGGATCAAGAGCGAACTGCACGTTGCATCCCCCCTCTATCTTCAGGGCGCGGATCAGCTTGAGCGCGCTGTCGCGCAGAAGCTGGTATTCCTTGTTGGAAAGAGTCTGGGCGGGAGCAACCACGATAGAGTCTCCAGTGTGGACACCCACGGGATCAAGGTTTTCCATCGAACATATAGCGATGACCGTATCATTGGCGTCGCGCATCACCTCAAATTCAATTTCCTTGAAACCCTTGATACTTTTCTCAACCAGCACCTGATGCACCGGAGAGAGGTCGAGGGCGGTACGCATCATTTCCCGAAGCTCCTCTTCATTGTCGGCGAACCCGCCACCCGTTCCTCCGAGTGTGAAAGCCGGACGCAATATCACCGGATAGCCTATCTTGGCGGCTATCTCCACGGCATGCTCTATGCTGTTAGCCACATCGCTGGGAAGCACCGGCTCACCTATGCTCTCACACAGTTCTTTGAACAGTTCCCGGTCTTCCGCCCGCTCAATACTCTCGAAAGACGTGCCGAGTATCTCTACCCCGCATTCATCCAGCACACCTTTCTTGGCAAGCTGCACGGCAAGGTTCAGACCGGTCTGGCCTCCGAGTCCGGGAACGATAGCGTCAGGACGCTCATAACGTACGATCTTAGCCACATATTCAAGCGTCAGCGGCTCCATATAGACCTTGTGCGCTATCTCCGGGTCTGTCATTATCGTGGCGGGATTTGAGTTCACAAGAACTACCTCATACCCCTCCTCCTTAAGCGCGGTGCAGGCTTGGGTGCCTGCATAGTCAAATTCGGCAGCCTGACCCACAACGATCGGACCTGAACCGATGACCATCACTTTCTTTATATCTTTACGTTTCGGCATTGTCGTTTTAATAATGAAGTTCTGATTCTACATGGACTGTCTGTTGTCTCTTCCGGTCATTTCCTGACCTCAGGAATCATTTTTATAAATTGATCGAAGAGATAGATGGAGTCTTGCGGACCCGGAGCGCTTTCCGGGTGAAACTGCACGGAAATCACCTTGTCTTCCATACACTCACACCCTTCAACTGTGTTGTCAAGAAGATTGACATGGGTAACGCTGAGCGGGGTGTCTTTCAAAGACTCCTCTACCACGGCATATCCGTGATTCTGCGAAGTGATCAGCACTTTCCCCGTCTTAAGTTCCTTCACGGGATGGTTGCCTCCACGGTGACCCGGGTTTATCGCATCGATCTTTGCGCCGTATGCGAGCGCGATGAGCTGATGTCCGAGACAGATGCCGAACATAGGCACCCTACCTCTGAGCTGACGTATTGTCTCCACAACCTCCGGCACGTCTTCCGGAGAACCGGGACCGTTGGATATCAAGACCCCGTCGGGGTTGAACGCCATTATCTGCTCGGCGGTGGTGTTCCATGGCACAACCGTCACGTTGCAGTTGTGCGCGTTGAGGCTGCGCACCATATTATATTTCATTCCGCAGTCAATGGCGACGATGTCATATCTGTAGTTGGCTGTGCGTGCGAACCACCGTTTCTTGCAGCTCACTTTGCTCACAAGATTCGTGGGACGCTCCACAGCCTTGATTTTCCTGACAGCCTCCTCCACCGGAGTATTGATATCGGTAATGATCGCCCTCATACCCTGTGCGTCGCGCAATATCCTGGTAAGCATCCTCGTGTCAATTCCGCTGATAGCCGGGATGTCATTTTCCTCAAGCACCTCAGCCAAGGTCTTGGTATAGCGAAAATTTGACGGAGAATCATTGTTCTCTTTCACAATCATGCCGCCGATCGACGGAAATTTGGTCTCGTAATCCTCATCGGTAATGCCATAGTTGCCGATAAGAGGATATGTCATCACGATTATCTGATCCGCATACGACGGGTCTGACAGGATTTCCTGATAACCCACCATCGAAGTATTGAACACCAGTTCGCCGACCCTCTCGGTATCTGACGCGAATCCTGTTCCCGGAAACTCACGTCCGTCTTCAAGCACAAGTTTCTTTGTGTAAGGCTTCATCTTTATGGTTTATATGATATAGTCGTTTTTATTGTCTCATAATATTTCGGGGCTGCTGTACACCACCTTGCCACCTGCCACTGTCAATACAGCCGCGCCTTCCAGCAGCATCCCCTCATACGGGGTGGCGCGTCCTTTCGTGCGGAATGTCAGAGGATCCACCACCCGGCTCACGTTCACGTCAAGAAGCGTGAGATCCGCCTTCATTCCTTCACGTATTCCGTCCGTACCTTCCTTGCAGAGAATACGGCGTGGATTCAGCGACATCACCTCCACAAGGCGCTCCATCGTGATAAGCCCGCTTTTCACCATGGTGGTGTAGACAGCGGCGAAAGAGGTTTCCAGCCCCACCACACCCATGGCGCTTTTTTCAAGTCCTTTGCTTTTTTCTTCCATTGAATGGGGTGCATGGTCGGTGGCTATGACATCGATTGTGCCGTCTGCCACTCCGAGGCGCAAAGCGTCACGGTCTTCCCTGGAACGTATCGGCGGATTCATTTTGAACCGTCCTTCCTCCTTCAGATCTTCATCGCAGAATGTAAGATAGTGAGGACCTGTCTCACACGTCACGAGCACTCCCCTTCTCTTGGCATCCCGTATCAGAGCCACGCTCTCTTTTGTAGATATGTGACAGATATGCAGACGGCAATGGGTTTCTTCCGCAATCTTGATGTCCCTCTCTATCTCTTTCCATTCGGATTCAGAGCAGATTCCACGGTGACCGTGAAGTCTCGCATATTCCCCGTCATGGATATATCCTTTCCTGAGGAGCGACTCCACCTCACAATGTGCCGCGAGAATCTTCCCGGTAGGGGCTATCCTTTTCATAGCTTCCCTCATCACGTCATCATCCTGCACTCCGGTGCCATCGTCTGAAAACCCTGCCACCATGGGGGCAAGGGCGGCATAATCCACCGGTTCATGACCCATTCTGAGTCGAGTGATAGTGGCATACGGGAGAGTCTCCACTACCGCGTCACGCCTTATGATGTCAAGTTGTTTCTGAAGATTCTCCACTGAATCCGGAGCGGGATTAAGATTCGGCATCGTACACACCGTCGTGAAACCGCCTGCCGCCGCGGCAAGACTGCCGTCTTTTATAGTCTCCTTATAAGAATATCCCGGCTCGCGGAAATGCACATGCATGTCTACGAGACCCGGCACAAGATATTTTCCGTCGGCATCTATCCTTATTACTGATCCGGCGTGTGCCGACTTGATTTCCTCACCCGCTTCAATTACTTTTCCGTCGCGGACAGCGACGTGGGAGAGTTGGAATTTGCCATTTGTCCATACATTGGCATTGGCGATCAAAAGGGTGTTGTCTGAACTCATAGACTTTTAATTTTATCAACCGGCAATAAGAAACTGTTTAAAATTTATTTTATCTTGTCATTGAGGTTTTTGCCGGCATCTTTATGATATTTATTCAGTCATTATGGAACCCCATGACTCCTT
>CAMWID010000094.1 GCA_947174235.1 uncultured Porphyromonadaceae bacterium | reverse complement strand
ACGGCTACCAGAACCGCAACCAGGGAGGCTACCAGCAGCGTCCGAACAACGGCTATCAGAACCGCAACCAGGGAGGCTACCAGCAGCGTCCCGGCGGCTATCAGAACCGTAACCAGGGTTTCCGCAAGCCGCAAAACAATAAGATGTTCATTCCGCGTCCCCGTCAGGTAGACTATATCCTTGAGGATATCGATCCGAACGAACAGATCCGTCTCAACAAATATATGGCTAACGCAGGTATCTGCTCACGCCGCGAGGCTGATGAATATATCACAAAAGGTCTTGTGAAAGTCAACGGCGAAGTCGTGACTGAACTCGGTACAAAGATTTCTCACGACGATGTGGTGGAATATGACGAGAAGGTGGTGACTCCGGAGCGCAAATGCTATGTGCTTCTCAACAAGCCGAAAGACTGCGTGACCACGAGCGATGATCCCAACGGACGTCTGACAGTGCTTGATATTGTAAAGAACGCCTGCAAGGAAAGAATCTATCCTGTGGGACGTCTTGACCGTAATACTACCGGCGTGCTCCTGCTCACCAATGACGGAGACCTCGCTTCCAAGCTTACTCATCCGAAATTTGTCAAGAAAAAGATCTATCATGTATGGACTGACAAGGATATCACCGAAGAGGATATGCAGCGTATCGCCGACGGCATCGAGCTTGACGACGGGGAGATCCATGCAGACGCCATCAGCTATGTGAGCGAGACAGACCGCAACCAGGCAGGTATCGAGATCCATAGCGGAAGAAACCGTATCGTGCGCCGCATATTCGAGAGTCTCGGTTATCGTGTCACAAAACTTGACCGCGTATATTTCGCCGGTCTTACAAAGAAAAACCTCCCGCGCGGCCGCTGGCGTTACCTCACACAGGAAGAGGTGAACTTCCTCCGCATGGGCAGCTTCGAGTAATCATAAACATTAATTCGTAATTAATGGACGATATCAGAAGAAAAACGGTCAAGGCGGTGCTCTCAGAGGGCGCCGCGCTTGCCGGAACAAAGGTGGATGTGAAAGGATGGGTGCGTACCCGACGGGGGAACAAGAACGTTCAGTTCGTTGCCCTTAATGACGGAAGCACCATTAACAACCTCCAGATAGTTTTCGACCTATCCAAATTCTCCGATTCCGAACTTAAACCTATCACAACCGGGTCAAGCATCCATGTGCAAGGTGAACTTGTGGCTTCACAGGGGGCAGGACAGAGCGTGGAGGTGCAGGCTGAGGAACTGGAGGTCTATGGCACTGCTCCCGGTGACTATCCTTTGCAGAAAAAAGGTCATACTCTCGAGTTCTTGCGTGAAAAGGCTCATCTCCGTCCCCGCACAAATACCTTCGGGGCTATCTTGAGAATACGTCACGCGCTTGCTTTTGCGATTCATAAGTTTTTTAACGATAAAGGGTTTTATTATTTTCATACCCCTCTTATCACAGCTTCTGACTGTGAGGGAGCCGGGGCACAGTTCCAGGTGACCACACTTCCGCTCGCGGACCTTCCCAAAGACGAGGAAGGGCGTGTGGATTATTCGCAGGATTTCTTCGGCAAGCTCGCGTCGCTGACGGTTTCAGGGCAGCTTGAGGGGGAACTGGGAGCCACAGCACTCGGACTGATCTATACGTTCGGACCCACTTTCCGTGCCGAAAATTCAAACACCCCCCGACATCTGTCGGAATTCTGGATGATCGAACCGGAAATGGCGTTCTATGAGATAGCCGACAATATGGATCTCGCCGAGGAATTTATCAAATATTGTATCTCCTATGCTCTTGAGCATTGTGCCGACGACATCCGCTTCCTCAACGACCATTTCGACAAGGAACTCATAGACCGTCTTAAATTCGTGATCGACAATGATTTTGTGCGTCTTCCTTATACAGAGGGTGTAAAAATCCTTGAAGAGAGCGGAAAGAAATTTGAGTTCCCCGTCTACTGGGGCGTGGATCTCGCGTCGGAGCATGAGAGATTCCTTGTAGAGGAGCATTTCAAGAAACCTGTAATCCTTACGGACTATCCGAAAGAGATCAAGGCATTCTATATGAAACTCAACGACGACGGCAAGACAGTAAGGGCAATGGATGTCCTTTTCCCGAAAATCGGTGAGATAATCGGCGGTAGCCAAAGGGAGGAGAATCTTGAGAAACTTCAGAAACGAGTGGATGAACTCGGACTCACAGGGATGGACTGGTATATGGACACCCGCCGGTATGGTACGGTGCCCCACAGCGGATTCGGTCTCGGTTTCGAGCGCCTTGTGCTGTTTGTCACAGGTATGCAGAATATCCGCGACGTGATCCCCTTCCCGCGTTACCCTAACAATTGTGAATTTTAAAGTTAAGTGATTTTACGAAACACATACAGACCACAAGGCGGCGCCATGGCAATATTCATTGTCATGGCGTTGTCGTGGCTTTCGGCAGCAGCCTCCGGCAGTATCAAGGCTTCAGGGCGAGAAGTGCCCGACGCTTTTGCCGACTCTCTGACGGTCAGCCTTGTCACGTGTTATCCCGGTCCGGAGATTTATGAGCTTTATGGTCATGAGGCTATCCGCGTGAGAGGGGAGGGGAGGGATTCCGTGTGGAATTATGGTGTGTTCAATTTCCGGGAACCGAATTTTGTCTATAGGTTTGTAAAGGGAGAGACAGACTATATTTGCGCAGGGTATCCGTTCGCATGGTTCCTTCCGGAATATATAGGGCGTGGTTCCAAGGTTGTGGAGCAGGATCTGAATCTGACACAGGAGGAGGCGCACCGTCTTCTGAGCCTGCTTCAGACTGAGGCTTTGCCCCAAAACTGTCGGTACCGTTACAATTATGTGAAAGACAATTGCGCCACACGTATCACAGACCGTATCGACGATGCCTTGGAAGATAAGGTGATTTATCCGGAAAATACCACGTATGGCTCTTTCCGCAACGAGATGCGCGAATACAACCGCAATTATCCCTGGTATCAGTTCGGTATCGACCTTGCCCTCGGATCCGGAATCGATTATCCGCTGACAGGACGCGAAGAGATGTTCGTGCCTGTGGAGATGATGACAAAGACAGGGGAGGCAAGGATGTCGAACGGCAGGAAACTCGTCAGATCCACAAGGACTGTCTATGAAGGGGAAGGGGATGTGACGCTTCCTCCCACGCCGTGGTATCTATCCCCTCTTTTTTGTGGCGTGTTGACAGTTTTGTTTGCCGCGTGTCTTTGTGCATACGACCTGAGAAAGAGGAAGGTAACGCGCTGGGTGTTTTCACTGTGGTTTCTTTTGACCGGACTTGCGGGAACCTTGACGGCGTTTCTGGTGTTTATATCAAGTCATGAGGCAACTTCGCCGAATATCCTTATATTCTGGCTGAATCCGTTCCAGCTTGCGTTTGCTGTCAGTGTCTGGTGGCGCGTGCTGCGTCCGGTGGCATTGGCGATGGCATACTACAACATCGTGGCGATGATATGCATGCTTGTCGTATGGCCTTTCCAGCATCAGAGCGCGAATCCAGCGTTCTTTCCGCTGATGGCAACAACTCTAATACTGTCTGCCACTTATGCAATAATCATCCACAAAGAAAGTTATAATAAGAAATGAATCGTCTGATTACATCGGTGATATGCGGTCTCGTGGGCTTCAATACGATGCTCCATGCCGATCCGTCGCGCCCTAAGCTCGTGGTGGGGATCATGATAGACCAGCTACGCACCGATTATATCGAATATCTCCAGAATCTTTTCGGGGAGAAAGGCTTCAAGAAGCTGATGAAAGACGGAGCCTTCCTGAAAGATGTGGATTTCAAGGTGCAGGGTCTTGATCCCGCGAGCGGCACCGCCATGATCTATACAGGCGGCTATCCCCGCCATAACGGAGTCACCGCCTCCAAGGTGTATGACCCCGTTACCAAGGATATGGTGCCGACGCTTCATGATCCTTCCATAATAGGAAATTTCACGACCGAGACATATTCCCCCGCCAATCTTAGGCTTTCCACGATCAGTGACGAACTCGCCATTGACGGAGCCGGACTCGCGGCGGTCTATTCCATAGCCCCTGATCCGCAACAGGCGATCATCATGGCGGGGCATGCCGGATCGTCAGCTTTCTGGATAAATGACAATACCGGGAAATGGGCTACCACTACCTATTATCGCGAGACCCCGGCGGTGGTGACGCAGAGAAATTATAACGAGCCGATCACCACCCGCATAGACACCATGCAGTGGAAGCCGTCGCGTCCCCTTTCCTCATATCCGGGACTTCCTGCTCATAAAAGGGTGCTCGATTTCAAACATACTTTCCCGACAGCCGACCGCAGTGTCTACCGCATGTATATGTCCTCTCCGATGGTCAATACAGAGGTCACGGATGTGGCTATCACGTATCTTAAGGATCTTAAGGTCGGAAGCCGGGGGGATGCGATCGACATGCTTAACGTCGGGTATACCGCCGCCCCTTACAAATATGTAAAAGACGGAGATTTCCGGCTTGAGCTGCAAGACAGTTATCTGCGGCTTGACGGACAGCTGTCGCGCCTTTTTGACGCCATCGACAAATATGTCGGTCTTGACAACACGCTCGTGTATGTGGCGTCGACGGGATATTATGACGATGCCGTGGCGGATGATCCGCAATACCGTATGCCGACTGGTGATTTCTCCGTGCGCCGTGCCCTTTCGCTACTCAATTCATATCTGACGGCGCGTTATGGCAACGGAGATTATGTCGACACTTACAGTGCAGGTCATATATATCTTGACCGTAAAAATATAGAGGAAAGGAAACTCGATCTCAATGAGGTGGCAGAGGCTACCCGCGATTTCCTTATGAAGATGAGTGGCGTCAACGATGCCTTCACGATGGGCGACATAATGTCGTCGGCTCTTCCCGCAATGGAGGCGATGCGGCTCGGAACGGATCCCAAGACGGGCGGAGATGTTGTGCTTGAGTTTAACGCTGGCTGGAACATTGTCAACGACACCAAGTTCCCGAATGAAACCAAGGTGGCGCGTTCAAGTATGGTGCAGACCCCGGTGTTTATAATGGGTTGCGGGGTGACTCCCGCAGTTGTCGGCACTCCGGTAGACGCCACGGCAATAGCGCCTACGGTGACTCAGGTGCTAAGAATACGTTCTCCCAATGGAGCGGAATCAAAACCTCTCGACCTCGTCCATAAATAACTGTGAATGTCGGGACCGCTTCCACAGGACCCGATTGAACAAACTTCATTGTAATCAGAAAAAACAAAAGAATCCATGGGATTAAACGGTATACTTAAAAAAATCTTCGGCGATCAGAGCGAACGCGCTGTGCGTCCTCTGTGGGATCGTCTTAAAAAAGAGATCAACCCTATCAGCGATGAGCTTACAGGGATCACGACAGACGAGCTTCGCGGACGCATTGACGTGATACGCGACGGCATACGCGGTGAGGCAAAAGAGTATAAGGACAAGATGGCTGAGATACGTGCCGAGCTTGAGACTCTCGAATATGACAAACGCGAGCCTTACTGGAAGAAAATTGACGAGCTGCGCGAGGAAATGTTCAAGATGTATGCGCGCCGTCTTGACGAAGTGCTCCCTGAGGTGTTTGCCGTAGTGAAGGAGACCGCCCGCCGTTTCGCGCAGAACGAGACAATAGAGGTGATCGCCACACAGGCTGACCGCGAACTTGCAGCAGCCGGCAAGGATTTCGTTACCATCGAAGGTGACAAAGCCGTGTATCGCAACAGCTGGCTCGCCGGAGGCAACCTTATGAAATGGGACATGATCCACTATGACGTTCAGCTCATAGGCGGCATGGTGCTTCATGGAATCATGAATGGTGACAAGGCTTCCAACAATATCGCCGAAATGGCTACGGGCGAGGGTAAGACTCTTGTGGCGACACTGCCCGTCTTCCTCAACGCTCTGACCGGAGAAGGTGTACATGTGGTGACAGTCAACGACTATCTCGCGAAACGAGACTCCGAATGGATGGGCCCGCTGTATCAGTTCCACGGACTTACAGTAGACTGCATCGACAAGACCGAACCTAACTCGGAAGAACGCCGCAGGGCTTACCGCTGCGATATAACTTTCGGAACCAACAACGAGTTCGGTTTTGACTATCTGCGTGACAACATGGCGACCCAGACATCAGATCTGGTGCAGCGTGACGAACATTATTATGCGATTGTCGATGAGGTTGACTCCGTGCTTATTGACGATGCGCGTACGCCTCTTATCATATCAGGTCCGGTTCCCAAAGGTGACGACCAGATGTTCAACGACTTCAAACCCAATGTAGAGAAAGTGGTCAACGCCCAGCGTAAACTCGTGCAGGGGCTTCTTCTCGAAGCGAAGGAGAAGATCGCGGCTGCCATGAGCGGCGACCCGGAGAAGGTGGCGAAATATGACACACGTGAAGACGCTAAGAAGCCTCTCACACCGGAGCAGCTCCTTGAAGACGGCGGTCTGTCGCTTTTCAGGGCATATAAGGGTCTGCCCAAACATAATCCACTCATCCGTTATCTCAGCGAGGAGGGTATCAAGCAGCTCCTTCTCAAGGTTGAGGCAAAATATATGGCAGACAACAACAGGGAAATGCCTAAGGCGGTAGAGCCCCTGTTCTTTGTGATAGATGAGAAGAACCATAGCATCGAGCTTACCGACAAAGGTATCGAGGTGCTTACCGGCACGACACAGGATCCCGAGTTTTTCGTGCTTCCTGATATCGCAGCCCAGCTTTCTGCCGTGGAGAACGAAGAGGGAACGAAAGAGGAGCATCAGGAGAAGAAAGACGCGTTGCTCCAGAATTATTCCATCAAGGCGGAAAGGGTGCATACCGTCAACCAGCTCCTTAAGGCGTACACGCTTTTCGACAAGGATGTGGAATATGTGATCGATGACAATAAGATCAAGATTGTCGACGAGCAGACTGGCCGTATCATGGAGGGAAGACGTTATAGCGACGGTCTCCACCAGGCTATCGAGGCGAAAGAAGGGGTGAAGGTCGAGGCTGCCACCCAGACTTATGCCACTATCACACTTCAGAACTATTTCCGTATGTATCGCAAGCTTGCCGGTATGACCGGTACGGCGATGACTGAGGCAGGTGAGTTTTATGATATCTATAAACTTGAGGTGACTGAGATCCCGACCAACCGTCCGGTGATCCGAAATGACCAGAACGACCGTGTATACCGCACCAAGAAGGAGAAGTATGCCGCAGTGATTCAGGAAGTGGAGGATATGGTCAAGGCGGGACGTCCGGTGCTTGTGGGCACCACTTCCGTTGAAATCTCCGAACTTCTGTCGAAGATGCTTCAGTTGCGTAAGATTCCGCATCAGGTGCTCAATGCCAAGTATCACCAGAAAGAGGCTGAGATCGTCGCGCAGGCTGGTAAGACCGGCACTGTGACAATCGCAACCAACATGGCTGGACGTGGTACCGACATCAAGCTCACCCCCGAGGTGAAGGCTGCCGGAGGTCTTGCCATTATAGGCACTGAGCGCCATGAGTCACGTCGTGTCGACCGCCAGCTCAGAGGTCGAGCCGGCCGTCAGGGCGATCCGGGCTCTTCAGTGTTCTTTGTGTCGTTCGAAGATACCGTCATGCGTCTTTTCGCAAATGAGCGCATTGTCAAGACGCTTGACAAACTCGGATTCCAGGAAGGCGATATGATAGAGAGCAAGATGGTGACACGTTCAATCGAGAATGCACAGAAACGTGTGGAGGAGAACAACTTCGGTATCCGTAAACGTCTTGTGGAATATGATGACGTGATGAATGCCCAGCGAAAAGGTGTTTATGGCAGACGCCAGAACGCACTCAAGGGAGAGCGCATCGGCACCGATATCGCCAATATGATATATGAGACTTCCCTTGAGCTCGCCTCCCGCAAGTATGACGGCGGCTTCAAGGAATTTGACGAGGCAGTGCGCAAGTCTCTTGCGATAGAGATCCCATTCTCCGAGGAGGAATATGCGAAGCTTGACGCCAATGCCATGACCGACCGTCTTGCGGAAACGGCAATGCATACCTACAACCGCAACAAGCAGAAGATGGCGGAAGGCGCGATGCCTTACATCAAGGAGTTTGTGGAGGAGCGCGGAGCCACAGGGCTTGTGGGAGTGCCTGTGACAGACGGCAGACGCATGTTCAACATCCGTTGCGACATAAAAGAGGCTTATGACAACAATTGCGCGCCTCTGACCAAGTCGTGGGAGAAGACGGTGCTTCTTTCTTCTATCGACAAGGCATGGCAGGAGCAGTTGCGAGAGATGGACGAACTTCGCAAATCGGTGCAGAACGCATCATATGAGCAGAAGGATCCGCTGGTGATCTATAAGCTCGAAGCTTATGAGCTTTGGAAGAAAATGCTCTGGGACATGAATTCCAAGTCTGTGGCTACTCTTATGCGCGGCAGACTGGCGGTGCCGGATTATGAAGAGGCGAAAGCGGCTGAGGCGGCTGCGCGCGAGGCACGCGAGCAGCGTCAGGCACAGCAGGCACAGGCATATTCTACCCAGCAGCAGGAGATCAGAAGGGAATATACCTCCCAGACGATGCCTAATCCTTATGCGAACTACAGCACTACACGCGACAGCTATCCCGGCGAGAGCGCGCAGCGGTCGGCGGCACAGAATGTCAACCGGCAGTCTGAGGCTCCCAAGCAGCCGGTGAAGGCGCAGCCGAAGGTGGGCAGAAATGATCCCTGCCCTTGCGGAAGCGGCAAGAAATATAAGAACTGCCACGGCAAGAGCGAATCATAAGACGAGACGGCATATAATAAAGAAGACTTCCCGAAAGGAAGTCTTCTTTATTATATGCCTGTAATATGTCATTTATCGCAAAGCGGTCTGTATGGCATATTACGGAGATGTGATAATTTTTTATAAGATCAGCAGAAGAATCGAATGATGAATGCGTAAAGGATCATGCCGAGGAAGAATGAAATCCCTGTCCACATTTTGGCTGCGCGGCAATATGTGCCAGCGGTATGCGACGCAGGGTCTTTCTTCCATTCATTTTTTGCTTTTACAGAATAGTAGACTGCCGCTATCCCCGTAGGAGGGAAGCAAAAGATGGTGACGATTATCGCCAATGGGATAAGGAGAGAGGGTGGAGGCGTTTTATCCTCGCGATCCTCTATCTCCTCGATTGATGGCAGTTCAGGAGTGTCGGAATCTTTCAGATGACGATCGAAGCGGGTGAAACCTGCATTCGGCGCTTCTTCCGTCTGTTGCGTGGGAGAATCCTTGATAGAGAAGGGCTGTCCGGCATCGTTGCTTCCGGGATGCATCAGGTCATACAGACGGTTGCGGAACATACGGCATACCTCTGCGACATCCTCAGCCTTTTCCCAATCCGTCATCCCCTTGCACCATATGTATGTGGAGGGTCTGACACCTGCATCGGCGAGACTTTCAAGTTCGTATGGTCCGCGGCTTTCGCCGTCGATCATGGCATAATATTTCATTACCGACGAATCACAGATAATTCAACATGTTGAGGAAGTTGTTGTTTCTCAAAAGGAACGTCGAGGATACGAGTCCCACGCCTGCCAATACAAGTCCTATTATGGTCATGATTTTAGCCGTGTTGTTTGACGCATCACCCTGTTCCCGGTATCCCGCCGCATACATTTCGTTTGCCTTGTTTGCCTGGACGATGGCTATTATTCCGAAGATAGCACCTATACAGGAGAAGAGGAATCCGACAATTGTGGCGGCAATAGCCCAGGGCATCCAGTTTGTGTGGGCGGGGGAATTGCCATATAGCGGTTTGTTGTCGTATTGCCTGTTGTCTGAAAAATTCGGATATTGCTGACCGCCTCCGAATGACTGCCGGCTACCGAATGGGGGTTGCCCGTATTGGGGATTGTTGCGGAAATCGGGACTTCCATAAGAATCGAAATATGGAGGGCGGGTGTTGTTGAGAGCCTGCATGATTTCCGTGCGGGATGATGCAGGCATCCATCCGCTCATGCCGTTGTGCCATACCGGAGTGTCGGGGCGGAGTCCACGGCTTATAAGCTCCGCCACAGTGGCAGGACCGACGCGATTGCCCGCCAGCATGGCATACCATCCATTGTCGGGGATAACATTTTCCTGGGGTTCCGGAGAATTAATCTCGACATCAACCGTGAAAATGTCAGCGAGTTCCGGGATAAGGGCGGCTTTAGTCCATTCGGGCATACCTGTACGCCATACGAGGGTTTCTGGGGTTATGTTATATTGTCTGAGATCTTCTTTTTGAAAAGGTCCCTTTTGCTCACCGTTCACGACAATGTAATATTC
>CAMWID010000093.1 GCA_947174235.1 uncultured Porphyromonadaceae bacterium | reverse complement strand
GGTTGCAACCCATGTTGAGAAAGATACAAATGACGCTTATGACAGCAATGAGTATCGTGGCTACGAGAAGTGACATGCGCGATGTAAATCCAAACCGCATGGATGACGGTATTGTTGAATCGCTCGAAAAGGAGATAGATGAGATAAACAGCGGATGTACACCACCTGAATGTTTTATCCTTCCCGGAGGTACGCCGACAGTTGCTCTTATTCATCAGGCACGTGTGGTGGCACGCAGGGCTGAACGCAGTCTGTGGAGCCTGAATGAGGTGGATCCGGTGGACGGTGTTATCTTGAAATATGTCAACCGCTTGTCGGATCTGTTTTTTGTTATGGCGAGATATGAGTTGCAGAACAGCGGACTGCAGGAGGAGATATGGCGGGAATTCGGATATAAACGGAAGCTGAAATAACGTGTTATACACATGATAATTATGATGCGACAGGCGATGACACTCAAACCACGGTGTCATCGCCTGTCGCATATCCCTTTCCGCGCTTATGCGCGGCGGTAAAGTAGGGTTATATAAAATTTATTTGTTGGTGCCGATTGTCATGCTCTTTGCTTCTGTGTTGTCAGCAACCGTAGTGACAACCGCATTTCCGGATTCTCCGGTAGATTGTACAAGTATCTGTGCCAGACCGTTGAATGTCTTTACAGAGAATCTCTTGCCGGTTCCGTCGGAAGGTCGCTCGGAGGCTTTGAATGTGGGGTCGCCGTTGCCGACACCGAGTATTCTGACAGGTCCTTCAACAGATACGTTCAAATCGATATTTGCATCGGGCACGAAGCGTCCTTTTTTATCGGTAACTTTTACAGTGATTACAGCCACATCCATATTGTCTGCTTTAATTAGATCTCGGTCGGCGGCAAGTTCAAGCTTTGCGGGTTCACCTGTAGTCTCGATCTTTGTTTCCATCGCCTTTTTTCCGTTCTTATAACCTATTGCCTTGACATATCCCGGCGTATAGACGGCATCCCAGCTCAGATGACCGTTCTTAGGCATTTGTTTGCGCCCAAGACTTTTGCCGTTGACAAAAAGTTCTACTTCATCCATATTGCTGTATGCCCACACATCAACTTTTTCACCTTCGTGACCTTTAAGATTCCAATGCGGGAATATGTGTAATACCGGTTCATCCGTCCACCACGATTTGAGATAGAAAGCCTCGTCTTTCGGGAATCCGCAATAGTCAAGCACGCCGAATTGAGAACCCGTTGCCGGATAAGTCATCGGGTTAGGTTCTCCACGATAGTCAAAGCCGGTCCAATAGAACAGTCCACCCAGCCATGGGCGTTCGTCATAAAACTTCCAACCTCTCTCTATTGCGTTGTAGATGCTGTCCGGTCCGTTCGGGGAACGGTTGATCGCTTTCATGTATCCATTGTCATGATCGTCGTAATAAATGCCACGTGCTCCGCAGCCCGTGGTCTCTTCTGTGCCGACGGCGATACGCTCCGGATATTCGGAGCGATGACGCTCTACCGGATTCTGCAATATATAATTATAACCGGCGACATCAACCGGGACAAGCACAGTGGGACCACCGGAAGACGCTATTGACATCGGACGGGTGGGATCAAATCTGTGACAATACTCGCGCATGGTTTCCGAGATCCGGGTTCCGAACTCATTCCATTCAGTGCCCCATTCCTCGTTTCCTACACTCCATACGATAATGGAAGGATGGTTGCGGTCACGTTCTATCATTTTGCGTAGGAGACGGACGTGCTCGTCGTTTACCCCCGTCAGACGGTTTTCTTCCATGACAAGTATGCCTAAAGAGTCGCATGCGTCAATCATGGCGGGAGTCATAGGATTATGGCTTGCCCTATAGGCGTTCACTCCATATTTTTTGAGTTCCCGCAGACGGAATGCCTGTAGCGCGTCGGGGATGGCGGATCCTACTCCGGCGTGATCTTGATGTAAGTTGACTCCTTTGAGTTTTACATTCCTTCCGTTAAGAAAGAATCCTTCATTTGCGTCAAAACGGATGTCGCGTATTCCCGTTTTTGTAGTTTTTGTGTCTATCGTTTTGCCGTCTTTGACAATCTCTGTTATAAGGGTATACAACTGAGGATTGTCAATATCCCATAGTGCGGGATTTTTGACGGAGGCTTTGACGGATGACTGACGTGAGCTTTTAGGGAGAAGCCCTTTTTCTGTCGAGGAAGGAAGAGTCAGCCTTGATCCGTCAGGAGAAAGGAGAGTGTTATGGATTTCATAATCCGCGTTTTCGAGACTTTTATTGTCGACAGTGGTCTCGACAGTCACGACGGCTTCGTCGTATGGGGCTTTGAGGTCAGCGTAAATGAATGTGCCGAACGGAGCCACGTGCAAAGGATCGGCTTTGTCGAGCCATACATGACGATATATCCCCGCACCTTCATAAAACCATCCCTCTTCGAGAGTGGCGTCAGCCCTTACAGCCACGATATTCTCTCCCCCGTAGTTCAGATATTCCGAGATATCGTAGACTTGAGTGGCGTATCCGCTTGGCTCGCTGCCGAGATAAAAACCGTTGACCCATACCCTTGCATCACGGAAAATACCGTCAAACTGCAATGAAATATGCTTGCCGAGGTCTTCTTCCGGAATTGTGAATGTCTTGCGATACCAACCTACACTTGTATAAGGATATTTGTAGCCTACGGTCTTGTAACCGTGGCTGTGGCTTGCATTGCCGTCAAACGGAAGATCAACCACCCAGTCGTGGGGGAGAGTCACGTCAGTCCATTTTACTCCCCAGCGGGACTCGTCAAATTTGTTGGAGTATGGTCCTTCATTATGTATTGAATTGGCTTTGGTGAGGTAATTGAAATACTCGGTGCCGCAACCGAAATCTTTTGCCGGATCCGAGGCATTGCCAAAGGCGAATTTCCAACCGTCGTCAAACAGTTGGCGTTCGGCTGCCGATACATCGGCAAAGGATGCATACAACAATACCATTAAAGGTATGATCACTTTTTTCATGTAGGTTTGTTTTTTATAATTTTATAGCAAAAAATACGAAGTATATGTACATCATTGAATATAGCGACATGCCTAAGGCATGTTGGATCGCATACAATGGAACTGCACAAATATTATATGCGTTGACCATAATTCACCCGATATGGATTTCATGTAGACCGATTATATGTTTTAGTCCTGATCCCCTTCAGATGTCCACAGTCTCGTCACTGTCAAGATCGGAAGAAATTCCTGATTTATTTGTATTGACAGACACAGAACAGCTATCGGTGTTGACGACCACAAAGATAGCATATAACTTTGTATAATTGTACATCGCGGGTTGATTTATTTGAAAATATAATCCGGAAAATTGCCGTAAAATAGTGAAGATTTTACTTGATTTGAACGTTGGGCTGAATAACCATGGTCTTGACGGTGTTAAAAATCCGCTTGGAGGAAGTTCTGTCATCGGTTTATTCATGCTTATCGCACATTGCTGTCGGTCGGCTTGATTTGAGCTTTCATCGAATGGGAGGAGGGCGGACTTTCGGTAAAAAATGATATTACGATATAAGTTTCATGCATTTAATTGTGAAAACGACGCGTTTTGACGCTTTCATATTGTAACTTTGCTGCATGAAACACAACATGGGGCGGTTGATCCGCTATATACTGATTATTCATAAATTGTCGGGGCGTAGGAAATATGTTCCCGGCGAGGAGCTTATCTCTTATCTTAATCTTCAAATGGAGATCCGGGGTTATGATGTCGGCATAAGCCAACGAACTGTCCAGAGAGACATAAGGGATATCGCCGACATATTTAAGGTGGAAATAAAAAACCATCGCGGATTTGGGTATTATGTGGCAGGGATGCAAGAAGAAACGGATATAAGGTATCAGGAACTACTGTTGAACTTTGATCTTCTCACCTCAATGAACCAGGGAGGCGAGACGGTCGGATTCATCATTCCCGAACATCACCGGCCCAAAGGAAGTGATAATATTCCTGCTCTGATAAGGTGTATAAAGGAATATAAGATTGTCGAGTTTGACTACATCCTTGTAAGGAAAGGCGACAAGATCATTTCTAAGAGAGTCAAGCCATATTTCCTAAAAGAATCGCTTGGTCTGTGGTATCTCATTGCCCTCGATGAACGCGACATTCTCAAGGTATATGGAATAGACAGAATGCAGAATATCAATGCGACCGATGATGCATTCGAAAGAGATGACTCTATAAACCCGGATGAACTTTTCAAACATAGTTATGGTATATGGGATGATCCGTCGATGCCGGTAGAGGAGGTCGAGCTTTCATATTCTCCTTTAGACGGCAAGTTTATCAAGACCACACCTCTGCACAGTTCTCAGGAAATCCTCGTTGATAATGACACCGAGTTTCGGATAAGTCTACAAATCCGCATAACAAACGATTTCGTGATGGCTTTGCTGGCAAGAAGCGCGTCATTGACGGTGATCAAGCCGTTGTCGTTACGTGCAAGAATCAAAGAGATTTATAAGGAAGCAATTGAAAGAAACAACTGAAATAAATATAGTGAAATGACAACAGAAATTGACAATTACCAAAAAGATGGTTTCTCCGGTTTTATTCCGGTGTCTGAACTTCGTGGCAACACAAAAGTAATACCTGAATGTGGCGGTGTTTATATCGTCGTTCGCGAAAGCGACAGTGAGCCGGAGTTCCTTGCCGTAGGAACGGGTGGTTTCTTCAAGAGGAAAAATCCAAACGTAAGCATAGAGGAGCTTGAAGCTAATTATGTAGCTGACAGCAAGGTCGTATATGTCGGTAAGGCTGCAAGTCTTAGAAAACGTATCTGTCAGCTTCTTCGATTTGGTGCCGGTTCCGCTGTCGGTCACTGGGGTGGTCGTTACCTTTGGCAGCTTGCCGATTCGGACAAACTAATCATAGCTTGGAAATCAACTCCGGCTGTCGTTCCGAGGACCGAGGAGTTGAGGATGCTTAAAGATTATGTATCGCTCCACGGTCGGTTGCCTTTCGCCAATCTCACAATGTAGCAGATATGCGCAGTCTGTTCTCCTTGAGACATATTACCATTGTCACAAGGGTATCGCCTATTGAGTTTATTGCCCAGTTCCGCATGTAAAACAATGTTCCGAAAGTATCTTCCGGGAAGTGGTTTAACCATTTCCCGGAAGATAGATGGAGAAAAGATTTTAAGGTGTTGCACAGATTCCCTGATAGACATTTTGCAAATTTTCGTAGTTGCATAGGATGATTAAGTCGGTTGTAAAACCAGAAATATGAAATAAATTTTGTAAATTTGTGCGAAGTAGCGGAATTGGCGACTCCGGAGGTACCATTGCTTAGTCCGCTGAACTCGCCGCTAAAATTTCAAAAGCGATTAACACTTTACAGGCAATAATAAAAAATGGCTGACAGGTATCAATTCCGAGCTAACTGGCATGATTATAACGATGGCATATACTTCGTTACGATATATTGTGCCAAAAATCAACATTTATTTGGTGAAATCATACCCGTAGGGACGCGATTAATCGCGTCCACCGATATCCTCCGCGATTGATCGCGACGGAAAGAGCGGCTAAATAACAAATAAACATGAGAAAAAACAAATTTATAGTGACGCTGTTGTCATTTTGTGGATTTCTGACATCCTTTGCAGGAATTTCCACTCTCCCGGGTGCTTGGAAGGGACCAAATGATTTGATGATCAATTTAGGGACAGACGGACAAAACCATTTGTATGTCTGCTATTGCGGCATTTTCCGTACTTTCGGTTGGGTGGATTTTACAACAACACTCACTTCTGATTCACTGATAATGATATCTACGGACACTGGGCAGCCATTTGAGGCCCGTTTCAAAATTGAATCAGACAACCGGCTCGTCGGGATGCTCAAAATGGGGAATCCCGGCGACGAATGGTTTTTCAACGGCAATACGGAGCTCGTGCGACAGAAGCCCATTATGCCGGATAATCTCAACCAAGAGCTTGAGGGTGTAATACTTCCGTCGGATTACGGTGTTTTATCTCGTGACAAAGAAATCGCATGGGAGGTGCTTTCTACTCTCACGTCAAAATCCATCGGATATGGAGAACGGAATGAGGTTGAGCGACTTCTTACAGCTAAGACTTATAAAATTTCACCGGATGACATGGTGGGATTCCGTCGTGTGCGCTCCATTCAGATTGATGCCCGCGACGGGATTTTCTCATATCCTTACTTCAACTGCCGATTCAAAAGGGTCGACGGGAAGATGTTTTTTGAGAAGACTACAGGAAGCCAGCGCAAATCCGGATATGTCTATCAGAACACACCCGAATCGTTGGTATTCCTCGGCGGTTGGAGCGTTAACGATGACCCGCAGACGTCATATGGAAACGACAACTCAATAGCAGGAACCATATATAAGATAAGCCCTCGTAAGGCAATCATGATATTCCCCAAAAGGGAAGACAGAGTTGAAATATACGAACTCATAAAGTAACGGAGATGAGGAACTTTATATTTCTAATGTTGTCAGCGATATGGCTGTTGATTTTTATCGAGTGTTGAAATTCAAAGAATCGTGACAGGTTCATAGAACAACTTATTGAAATCAATATAATATTGTAAAAATTTGATGAAATCAAAATTCAAACTTTCGTTGATGGCGTTTGCTGCCATTGTCGCCGTGTCATGCACCGGCAATAAAAGCGAAAACACTGTAGCAAACGAGAATCACTCACGCGATGCAGTAACGTGTACCGGTATCAAAGGGCAGTGGTTTCTTGAGAATATCGTTTTTAGTGAGACCGACTATGTGCGTCCCTCTGAGGAAGTATCCGGGATACGTCAGTATATCACTTTTGAGGACAGCACCTATTTTATCCGGACAAACTGCAACACATTCTCCGGTTCTTATACGATCAAGGGTGATTCCATCACACTTGGCGACGGTGTCATGACGGAAAAAGCGTGTGATAACATGGCTACCGAAGACGCAATACGCAAGATTCTTCCGGATATCTCCACAGTATGTATCGAAAACGACTCAATAGTCCGACTCAACAGCGGCAATCCGTCGGAATATATTGTGCTCCATAAAGTAACTGAAAGGAAATGAAAAAGAACCTGATTGTATTTGCAATGCTCGTGGTGTCCTTCATTAAAGGATACGCAGAGAGCGCGGGCGAACCTGAGATAGAGGTGACAGGTTCGGCAACTATGAATATTGTTCCCGACCGTATTACAATCGAAATTGGACTGGAGGAATATTACAAACAAAAGGTTTTTGGCGACAGCACCCTTGTCAAACTCTCAGATATCGAAAGAAATGTACGAAAGACACTCAGCGAGGCAGGAGTTCCGGACTCGCTGATAGTGGTCTCGGACTTGGGAAACTATCGCAATCGGGATATGTCTTCGACATTTCTGATGGCAAAGCGACTGTCGGCTGTAGTTGCTGACTTCAATCAGATAGAGAGTATATCCGATCGTCTTGACCGCAAGGGTATTGTAAACTTCAATATCACGAAGATCGACAATTCCGATATGGAGCAATATAACCGTAAGGGACTTAAGGCGGCTCTCGATGCAGCCCGACAAAAGGCGGAGTTTATTGCCGAGAATGAAGGGTTGAAGCTGATTATGCCATATGAGATAGTTGAGACAACCGGAGAGCCGTCGATGCGCATGGCTTTCAGCAACGTGGCTTACGACAGTGGCTCGGGCATGGAGAACATGCGTCGAATTGTGCGCCGTTACAGTGTGAAAGTACGCTATCTTTTCTCGACTAAACAGTAGGTATGAATATAAATGAACTTTTGTCGCAGAAAATCAATCTCAGGCAAATCAAAGGTGTGGTTTCATGGGTATCCGGATCTCGGGAAAACATAAATATGCTTTGGAGTCTGGCACGGACGGAAGACCGAATGACAAGCGTGAACGCACTTTGGTCAATGACCCATCTTCCGGAAACGGATGCTGAATGTCTGATGCTCTTGCGCAATGAAATGATTGATATGCTGTTGGTCGAGACAGATACGGGCAAGAAACGTATGCTGCTCCAGCTTTTGAGAGATCAGGAATACTGTGCCGACGATATAAGAACGGATTTTCTTGACTATTGTTTGTCGAAGATCAATTCAGAATGTGAGCCTTACGCAATCAGATGTTTCAGCATATATTCGGCTTTTAAGATGTGTCGGCATTTTCCTGAAATGATTGCCGAACTGGAGGAACATCTTGATATGATGCAGTATCAAACCTTATCGCCGGGACTGAAGAGCGCACTCAGACAGACAAAAGCAAAAATCGCAAAATTAAAGAGACAATGATACAGATAGGAAGATATAAATTTGGATTCGCACCGTTGTCGATGATTGTTGTTTTCATCGTCCTCTCGGTGTGTGCAATTGTCGCGGCTTTTCATCAAACGCGGCCCGAATGGTCTATGCCGGTGTCATACAGTATTATAATAAACGAAGGTATGGCTCTGTTGACAACCCTTGTCTATGGCATATTTGTTCACTTTACTATTGCGATAATCAACAGACTAAGGAAATGAATATCGAGGAATTTCGCAACTGTTGTCTGTCGATGGACGGGGTGACGGAGAAGACACCGTTCGGGAAGTTTGCTCCTCGCTTTGATTCCACACTTGTATTCTATGTCCTGGACCACATGTTCTGCATGGTTGACATGGACGATTTTACATCGGTGTCGTTCCGTTCCACCGATGAAGAGATAGCAAGGATTTCAGAGCGATATTCGGCAGTGACCACCCCGGTGAACAAGGCTTTGAAGTTCTGGCTAAGGGTGAATCTCAACGAGGATATGCCCGAAAGCGAGATATATTCCTGCGTCAGACGAGCCTACGGGATAATCAAAGAAAAATATTCAAAAAAATGATATATGGCAAAGAAAGTATTGATATTGTCGGGTAGCCCCCGACATGGAGGTAACTCCGACACGCTCTGTGACCAGTTCCTTAAAGGAGCGTCTGAGGCAGGTCATGATGTAGAAAAATATTTTATCTCCGCACACAACATCGGTTTCTGCTCCGGGTGCTACTATTGTAGTTCTCACGACGGCGTATGCTGCAAGAAGGATGACATGAACGCTCTGATGCCTAAGATACTCGAAGCGGACGTTCTTGTATTCGCATCCCCGGTCTACATGTATTCTGTTTCAGCCCAGTTGAAAGCGGTGTTCGACCGTATGGTGGCAAAGTATGAGACTATCCGTGACAAGGAGTTATATTACATCATGACTGCAGCCGAAGATGAAGAGCATACTATGGATACGGCACTTGCTTGTATGCGAGGCATGGCAGACTGTATTCCCGGCTCAAAAGAAATGGGTGTGATATTCGGCAAAGGGGTATATCAGAACGGGGAAATCTTCGATACTCCCTATATGCAACAGGCTTTCGAAATGGGGAAGAACGTCTGACAAGATAGATGCATTCCATATCTTCAAGCACGGCTCTCATTCTGTAAGGAGCGCCATTTCTGCCATGCCCCGACTGGTCAAGCCAGATATATGTCTCGGAGTCAACATTAAATCCCTCATAGTAATTGTCGATGTTCTCGATAAGAGAGTTGATGTTGGCGCATTTCATTATGGCGTTGAAGGAAAAGTCGCGTCCGGCAGGGCTGTACTTGCCAAACTCAAACTCACTTTTCTGCTCCTTGTAGATGATGCCCGCTTCCACATGCCAGCCTTTGGCTTCGGCACAAGCAACCACCGCATCAGTCAAATCGTCGATATACATAGTCTTTAGGTGTTTGTGTCAGCCGTGGCGGATAGTGCCACGGCTGACGGGTTGATTAATCCTCGAATCTTGCGAGAAACTTCTGCAAGCGGTCATCGCGTAGGTTCTTCAAGACGGTCGGCTTGAAGTCTGGCTGCTGTCTCACTCGCAGTTTGCCATAGCCTTGTGCTCTGAGGTCGAGTTCAACCTCGGATAACTCGTTGAGTGATACATAACCGTACTCGTCCTCAATAAGTCCCGTCACTATGCCGAACATGATGGTGTCACCTCCCTCTTGTGTTTTACTCGCATAGTTCCTTATAGTTTGAGTTCTAATTCTTTTCCCTTTTGTGAAGCTCTTTGAGCTTCTTCGACAGGGCTGGCCGTTTTTCGTGCAAGCCAACAACTGCGTCCAAGAGGGAACATAAGGCAAGTGTGGAGTCAGCGGCAAGACCGGGATACCCAAATTTGGGAGGCACGAGAAAATTTGTGGAGGCTCACGGTTGCGGACGCAGACGGAAAGCACAGCGTCACTTGACGTTGCCCCCGGACGCAGTAACTTCGCACATAAAAACGCCTCCCTGCCGGATGAGCAAACCGACAACAGGAAAATTACGATTCAGATTACTCATACATCACCAGTATAACTCGTTTATGATTATCGCTATCTTGATTATTTTTTGTAACTTCGCATTCATAATCAGCAAATGAAATGGCAAAACGCGC
>CAMWID010000092.1 GCA_947174235.1 uncultured Porphyromonadaceae bacterium | reverse complement strand
TGTTCCCGGAATATTACCTGATACGGGTAAACGAGTTCGACAAAGTGGCTTCAACCCCTCTCGAGGAATGGATTGACTACCTCAAAAACGGACATGTCCGCCCCGGCACTTCCACTCCTGGACTCAGGGAGGCCAATGACAAACTCAACTTCATGAAGATGAATCCGGACGAGAGAAGAGCATACGAGCATTATCTCGACAATCTGCGTATCGAGCAAGACTGCCTCGAGACCGCGAAACTTGAAGGAAGGGAGGAAGGCAAGACTGAAGCAATGGTCGAAATGGCAAAAAATTTGAAATCCCTAAATATCCCGTTAGACATAATAATCAAAACCACAGGACTCTCTTCTGACGAGATCCAGATGTTGTGACGTCCCCTGCGAGCATACACTATAAACTGCGACCGGACTTCATAATAAAATACTTGGACTCCCCTGAACACTGAAAGTAAATTGCGTAGGAATATTTGAAAGTAATGGATTAACCTGAGAATTCATTACTTTTTTTACATTTATAAACATTTTACTGAAATAATCTTGCAGCCATACCCGATACCTTTGCAGCATCAAAACAAAACGCCAGAACAATTATGAAAAAAGACAGACCTGACACACCTCTCCAATCCCCGACTTTCGGTTTATTCGTTATCTACGCGCTCGGACTTGCCATAATGCTCCTGCAGATCAGGAGCCTATTCTGAAAAACGAGGGTGCCGCATATTATGCGGCACCCTCTATTACACAAAAAAACATCACAACACAGGCTTTACCTTGAGATCTTGTCAAGCAACGCACCAACCGCTTCCTCAGGAGTCGCGGTGGATTCAAGACATTTGATAAACTGAGAACCGATTATCGCCCCGTTGCTGTAGCGGCACGCCTCATCGTAGGTAGCCTTGTTGGAAATACCAAAACCTATCAGCCTCGGATGCCGCAATCCGAGGCCGTCGATCCTCTTGAAGTAATCTATCTGCTCTTCGGTGAAACTGTCACGTGCTCCTGTGGTCGAAGCCGCCGAAACCATATAAATAAAACCTTCGCAATTCCCGTCGATCAACCGTATACGCTCCTCAGATGTCTCGGGTGTGATAAGCATGATAACCGGAATGTCATATCTGTCGCTTATCCCTTTATATTCTTTCATATAGTCATCAAACGGCAGATCGGGAATAATTACCCCGTCTATACCTGCCTCCTTGGCACGCCTGAAAAAATTCTCAGCCCCCATCTGCATTATCGGGTTGAGATAACCCATAGCGATAAACGGCGTGTCAGGGCAAGACTTACGTGCCTCTTCCACCTGATCGAGAAGCAACCGTAGCGACATACCGTTGCGCAATGCGACAGTACCGCTGTGCTGTATCACCTTTCCATCTGCCATAGGGTCTGAAAACGGAATCCCGACCTCGATCATGTCCGCTCCACCCTTACATAACGCACTGATCACCTCTACCGTGGAATCCAGCCGGGGAAATCCGGCTGTAAAATAAACGGAGAGCAAATTATCTCTTTTTTTATTCAGTATATCTATCAGTCTGTTCATTTCAAATCTCTTTTAAACAATAAATAATATCTACTTCCTGACCATCATTTAGTGACGGTCACTAAATATTGATCTGACAAATTTCTCCAGCATCCCGGCATCTTTTATTCCGGGCACGATTTCAAACCGGCTGTTCAGATCCACGCCTGCGTAATGAGGATGGGAAAAACTCAAAACGGCATCCGCGTCTTCCGGACCTATACCCCCGCTCAGGAGAAAATCTGTCTTTATATCCATGTCAGAAATAAGTGTCCAGTCAAATTTCCTTCCCGATCCACCTTTCGAGGAGGAGGCGGTGTCAAAGACAAACATATCCACACTACCCTCATAATCCCTTATACATCCGAGGCTCTCCATACCTTTCACCGATACCGCCTTGATCACAGTCAGCCCACGCCCACGCAATCTCCTGCATAATTCCGGAGTCTCACTTCCATGCAGCTGCACCGCCTTGAATCCATATCTATGTGTCAACGCAATTATATCCCGTTCCGACATATCTACAGTGACAGCCACCGCGATTATATCTTCCGGAATGCTCCCTATGGCATCAGGATAGTTGCAATATCTCGGAGAAGGGGGATAAAAGATAAAACCCATATAATCGGGATGCAAGCCTGCCACAGCGGCAATATTGCCGCTGTCCCGCATGCCGCACACTTTTATTTTCAATCTCCCCTTACTCATCTTTCTCTGTTGTATTCAATAAATTCCCTCAACGTTGCTCCCGGATCGGACGACGACATGAATGCCTCCCCTATCAGAAATCCGTCGAATCCGACAGACTTAAGACGCCTGACATCATCCGGTGTCCTGATACCGCTTTCCGCAATCTTCACTATGCCGGACGGAAGCCGGTCTATCAACCGCGCAGAATTGGATATGTCAGTAGAGAAAGACGTGAGATCACGGTTGTTGATCCCCGCCATATCGGCATCATCCGGCACAAACGCAGCCTCTTCGGGTGTATGGATCTCGACCAAAGTCTGCAGTCCTATCTCATGCGCGACATCATTGAGCCGCCGCGTATCCTCATCTCCGGTCATGGCTACGATCAGAAGCACAGCGTCAGCCCCGTATATCCTCGCCTGATAAAGCTGATACTCGTCAACGATAAACTCCTTCCTGAGCAACGGCAACGCCGGGGCAGACATCCTTGCCACAGCGAGATCTGCCATAGACCCTCCGAAATAGGGGGTATCCGTGAGCACCGACATTGCAGCCGCGCCGTTTGTCGCATAACTCGAGGCGATCTCCCCTGCCTCACTCATCGGAAATATCTCCCCTTTTGACGGTGACCGACGCTTGTGCTCGGCTATGACAGCCGTCTCTTGACTCAGAATCGAGTCACGCATGGAGAGCGCTGTTCTTGCTACATTCCCGGCATGCTCACGCAAAGCCTCCGCCGGGATAAGCCTCTTCATCGCCTCCACTTCCATCCGCTTTGTAGCGGCTATCTTTTCAAGTATGTTTCCTGCCATGATAATTCAACTGTTCACCTCTACAAATTTTCTGAAACTGCCGAGGGCAGCCCCGCTTTCCAAAGATTCCCTCGCGGCATTTACCGCCTCAGCCAGAGAAAGCGACGGTTCAAGGGTATGGATGGCGAAGGCGGCGTTGGCTATCACACAATTCTTCTTGGGGGCGGACGCACGGTTTGCAAGCACATCATCAAACACCTTCGCAGCCTCCTCCACTGTCTCGCCTCCGTAAAGATCCTCCTGTCTACCACCTGAAAGACCGAGATCTTTCGCCTCCATGACTCTCTCCGAATTATTGTTCACGACCTTGAACGGAGATGTCAGCGAGATCTCGTCATATCCGTCGAGCGAATGCACAATCGTGCAGTTGATTCCCTCGTTCTGGGCTATGTAGCGGTAAAGACGCATCAGCTTGAGATTATAGACTCCAAGCAACTGGTTTTTCGGAAGCGTGGGATTGACCAGGGGACCGAGCATATTGAAAAACGTGCGCATCTTCAGAGACCTGCGCACCGGTCCTACGCTCTTCAGCGCGGGACTGAAAAACGGAGCGTGCAGGAAACTGACGCCACTCTTTTCCAACGACTCGTGAAGCCTGTCGGGATCGGCGGTGAATTTCACGCCATGCTGTTCAAGCACATTCGAGGCTCCTGATACCGAACTCGCGCCATAGTTGCCATGCTTCACGACTTTTCTCCCGGCTCCCGCCACTACAAAACATGATGCCGTGGAGATATTGAATGTATTCTTGCCGTCTCCTCCCGTGCCGACAATATCTATGGTGTCCACGTCGCCGAAATCCACGGCTATACGCCGCTGCAATATCGCGTCGCGGAACCCTGTCAGCTCATCCGGAGTGATGCTGCGCATGAGGAATACTGTCATGAATGCCGACAGCTGGTTGTCGTTGTATTTTCCGTCGGCGATATTGAGCATGATATCCCTCGCTTCCTCACGCGTAAGGCTCTTGTGCTCGAATAGGTTTGATAATATGCGGTTCATAAATATCTCAAACAGTTAACAATTCATCAAATGTAGGATTCATAATCCAAGGCTTAAAAATCATAACCCGTTTTCGTGGTTGATAAAATTGGCTATTATCTTTATTCCTCCCGGGGTAAGGAGAGATTCCGGATGAAACTGCACTCCGTGGATATCGAGATCCCTGTGGCGGAGCGACATTATTTTGCCGTCGTCATCACGTGAGGTCACGACAAGACAGTCAGGCAGATCCTCTCCGCTTACAATCCATGAATGGTATCTTCCCACCGGAAAATCCGTCCCCATCCCTTCAAGGATATAATCCTCTCCGGTGACATGTGCCGGGGTCTGAACCCCGTGATAGACATCCTCGAGATTCTCAAGTCTCGCACCGAAACATTCCCCTATCGCCTGATGACCGAGACACACCCCGAAAATCGGTTTCTTTCCGGCGTAAGTCCGCAGCATATCCGGAAGGATTCCGGCTTCCGACGGTATGCCCGGTCCCGGAGAGATTATTATCTTGTCAAACGCGTCTATCTCTTCAAGAGAGATCTTGTCATTGCGTGCCACAGTGGGTTCCACGCCTGATTCCCTTACGGCATGGACTATATTATATGTGAAGGAATCGTAATTGTCAAGTATCAGAAGTTTCATGTCTGCCGCTTTTATTTTGTGAATGATTCAGCTTTGGCTACAGCCTTCACCAAAGCGCCGAGCTTATTGTTGGTCTCACACAGTTCACTGTGTGGATTTGAACGCGCCACAACTCCCGCGCCCGCCTGCGAATACAGCCGGTTGTCCTTGCTCAGGAAGCTGCGGATGGTGATCGCCTGGTTTATGGAGCCGTCAAACCCGAAAGTACCTATGCATCCGGCATAGGTCACTCTGCTGTGCGGCTCGAGACTGTCGATTATCTGCATAGCCCTCACCTTCGGCGCTCCGCTCAGTGTCCCCGCCGGGAACGTGTCGCCAAACAGCCTGTAGACATCGGCATCCTCCGGAAGCTGAGCCTCCACCCGGCTCACCATATGGATCACGTGGGAATAAAACTGTATCTGCTTAAGATATTCCACCCTCACCTTACCGCCGCTGCGGCTAAGGTCATTTCTCGCGAGATCCACGAGCATGATGTGCTCCGCGTTCTCCTTCGGATCCTTGAGCAGACGTTCGGCAAGCTCGTGATCTTTCCTGTCATCACCCGTTCTCCTGAATGTGCCCGCGATAGGGTCGATATACGCTTTCCGGTCGGCGGTGACCCGGAGGTGGGTCTCCGGAGATGATCCGAACACTTTGAAACTTCCGAAGTCAAAGAAAAACAGGTAAGGCGACGGATTGACGCAACGCAACGCCCTGTAGACATTAAACTCATCTCCTGTAAATCCCTGGGAGAACCTGCGCGAAGGGACAATCTGGAAAACATCTCCGCGACGCGCATGGGCGATCCCTTTCGCCACCATCGCCTCATATTCCTCGTCTGTCACCGTGGATTCTATATCGTCCGACGCCTTGAATGGATAGACAGCGATATTATTGTTGCGTATTATCGAGATCAGCTCTTCTGTTCTTGAAGACTCTCCCTGCGGCATATTCTCTATGATGGTCATTTCATTCCGATAATGATTCACCTGAATCACAAACCTATATAGAAAATACTGCATATCGGGGATATCCTTGAATTTATCTTCCCTCGCCTGAATCGGCACCGACGGCTCGAAATAGCGGACGGCATCGTAGGCGGTAAATCCGAAAAGCCCGTTGAATATTTTCGGATCGTTCACCTCGTTTGAATAAGAACGGATATAGTCGCGCAAGGAGGAAGTGACATCTTCAGCCTTCTTTCTGGATTCGCTCCCGTCAGGATACCGGCAGATTATTTCTTCATTCACCACTGTGAACGAACCTATCGGATCCACCCCTATCAGGGAGACCGAGTTCTGCGAGGTGTGATAGTCCGAGCTCTCCAGCAAAGCCGAACATGGATAAAGGTCCCGTATTTTAAGGTAAAGTCCGACTGGAGTTTCCAGATCAGCCGAAATTACCGATATATTCTGTGACAACAACATTTTCCTATAATTTATAATTTGTAATTTATATTTTATAATTACCCAAATAAGTCTCCATATCCTTGTCGCCTCTCCCCGACACATTGATCACGACCACATCGTCCGGTCGGAATTTCTTTTGTCCCGGCACTGCAAGGGCATGCGCCGATTCGAGCGCGGGGATAATCCCCTCTGTGCGGGTGAGCAGATAAGCGGCGTCAAGAGCCTCGCGGTCTGTCACTGCAAGCACCTCTGCCCTTCCGGAAGTGGCGAGCCAAGCGTGAAGCGGTCCCACACCCGGATAATCCAGACCCGCCGAGATGGAATATGGCTCCACAATCTGTCCGTCTTCCGTCTGCATCACAAGAGTGCGCGATCCGTGGATGATTCCCTCCTTCCCGAGACGGATTGTCGCCGCGCTCTCTCCGGAATCCACTCCCAGTCCCGCCGCCTCAGCGGCTATGAGTCTCACGCCCGGTTCTTTAAGGAAATGATAGAAGGCTCCCGCCGCATTGCTTCCTCCCCCTATGCACGCCACCACATAATCTGGAAGCTCTCTCCCTGTGAGCGATTTAAGCTGGCGACGGATCTCCCTGCTGATCACTGACTGGAAACGCGCCACCATCTGCGGGTAAGGATGCGGTCCCACCGTGCTCCCTATCACATAGAATGTATCCGAAGGGTTGCAGCACCAGTCGCGTATCGCCTCGTTTGTGGCGTCCTTAAGGGTCTTGTTGCCCGATTCCACAGGCACCACGGTAGCTCCAAGCATCTTGATCCTCTCCACATTCGGTTTCTGACGAGCCACATCGGTGGCTCCCATGTAGACCACGCATTCAAGACCGGCAAGCGCGCACACTGTCGCTACAGCCACTCCGTGCTGTCCCGCGCCGGTCTCGGCTATGATACGGGTCTTCCCCATACGTTTTGCGAGCAGCACGCTGCCGATGGCATTATTGATCTTATGCGCGCCTGTATGGCAGAGATCCTCTCGCTTGAGATAGATATTCGTGCCGAAATGCTCAGAAAGCCTTGCGGCATGGTAGAGCGGGGTCGGACGTCCCACATAATCCCGGAGCAGTCCCTCATATTCGGCGATAAAGCCGGGATCATCTATATATCTTGCGAAAGCTTCCTTAAGCTTCTCCACATTTGAATGAAGGATCTCCGGGATGTAAGCACCTCCGAACGGTCCGTAATATCCGTTTTCATCAACGGGGAGGAAAGGGTCGATAAATTTAGTTTCCATTTTATAGCGGATTATATCAGCGTTTTTTATTTGTCTTTTGGTTTTGTCTATGATGTCGAAAGATCACATCGTCAGATTGAATAATAGCATCTGCCTTCCGATACGTCGAAGCGCTGCCCGGATTCATAAATCATTCCGGAATAACTGTCTGCAAAAACAAAGCCACCGGAATGAATCATTCCGATGGCTTGGATATTTTCAATTTTAAAACAGCTTGAAAACGTATCGTATATACACACGGTCAACGCCATCGGAGATTATCGCCGATGCGCCACCAACCACGCATATTTATACTGTTATTCATACTGTTTTTGATTTATGCCGCAAATTTATAAACATTTTCTTTAAAAACCAAATTAAAATGCAAAAAGTTTACAAACAAGACAGAATATAAATAGGATAGCGGATCATCACTGACCCGCTATCCCTGCTCATGATAATGTATATGCTCTATACATTTTTACACTAAAATAATACTTGTTCTTAACGTATAAAATAACACCTGTGTCTAACGTCTTGATTCCGAAAAATCAAGAGTGGTGTCTTATTCCTCAGAGTTTCGCTTTCAAAGGAACTGCTACAGTGTCTTCGAGAACACCCCACTTGTGAGCAACCTTGACAGGAACAATCAGATAAGCGTCAGATACGATAGCTGAGCCATTGTTCTGGAATGTGAGCTTACCACTTGTGTTGTCAATGTTTGCTGTCATGTTGAGGGATGCGAGAGAAACTGCATTAGCCCCGTCTTTTGTAGCAGCAACCTTGATGTTGGAAGCATCGAATACAGGATTCTCAATTACATAGAACTTCCAATAGTCACCGGCGTGCTTATCAGCTGCAGTATTGCTCTTAGCAACTACATTATTATAAGCATCCTTGATAACGAGGTTGTCAGTAAGGTTCATAGATACCTCTGATGAGTTATCTGTGATACCGCTTGCTGTAGTTGTTTCAAGACTGAGGATTGGTACAACTTGAAGGTTGATGGAACCAACCAATGCTGATCTGTTCTGAGTAAGACCATTGATGTCAGAATTGAAGTTAACCTTGATTGTACCACCCTTGCTTGCAAGATTCTTACCGGCAGCAGTGTTAGCTATCACATAGTTAACAGCATTGAGGTCTTTCTGAGTCTCATTTGTGAGTTCCCATGCGTTGAAGCCTGTGAGAGGCTCACCAAGGTAAGTCTGAGACTGCTGTGCCTGCGGAGCATATTCGATGTTATACTGAGCGCAAGAAAGAAGACCATTTACATAAGGTTTGTTGCGACCTTCAAGAATATTGGTGTTGTATACAGCTGTCTGAGAACCGTCATAAGGAATACCCATCGGAACGACAGTCACCTTCATAGTGTTGTTAGTCCACTTGATCGGGTTGGTTGAACCGAGAGAAAGTGCTCCTACCTTAGTATTTACCTTCCATGTAAAGTTAAGGATCACATCAGGATAGAGACCTTGACCATTCTTGAAGGTTACAGTGATAGGATATTCCATCGGATTTTCACCGACATGGAGGATTCCAAGTTCTGCGGCAGTTGCAGTCCAAGTCATCACCGGAGTTGATGCATTCAATTCACCTACCTCATATACCTTGAGGGTAGTACCCATTGTAGCATTGGTATATGTGTACTGAGTCGGAGTATATATCTTATAGAAGTCATTCTTACTCATACCCTGTTCGTTGTTGAGCTTTTCGAGGACTTCTTTAGCCATACGATCCCAAGTATACTCAGTAGATGCGCCTGTACATGCTTGACCTTCAGATTCGATAATGATCTCAAACTCTTCAGGTTTCATATCAGCAGCAGTGAATTTAACCTTGAAGTAACCCACCTCAATAACATTGTTGTTGTTGAGATCGTAAAGAGTTGCCCTGATGATAGGTTGTTTACCGATAATGTTCTCATTGTCAGTCGCACCGGAAGCAGCTACCGGAGTCAGGATGCTGCCGTCAATCTTGGCAAATACCTGCTGGTTGGTATTGTCGGGAGCAGTCGGGGTATATGCTTTTGTAGCAACTGCATATTTGATTCCGAGACCATATTCCGCGAGCTTATCAACAGAAATATTCGGGTGATTAGATGGACTGAAGAATTTGCAACCCTCAACAAGTGTGTTGAGATCCAAAGTTTCATTGTAAACAATATTCTTTACAACGTATTGACCCGCAGCCGAATTATAAAGTACAGTAGAGTCTTTCCCAATCCAAAGATGACCGTTACCATCCTCACTCATAAGAGCTGCATCCTTCACGAAATTAAGTTTCGGCTGGAAGTAAGTCTCTGACAGACGGGTGAACTCTGAATAAACATCTGCTGAAGTCTCTCCTTCAAAAAGATGCTTGGACGCTACAGGAACTTTCAATGAAACTGTGTAGATCTTGTTGCCTGACAGATTCAATGATTCTGTTGTAGCCTTTCCAAGATTTACAGTAAGGAGACCGTTGTCCTCTACTTTTGCATTGCTAACAGTAACAACAGCAGGATCTGTAGCACGGGTTGTTGCAACCTTTGTTACATATTCCATATTCTTAACGTCGATATCCTCGGTCTTGAGTGTACCGGGGTTAAGACGATATTGAGCTGTAGTAGCATTGTTGGTGATGACAAATTCCTTCTGTCCTTCTGTAGGTGCAACCCAATCGTTGTTCTTGAACACCTTCTTGGTATACCTTGCAGACTCGAACTCGATAGTGGGGATACCGCCTACGTAAAGCTCGGGAACAAGTGTCACAGAAGTAAGACGCTGAGAAAGGATTTTGGCAATTGAATTGACTGCATTTGAAACCTTAGTTGAGATGGCGGCTGACAGTTTGGTAAGCTCACCCTTGATAGCGGCGATCTCTGTTTTAGCTTCTCCGATAGCTGTTTTATTTGCCTGGATTGCAGCAGCGTTCTCGGCAGCCTTTTTCTGAACAGCAGCAAGATCTGTCTTGATTGTCTCGATTGCGGCAACCTTGCCTTTGAGATCAGCAACGTCTCCCTGAAGTGCGGAGATGGCAGCCTGATATTTCTCGAGAGCGGCGATCTGAACCTTTACAGCCTCAAGCTGCTTGTTTGCCTCTGCGATTGTACCGGAAAGCTCACCGATAGTAGCCTCGACCTTACCCATGTCGATCTTGCTCAGACCTGCCTCAATACCTTCGATTTTTCCTGAAAGCGCGGCAAGTTCTTTGGCAGTCTCAGCATTGGCGTCAGACATCTCCGACTGGAGCTTCTCAACCTCGGCTACCGCTGCGGCGATAGCCTCAGCCTTTGCCTCCTCGGCTGCTTTCTTGGCAAGAGCCA